>NZ_JABBFX010000001.1:2400000-2757554 GCF_012927085.1 Ramlibacter agri | reverse complement strand
TCGGTGGCGCGGAAGGCGACGTAGTTCTTGCCCAGGAGCCGCACGCGGACCGGCGCGCCGTCGGCCTCCAGCTTGCTCGCGGGCACCGCCGGCAGCCAGTAATGCTGGCGGATCATCTCGCCCATGGGCGCGCCGTTCTCGACGCGCGTGAGGAGTTCGTTCTCCTCCTTGGTCATCGCCATGGTGACGCTCCCTTCAGCACTGTTCGTCGGTGCGGAACGCGCGGCTGTACACGCGGCGGCAGTTGCACTCGAAGATGTCCTTCTTCTGCGCGGCGGACAGCCACTCGATGCCTTCGATCACCGGCTTCATGTCGTCGAAGTCGCGGCCCGACAGCGGATCGCGCGCGCTGCCGGTGCCGGGCTTCTCGGTGCCGAACAGCACGCGCTCGGTGCCCACCACCTTGCACAGCAGCTCGATGGCTTCGGTGCTGTAGTTGCAGGTGTCGTAATAGAGCTTGCGCACCTGCTGGTCGAAGGTCTCCTGCTCGCCCTTGCGCACGTTCCACGCGCGGAAGCGCCCCATCTGGTAGGGGATGGCGCCGCCCGCATGCGCAACCACGATCTTCAGGTTCGGGAAGGTGTCGAACACCTTCGCCTGCAGCAGCGAGACGACGGCGATGCTTTCCTCGTTGATGAACTTCAGCGTGTACGACTCGCGCGCGCTGCAACTGCCAGCGGAGTGGATCAGGCCCGGCACGTCCAGTTCGGTCATCGCCTGGTACAGCGGATGCCAGTAGGGGTCGCCCAGGCCGGGCGGATCGCCCAGGCCCTCGGTGGGGTCCGGGTTGACCAGACAGCCGACGAAGCCGTATTCGCTGACGCAACGGCGCAGCTCGGGGATGGCGCGCAGCTCCAGCGCTTCGTCCATGTACTGCGGCAGGCCGGCGACGCCGCGGAAGCGGTCCGGGAACATCTGCACGAACTGCGCGATGAGGTCGTTGCAGTGCCGCGACCACAGCTGCGCCACCTTGCCCGGCTTCACCGAGTGCATCTGCAGGTAGGGACGCGGCGAGATGAACTGCACGTCGGTGCCCACCTTGTCCATGCTGTGCACCAGCTCCTCGGCGACCTTGCGCACCGAGGCTTCCGGAATCTTCGGCAATGTGTTCGGGTTGGCGCGGCCGCCCACCAGTTCCGCCATGAACCGGAAGCTTTCCGGCGGCATGACGATGTGGGCGTGCGAATCGATGATCATGGACTTGGTCTCCGTTGGGAAGGGGTGGCGGGCTAGCGCAGGACGGCCATGGCCTCGACCTGCAGCCACATGCCGTGCTGCAGGTCGTGCAGCACGATGTGCCGCGCCGGCCGGTCCTGGGGATCGGGAAAGGCCGCCTGCCATTCGGCATTGACGGCTTCGCGCACCGCTTCGTCCTTGATCGTCACCGCGAGCTTCACCACGTCGTCCAGCGAGCCGCCGCCGGCCTGCAGCACCGCGCGCAGGTTGGCGAAGGTGTTGCGCGCCTGGCTGGCGATGTCGTCCGGCAGCTTGCCGCTGGCCGGGTCCTTGCCGGACACCGCGGACGTGCAGATCACGTTGCCTACCCTTGCCGCCGCCGGGATGGGCGCCTTGTGCGAGGCGCCGGGGACGTTGATCGAGCGGGGCGGGCGGGTTGTGGACATGGAGGGACTTTCTTCAGGCGAGGCCGCTCAGGCGTCGCCTGGTTCGGCCTCGAAGAGGTGCATGGGGATGCGGGCGAGAAACTCGGAAAAGCCGGTGGAACCGGAAGGCACGTGCAGCAGCATCAGCTGTGCGGACAGTGCCTCGTCGCCATCCTCGATGGCGCGGGCGATCTTGCGGTGGTCCTGCAGCGACTGGTTGATCTGCGCCTTGGTGACGAAGTCGCGGATGCGGTAGCGCAGGATCTGGCGGCGCGCGTTGCGGATCAGGTCTGCCAGGTAAGGGTTGCGGCTGCCGTTGTAGATGACGTCGTGGAAGGCGATGTTGGCCGCGCCGTATTCCTCGGTGCCGCCTTCGACTGCGGCGTCCTGGCATTGCTGCAGCGCCGCTTCGAGCTTGCCGCGCAGTTCGTCGTCGACCCGGCGCGCGGCCAGCTTGGCGCAGGTGGCCTCGAGCTCGCCGATGCCTTCCATGATGGCGCGCACACGACTGATCGAAAGCCGCCCGACGGTGATGCCCTGGCGCGGCGCGATCACCACCAGCTTGTGCGCGGCCAGCTGCTGCAGCGCCTCGCGCACCGGCGTGCGGGAAACCTGGAAGCGCGTGGCGAGCGCCCGCTCGTCCAGCAGGCTGCCGGGTGGCAGCTTGCCGGTTTCGATTTCTTCCTGCAGCGCGCCGCGGATCTCGGCGGCGCGGCCGCCACGCGGGCGGCCTTCGTCGCCGCCGGCAGGCGCTTCGGCATCGAGTTGCGGATCGGGCAAGACAGTGTGTTCCATGAACGGTCCTGAATATATCTGAGTTTGCTTGTGGCATGCAATCAATTTCTACCTGCATGCCAAACTAGGGTATTCACTAGCCAATCCCCATGGTACCCGGGACGGCCACCTACAGCTCGCCCGCACTTCGGCTCCTCCCTGGTAAACAGGCCATGCATCGTTCGTCCGGACTGCCAAGCCGCACCCTGGGAATAACCCTGAAACTCTCTTCTGGTGTATTTACAAAGAGTTCTGGCATGCCACAGAATCCACGTACTGCATCCAGAAAGGTCCCCGGCTCCATGTCCCCCGCCTCCCCGCTCGCACGCGTGCTGCGTCCGCGCTCCATCGCCATCGTGGGCGCCTCGGCCGACCCGCGGTCCTTCGGCGGCTTCGTGCAAGGCAACCTGGAGCGCGCCGGCTTCGAGGGCCAGCTGCACCTGGTCAGCCGCAGCAGCGAACAGATCAACGGCCGCCCCTGCGTCAAAGCCATCGAGCTGTTGCCCGAAGGCATCGACCTCGCAGTGCTGGCCATTCCCGAAACTGGCGTGCTCGACGCCGTGCGGCAGCTGGCCGCGCGCCGCTGCCACGCCGCCGTGCTGTTCGCCTCCGGCTACGCAGAAGCGGGCCCCGAAGGCCAGGCGCGCCAGCAGCAACTGGCGCAGGCGGCACACGAAGGCGGCATCCTGCTGGTGGGCCCCAACTGCATGGGCTTCAGCAACCTGGCCGATGGCGTGCCGGTCACCTTCGAGCCGCTGCCCGCGCGCGAACGCGAGACGCGTCCGGGCGTGGCCATCGTGGCCCAGAGCGGCTTCATGGCCGCCAACCTGCGCGACGCCCTGCTGGCGCGCGGCGTGCCCGTGCGCACCGTGTTCTCCACCGGCAACGAAGCCAACGTCGCGGTGGAAGACGTGCTGGCCGACTACCTGGCCGACCCGCAGGTGCGCCTGGTCACCGTGTATGCCGAGCAGTTGCGCGCGCCGAAGCGCTTCCGCGCGCTCGCGGCCGAGGCCCGCGCGGCCGGCAAGCCCATCGTGCTGCTGATGCCCGGGCGCAGCGCGCGCGCCCGCGAGGCCGCGCAGTCGCACACCGGCGCGCTCGCCGGCGACCATGCCACCGCCTGCGCGGTGCTGCGCCGCGAAGCCGTGGTGGTCGTGGACTCGCTGGACGAACTGCTGGACGTCACAGCCATCCTGCAGCGCCATCCGCGGCCGGCCGCCGGCGGCACGGCCTTCATGACCGGCTCCGGCGCCATGAAGAACATCGCGCTGGATTTCGCGGAGGACCTGAGCCTGCCGCTGCCCACCCTGACGGACGACACCGCGCAGCAGCTGCGCGGGATGCTGCCCGCCTATGCGGTCCCTGAAAACCCACTGGACTACACCACCATCGGCGTGCGCCAGCCGGGACTGGTGGGCGAGTTGCTGCTGACGCTGGTGGCCGACCGCAACATCGGCAACGTGGTGCTCGCGATTCCCGTCGGCCCTTCGGTCGCGCAGCAGGACAAGGCCGCGCACATCGTGCCGGCGCTGGCGCGGGCCAGCAAGCCGGCGGTGCTGGTGCTCACCGGCGACGACAGTCCCATCGAGCCCTTCTTCCACGACGCGATCCAGGCCAGTGGCGTGGCCCTGTTCCGCTCGGCCGACCGCGCGCTGCGCGCGCTGCGCCAGGTCGGCGCGTATGCAGAAGCGCTGCAGCGTGCCGAGCGCGCCTCGACCGCCGCGCATCCGGCCCTGCCGCTGCCCGGCGCCATTCCCGCCAACGGCACCTTCGCCGAATACCAGGGCAAGCGCTGGCTGGCGCAGGCCGGCCTCGCCATCCCGCCCGGCGAACTGGCGACCAGCGCCGACGAGGCCGTTCGCATCGCGCGAACCATCGGCTATCCGGTGGTCCTGAAGGCGCAAGCCAGCGAACTGCCGCACAAGAGCGACGCCGGCGGCGTGCTGGTGGGCCTGCCGGACGAAGCGGCGCTGCGCGCCGGCTGGGAGCGCCTGTACGCCAACGTGCGGCAGCACCGGCCCGCCTTGCAGCTCGATGGCGCGCTGGTGGAAGCCATGGGCGCGCGCGGCCTGGAGTTGGTGGTGGGCGCGAAGCGCGATGCCGACTGGGGCCCCGTGCTGCTGGTCGGCCTGGGCGGCATCTGGATCGAGGCGCTGAAGGACGTGCGCTTGCTCGCCCCCGACCTGGCAGAGGAAGACATCGTCCAGGAACTGCAGCGCCTGAAGGCGGCCGCCGTGCTGCGCGGCACGCGCGGCGCCGCCGCCGTCGACATCGCGGCGGTCGCCCGCGCGGTGGCCCGCGTGGGTGCGCAGATGCGCGCGGACCCGCGCCTGCAGGAGATCGACATCAACCCGCTGGTCGCCTACTCCGAGGGCGTGCTGGCCCTGGACGCCCTGATCGTCGCCAAGGAAATGTGAAGCCATGCGACTGCAATTCACCGCGGCCGAAGAGGCCTTCCGCCAGGAAGTGCGCGCCTTCGTGCGCGCCAAGCTGCCCGCCGACATCAAGCGCAAGGTCGAACTCGGGCTGCGCCTGGAGCACGCCGACTACCTCACCTGGTTCAACCTGCTCGAGGAGCGCGGCTGGCTCACCCCCGGCTGGCCGCCGGAGCACGGCGGCCCGGGCTGGAACCACGTGCAGCGCTACATCTTCGACGAGGAGACCTTGCTGGCCGGCGCGCCGCGCATCATCGCCAGCGGCATCCAGATGCTGGGGCCGGTGCTGATCGCCTTCGGCACGCCGGACCAGAAGGCCAGGTACCTGCCCGACATCCGCGCCAGCCGCACCTGGTGGGCACAAGGATTTTCCGAGCCGGGCGCCGGCTCGGACCTGGCCGCCGTACGCACGACCGCGGTGCTGGAGCCGGACGGCAAGCACTTCGTCGTCAACGGCCACAAGGTGTGGACCTCGTATGCACAGTGGTGCTCGATGATGTTCGCGCTGGTGCGCACCGATCCCACGGCCGCCAAGCCGCAGGAAGGCATCTCCTTCCTGCTGATCGACATGAAGTCGCCCGGCCTCACCGTGCGGCCCATCCGCATGCTGGAAGGCGGCACCGACCTGAACGAGTGCTTCCTGGACAACGTGCGGGTGCCGGTGGAGAACCTGGTCGGCGAGCTGCACAAGGGCTGGAGCTACGGCAAGTACCTGCTGGGACACGAGCGCACCGGCATCGCCGGCATCGGCTCCTGCAAGCAGCAACTGGCCCGCGCGCGCCAGCTGGCCGCGCAACAAGGCCTGGCCGATGACGCACTGCTGCAGGCGCGCCTGGCGCAGTTCGAGGTGGAGCTGATCGCGCTGGAAGCCACCGCGCTGCGCCTGCTCGCCCCAGGCCAGGGCAGCCGCACGCCAGCCGTCGAGGCATCGATGCTGAAGGTGCGGGGCACCGAGCTGCGGCAGGCCATCTACGAGACGCTGGTGGACATCGCCGGGCCCGACGCCCTGCCCTTCTCCACCGAAGCGCAATTCCTCGAACACCTGGACGAAGCCGCGGTCGCACCGGAGCTCACGGCCGTCGCGGCCAACTGCCTGGACGCCCGCAAGGTGTCCATCTACGGCGGCACGAACGAGGTCCAGCGCAACCTCATCGCCCGCGCCACCTTGGAGGTGTATTGAAATGGACTTCGCACTGGACGACGACCACCTGGCGCTGCGCGAAGCCGTGCAACGCTTCTGCGAAGGCGAATACCCGGCGCAGCACCGCGGCAACCCCGAGAGCGCGGAACAGGCCAGGCAGCGCTGGAAGGGCATGGCCAAGCTGGGCCTGCTGGGCCTGCCCCTCCCCGCCGCCTTCGGCGGCAGCGGCCAAGGGGCCATCGAAGTGATGCTGGCGGCGCAGGAGCTGGGACGCGCACTAGGCGGCGGTGCCTTCGTGGCCTCCACTGTCATCGCCGGCCAGCTGCTGGCGGCGCTCGGCACGCCCGAACAGAAGCTGCAATGGCTTCCCGCGCTGGCCAGCGGTGAGATGCAGGCGGCGCTGGCGATTGCAGAAGAAGGCCAGCGCTACGACTGGACCGCGCCGCGGCTGCAGGCCACGCGCACGCCGCGCGGCTGGGAGCTGCAAGGCCGCAAGACCTTCGTCCTGCATGGCGACAGCGCGTCGCTGTTCCTGGTCGTGGCGCGCAGCGCGACGGGCCTGGCCGTCTTCGCCGTCGATGCAGCCACGCCCGGCGTGCGCGTGCACGGCTTCGACACGCTGGACGGCCGGCGCGCGGCGCACGTGGACTTCGAAGCGGTCACGCTGGCGGAAGCGCGCCTGCTCGCGACCGACGGCGTCGAGGACGCGATCGAAGCCGCGCTCGACGCCGGCATCGCCGCGCTCTGCGCGGAAACGGCCGGCGCCGTCGAAGCCCTGCTGGCGGCGACGGTGGACCACCTGCGCACGCGCAAGCAGTTCGGCGCGCCGCTGGCGAAATTCCAGGTGCTGCAGCACCGCGTGGCCGATCTCGCGATCGACCTGGAACAGCTCAAGTCCATGGCCTGCGTCGCCGCGATGGCGGTGGCGGCAGGCGAGCCGGTGCAGCGGCGCCGCCTGGTGTCCGCCGCCAAGGTGTTCGCGTCGCAAGCGGGCCGCCGCGCCGGCCTGGCCACCATCCAGATGCACGGGGCCATGGGCATGACCGACGAATGCCGCGTCGGCCACTACGCCAAGCGCCTCATCGCCATCGGCCAGCAAGCCGGCGACGCCGCCTTCCACCTGCGGCACGTCCTGGCCACGAACTGAACACACCAAGGAGACAAGCATGCGATTCTTCCGCGCCCTGCAATCCGGCTTGGCCGGGCTGGCCCTGGGCTTCTCGTTCGCCGCGCACGCACAGGGCGAAACCATCCGGCTGCTGGTGGGCTTCCCGCCGGGCGGCTCCACCGACACCATCGCGCGCGTGCTGGCCGACAAGCTGTCCGCCACGCTGAAGCAGCCGGTACTGGTGGAAAACAAGCCGGGCGCCGGCGGCCGCATCGCCGCGCAGCTGCTGAAGGCGAGCGCGCCCGACGGCCTGACCTACATGGTGGCGCCGAATGCCACGCCGGTGTTCCAGCAGCTGCTGTACCCCACCAGCGTGCTGCGCTACGACATGCTGCAGGACTTCGCGCCGGTCGCGGTGGTGGCGTCCTATCCGCTGGCGCTGGCCGTCGGCACGCAGATGCCGGTGAAGAACGCCGTCGAATACGTGCAGTGGCTGAAGGCCCACCCCAAGGACACCAGCTTCGGCTCGGCTGGCGCGGGCGGCCAGACCCACTTCTCGGGCATGCAGTTCGGCAAGGCGGCGGGCGTGGAGATGCAGGTCGTGCCCTATCGCGGTAACGGCCCGCTGATCACGGACCTCCTCGGTGGCCAGGTCCCGGCCGGCGTGATGACCGCCAGCGACGTGCTGCCGCACCTGAAAGGCGGCAAGGTCCGCGTGCTCGGCGTGTTCGGCGCGAAGCGTTCGCCGCTGCTGCCGGACGTGCCCACGCTGATGGAGCAAGGCATCGCGGTCGACACGGGCGACGCCTGGACCGCCTTCTGGGCGCCGGCGAAGACGCCGCCGGTGCAGCTGGATCGCATGCAGCGCGCGCTGCAGTTCGCGCTGGGCCTGCCCGAGGTGCGCGAGCAACTGAGCAAGCTGTCGCTCAGCCCCGACTACCGCCCCGCGAAGGAGATGGACGCCTTGCAGCGCAAGGAGCTCGCCTATTGGGGCCCGATCATCAAGTCCAGCGGCTTCACGCCGGAGCAGTGAGGAAACTACCCATGTCCCTGAACGGAAAGGCCTGCATCGTCGGGGCCTACGAACACCCCACCCGGCTGGCCGAGAACCGCTCGGTGCTGCGCCTGCACGCCGACGTCGCCAAGGGCGCGCTGGCCGACGCCGGCCTGGCCAAGGACGACATCGACGGCTACTTCTGCGCCGGCGACGCACCCGGCCTGGGCACCGCCACCGTGGCGGAATACCTGGGACTCAAGCTGCGCCACCTGGACTCCACCGAATGTGGCGGCTCCGCGCCCATCCTGCACGTGGCGCATGCGGCCGAAGCCATCGCGGCCGGCCGCTGCAACATCGCCTTGATCACGCTGGCGGGGCGCCCACGCGCCGCGCTGGCGGAAGCGCAGGCGCGCGCCGCTGCCGCGGCCGCCGATGGCCGGCCCGCGAAGGCGCCGCTGGCGCTGAAGGCGCCGGACCCCGACGCGCCGGAGCTGGCCTTCGAGCTGCCCTATGGGCCGGCGACTCAGAACCTCTATGCCATGGTCGCCAAGCGGCACATGCACGAATTCGGCACCACCTCCGAGCAGCTCGCCTGGATCAAGGTCGCCGCCTCGCAGCACGCGCAGCACAACCCGCACGCGCTGCTGCGCAAGCCGGTGACCGTGGAAGAAGTGCTGGCCTCGCCCCTGGTCAGCGACCCGCTACGCCGGCTGGACTGCTGCGTGATGAGTGATGGCGGCGGCGCGCTGATCGTCACTCGTCCCGAGATCGCGCGCGAACTGAAGCGCCCGCAGATCGTCGTGCGCGGCACCGGCGAGGCGCAGAAGCACGGCATGGGCGGCCAGGTGGACCTGACGTATTCCGCCGCCGCCTGGTCCGGCCCGCGCGCTTTCGCGGAAGCAGGCATCACGCCGGCTGACATCCAGTACGCCTCCCTCTACGACAGCTTCACCATCACCGTGCTGATGCAGCTGGAGGACCTGGGCTTCTGCCGCAAGGGCGAAGGCGGGCGCTTCGTCGCCGACGGCAACCTCATCTCCGGCCAGGGCAGGCTGCCCTTCAACACCGACGGCGGCGGCCTGTGCAGCAACCACCCTGCCAACCGCGGTGGCGTCACCAAGGTGATCGAGGCCGTGCGCCAGCTGCGCGGCGAAGCGCACCCCGCCGTGCAGGTACCCGGCTGCGCCTGGGCGCTGGCCAGCGGCATCGGCGGCGCGCTCGCTTCGCGCCACACGGCCGCCACCCTCATCCTCGAAAGGCTTTGAGCACCATGCGCAAGATCCCCGCACCGCAGGCGCTGCCCGAGTCGCTGCCCTTCTGGCAGGCCGCGGACCAGGGCCGCCTGCTGCTGAAGAAGTGCAATGCCTGCGGCCGCGTGCACCACTATCCCCGCGACATCTGTCCCTTCTGCCTGGCGGAGGACACCGCCTGGGTCGATGCCACCGGCACCGGCAGCGTCTATTCCTTCAGCACCATGGGCAAGGGCGAGGACGCGTACACCCTCGCCTTCGTCACACTCGCCGAGGGCGTGACGGTGATGAGCAACCTGGTCGACTGCGACCCCGCACGCGTCGCCATCGGCGCTGCCGTGCGCGTCGTGTTCAAGCCCTCGCACAGCGGCCACGCGGTGCCGATGTTCACGCCGGTGGAGGCGCAGGAATGAACACGCCCCGCCCCGGCCCGCTCTCGCGCTTCACGATCCTCGATGCCTCGCGCGTGCGCGCCGGCCCGACCGCCGTGCGCACCTTCGCCGACCTCGGCGCCCGCGTCATCAAGCTGGAGATCCCGCCCGGCGCACCTGGCGGCGACGACATGATCGGCGGGCGCGACCACAACCGCGCCGACTACGAGAACCTGCACCGCAACAAGGAGAGCCTGACGCTCAACATGAAGGAGGCCGAGGGCCGCGAGATCCTGCATGCGCTGGTGCAGCGCGCGGACGTCTTCATCGAGAACTACCGGCCCGACGTCAAGCACCGCCTGGGCATCGGCCCCGATGCGCTGCGCGCGATCAATCCGCGGCTGGTCTACGCCAGCATCTCCGGCTTCGGCCAGGACGGCCCGGCCATGGGCTGGCCCGGCTTCGACTCCATCGCCCAGGGCATGGGCGGACTCATGAGCGTGACCGGCCGCCCCGGCGAAGGCCCGATGCGCGCCGGCATCCCCATCGCCGACCTCTGCGCCGGCCACTTCTGCGCGCAGGCCATCATGGCGGCGCTGCTGGAACGCGAGGCGACCGGCGCAGGCCAGTGGGTGCAGACCTCGCTGCTGGAAGCGCAGATCGCGATGCTGGACTTCCAGGCCGCGCAATGGCTGGTGGACGGCAAGGTGCCGCAATCCACCGGCAACGAGCATCCGCTGACGGTGCCCACCGGCGTGTTCGCCACCAGCGACGGCCACATCAACATCGCCGCCATCGGCCAGACCATGTGGAAGCGCCTGTGCGAAGCGCTCGACGTTCCGCATCTCGTCACCGAACCGGGCTTCGGCTCCGACCCCGAGCGCGTGCACAACCGTGACCGCGTGAATGCCGCCGTAGGCGAGCGCTTCCGCCAGCACAGCACGGCCTGGTGGACCGACCGCTTGCTGGGCGCCGGCGTGCCCTGCGGCCCCATCCACACCGTGGACCGCGTGTTCGCGGACGCGCAAGTCCGCCACCTGGGCATCGCGCAGACCATGCAGCATCCGGAGCTGGGCGGCATCGAGGTCGTCGGCCTGCCGATGCAGTTCTCGCGGCACCCGCGCGCGCAGACGCGGCTGGACGCCGCGCCCTTGCAGGGCGCCCACACCGAGTCCATCCTGCAGGAACTGGGCTACGCGCCCGATCGCATCGCGCAGCTGCGCGAGCGCTTCGTCGTTTGAGGACATCATGGCAAGACTGGCCGCCGCCTTCGCCTCTTCCCACAGCATCATGCTGGTCTCGCAGCGCGAGGACTGGCAGCACGGCTTCCGCGCCGCCGACCCCAAGAACCCCCACTACTTCGACCGCCAGGGCGAGCGCACCGACTACGAAACCCTGCTCGCGGCCGCGCCGCCCGGCAGCGAAGCGAGGGTCACGCCCGTGAAGATGGGCGAACGCTTCGACGCCGCCCAGGCCGCGATGGACCACCTGGGCGATCGCATCCGCGCCGCCCGCCTGGACGTCCTGCTGATCGTCGGCGACGACCAGACCGAGCTGTTCCGCACCACCAACAATCCGGCGATCGCCATCTACTACGGCGACACCATCCGCAACACCGCGCGCGAACCGGCCTCGCCTTCGGACAGCTGGATGAAGTCCGCGCGCATGTGGCGGCACGAGCCGGAACGCGACCGCGACTACCCGGTGCAGAGCGAGCTCGCGCAGTGGCTGGTGCGCCAGCTGTGCGACCGCGACTTCGACATCGCCGCGCTCGATGGCCTGGAGCGCGGCCAGTTCGAGGGCCACGCCTTCCAGTTCGTGCACCGCCGCCTGCTGGGCGCGCACGAGCTGCCCGTCATCCCCGTCATCCTCAACACCTTCGATCCGCCCAACCAGCCGACGCCGCGGCGCTGCGTGGCGCTGGGGCGGGCGCTGCGCGAGCTCGTCGCGCAATGGCCGCAGGACTTGCGCGTGGGCGTCATCGCCTCCGGCGGCTTGAGCCACTTCGTGGTGGACGAGGAACTGGACCAGCAGGTGATCGCCGCCGTGCGCAACAAGGACAGCGCGGCGCTCGCCGGCTTCGACCCGAAGCGCCTGCAGGCAGGCAGCTCGGAGATCCGCAACTGGCTGGTCGTCGGCGAGATGGCCAAGGACCTGGACATGGAATGGCTGGAATACATCCCGGGCTACCGCACGCCGGCGCTGACCGGCACCGGTCTCGCGTTCGCGGCCTGGAAGACCCTGGAGTGAAGACATGAGCGATCCCTTCGTGCAGAGGCTGCGCCGGCTTGACGCCTGCGCCGTTTCCGATGCCCTCGACAAGCTGGGACTGGCCGGCGCCGTCACCGGCATTCCGCAACGCAGCGGCCCCGACCACGGCGGCGGCCGCATCGCCGGCCGCGCCGTGACCATGAAAGTGGGCCCGGGCGAGCGCCCGCCCGGCCCACCCGTGCACCTCGGTTGCAGCGCGATCGGCCTGGCCGGCCCGGACCACGTGATCGTCGTGGAGCAGCGCAGCGGCGTCGAGGCCGGGTGCTGGGGCGGGCTGCTGACGCTGGGCGCCAAGGTGCGCGGCGTCGAAGGCGTGGTGGCCGACGGCCCGTTGCGCGACGTCGACGAAGCCATCGCCTACGGCTTTCCCGTCTTCAGCCGCAGCCTCACCTCGCGCACCGCGCGCGGCCGCGTGGTGGAGCTCGGTACGCAGGTGCCGGTGCAGATTGGCGAAGTCCAGGTGCAGCCGGGCGACTACGTGCTGGCCGATCGCAGCGCCGTCCTCTTCATCGCCGCGGCGGACATAGCACGCGTGCTCGAGGCCGCCGAAGGCATCGTCGCGAAAGAGGCCGCCATGGCCAAGGCCATCCTGGCCGGCACGCCCATTGCCGAAGTGATGGGCGGCAACTACGAACACATGCTGCAGAAGGATTCCTGATGGACCCGACCGAAGACCGCAACGTCGCGCGCGCCGCGAAACTGGACACCGCCACCCTCAGCGACGCGCTGGACAAGCTGGGCATCGCCGGCCAGTGCTACCGGATCCAAGGCCGCGACCCGTCGTTCCGCATGGCTGGCCGCGCCTGGACCTTGCTGTACGGGCCGGCCGGCAACCCGCCCGGCACCGTGGGCGACTACATCGACGACGTGCCGCCCGGCAGCGTGATCGTCCTGGACAACGGCGGGCGCGATGACGCCACCGTGTGGGGCGACATCCTCACCGAGATCGCGCACCGGCGCGGCATCGCCGGCACGCTGATCGACGGCGTCTGCCGCGACACGCACCTGTGCCGCAAGCTCGGCTACCCGATCTTCAGCAAGGCCCACTGGATGCGCACCGGCAAGGACCGCGTGCAGGTGGAAGCCACCGGCGTGCCGGTCAACATCGGCAATGCGCGCGTGGCGCCCGGCGACCTGGTCAAGGGCGACTGCGACGGCGTGCTGGTGATCCCGCGCGCCCACGAGGACCGCGTCCTGGAAACGGCGGAAGCCATCGAGGCGGCGGAAGACCGCATCCGCGCGGCGGTGCGCGACGGCATGCGGCTGGACGAGGCCCGCAAGGCCTTCCGCTACCACCAGTTGCAGGCGCGCGAGGCGGCATGAAGCGGCATGATCCCGCGGCTACCACCCGCACCGGCAGGCAGCGCGTCGCGGCCTCGCTGGTGCACGAGGCAGCGAAGCTGCCGACGGCCACGCTGCACGAAGCGGCCGGCAAGATCGGCGCCTTGCCCTCTGTGTTGAAGCCGATGGCGCCAGGCTTCCGCTTTGCCGGCCCTGCGCTGACGGTGCACGCGCCGCCCGGCGACAACCTGTGGCTGCATCGCGCGCTGGACATCGCGCAGCCCGGCGACGTGCTGGTGGCTTTCTGCAGCGGCGCCTACGAACATGGCTACTGGGGCGAGATCATGAGCACCATGGCGCAGGCGCGGAAGATGGCCGGCCTGGTCATCGACGGCTGCGTGCGCGACGGCGTGCTGCTGGCCGCGATCGGCTTCCCGGTGTTCGCACGCGGGCTGTGCATCCGCGGCACCGGCAAGGACTTCGGCGCCACCGGCTGGATCAACCATCCGGTCCTGATGGGCGACGTGGTGGTGCAGGCGGGCGATCTCGTGGTGGGCGATGGCGACGGCGTGGTGGCGATTCCCGCGGGCCGGGCCGAACAGGTGCTGGCCGCCTCGCACGCGCGCGAGGCGCAGGAAGCCGCGATCCTGGAGCGGCTGCGCGCCGGCGCCAGCACGCTGGATGTCTATGGCTGGCGTTGAACGCGATCCGGGCGGCGTGCCGACGCTGCAGATCGAAGGTCGCATCGCCACCATTGCGCTGCAGCGCCCGGCCCAGGCGAACCGCCTGGAACCGGAGGACCTGCACGCCCTGCTGGCGCACATCGATGCGGTGGATGCGCGGCCCGAGGTGCTGGTGCTGCGCCTGGTCGCCAGCGGGCGGAGTTTCTGCGCCGGCTTCAACCTGAACCGCATGGCGGGCGAAGGCGGCGAGGCCGGGCGGCTGTTCGAGCAGCTCGCCGATGCGATCGAAGCGACGCGGCCGGTCACCATCGCGGCGCTGCAAGGCGGCGTGTACGGCGGCGCGACCGACCTCGCGCTGGCCTGCGACTTCCGCCTCGGCGCCGCCGGCTGCGAATGGCAGGTGCCGGCGGCACGCCTGGGCCTGCACTACTACCGCGGCGGCCTGGAGCGCTATGTGGCGCTGCTCGGCCCGGACCTCACGCGCCGGGTGATGCTGCTGGCCGAGCGCTTCGATGGCCCGGCGATGCTGGCGGCGGGCATGCTGCACCGGCTGCTGGCGGATCCGCAGGAACTGGTTCGGGAGCTGGACAGGATGAGCGCGGAGCTCGCCGCCATGGGTCCGCTGGCGCTGCTGCCTATGAAGCGGCACATCAGCGCCATGGCACGCGGCCGGCTGGATGCCGGGCGCATCGCGCAGGACATCGCCCGGGCCCAGGCCTCCGAAGACCTGCGGGAGGGCAGCCGGGCCTGGCAGGAAAAGCGGCCGGCCCGGTTCCACGGCCGCTGAGCCGACGGCGGAACGGGCTTTCTACGGACAATCGCCCGACAGCCGGGAGCCCCCAAAAAGCGCGCGCGGCGTTTTAATGGCCTTGCCGCCGGTCGATGCGGCCATAGGAGGCTCGGTATGAAGCTGAAGCGCATGAAGCACTGGCAGGACGTCGTCAGCGTCCTGGTGGCGATCTGGCTGATGGCGTCGCCCTGGGTGCTGGGGTTCGCCCACACCAACCTGGCCGCCACCGGCAACTGCGTGATGATCGGTGCAGTCCTGTTCGCGTTCGAGATGGTCGAGCTGTTCGTTCCGGAATCCTGGGAAGAGTATTCGGAGCTGGTGATGGGCTTGTGGCTCATCGCCTCGCCCTGGATCCTGGAATTCACCGGCGTGCGGGTGGCGATGCAGAACGTCATCGCCGTCGGCGTCGTCACCTGCCTGCTGGCCCTGTGGGTGCTGGTGACGGACGACGAGTTCGGCTGGTTCCCGCCGCGCCGCGTCCCGCACTAAAGCTCCAGTTCGAGCAGGATCGGCTGGTGGTCGGACGCGTCGGTAGCCGCGTCCACCTCCATCCGCCGCACCGCGCCCTTCAGGTCCGCGGAGACGAGGAAGAAGTCGAAGCACTGCGGCCCGTCCGGCCACTGCTGGTGGTCGTGCAGGCCGATGGTCATCGGGTGCGGTTGCCCCGGGTGGGCGACCGGCCAGGCGTCGCACCAGCCGGGCATCTGGCCTTCGGGCTGCTGCAGGCGGGCGATCATCGGGTCCGGCGCGTCGCAGTTGAAGTCGCCGCAGATAACCCCGCGGCTGTTGCGCTCGCGCGTTTCGAAAGGCTTGCCCTCCTGCCCGGCCTGCGGCGGCAGGCGCGCGTGGCTGCCCGCCTCGGCCTGCAGCTGCCGCAGCCGCTCGACCTGCGCCGCGCGCTGCAGCGCCGAGTAGTACTCCAGGTGCGTGGTCAGCACGCGGATGGCGCCACCGGGCGCCGGCAGCACGGCTTCGATCACCAGGCGCGGCATGCTGGCCTGAGTGCCGTCGCCGGGCCACGGCAATTGGTGGCGCAGCACCTGGACCGGCGCCTCGCGCGTGAACATCATGTTGCCGAAGCGCTGGCGGCCGATGCCCGGCGTGTTGCGTTCCACCGCCACGCCCTCGATCGCGTGGAAACCTGGCAGCAACTCGGGCAGTTCGGCGAACTGGTTGGCCTTGCCGGCGCCGTCCAGCCCCGGGTAATGGTCCGCCACCTCCTGCAGGCACAGCACGTCGAAGTCGCCCAGCGCCTGCGCGGTGCGCACGATGCGCTGCAGGTCGACCTTGCCGTCGACGCCGCGGCCCCACTGCATGTTCCAGCTGACGATGATCATGGCGGCTCAGCCCAGCTCCACCAGCACCGGCTGGTGGTCCGACACCTGGGTGGCGCCATCGACGGCCGTGCGCTTCACCCGGCCCCGCAGGCCCTCGCTGACGAACACGAAATCGCAGGCGATGGGCACCGGACCGTAGGTGCGGTCGTGCACCAGGAAGGTCGGCGGCTGCGGCGCCGCGCCGTGCAGTGCCGCCCAGGCGTCGTGCAGCGTGGAACGGCCAGCCGCCTGGGTGAGCAGGCCGTATTCCGGGTCGGTGGCCACCAGGTTGAAGTCGCCGCAGAGGACGGCCTCGCCGGTGTGCGCCTTGGACTGGAAGGGCGAGCCGTCGCTGCTGGGCGCGGGCGGCGCCTTCGCCTGCCCCACCGCCTCGGCATGCAGCGCGTGCAAGGCGCGCGCCTGCGCCATGCGCTGCGGCTTCGAGAAGAACTCCAGGTGCGTGGTCATCACCCGCACCGGGCCCAGCCGCGGGTCGGCCACCGTCACCACCGTGCACATGCGCGGCATGCTGCGCACGCCTTCGTCGGCCGGCCAGGGCAAGGGGTGGTGCCGCACCTGCTTCACCGGCAGGCGGGTCGCGATGAGGTTGCCGAACTGCTGGCGGCCAGCCGCGGTGAATTCATCGACCGCCGGCCCGTAGAAGAACTGGAAGCCGGGCAGCAGCTCGCGCAGCAGCGCCGGCTGGTCGTGCCCCGGCCCACCGGCCAGCGCGGGATAGTTGACCGCGATTTCCTGCAGGCACAGCACGTCGAAGTCGCCGAGCGCGCGGGCGCCCTCGACGATGCGCCGCGGGCTGACCACCTTGTCGAGTCCGCAGCACCATTGGGTGTTCCAGGTGACGAGCAACATGGCTTGGCTTACTTGATGCCGGCCCGCATGAAGCTCTGCACGAACTGGCGCTGGAAGAGCAGGAACCCGACCAGCAGCGGTGCGGAACTCATGAGCGTCGCGGCAGTGATGACTGACCAGTCTACGCCCTGGTCCGGCGATGAGAAGACCTGCAGCCCCACCGTCAGCGGCCGCGCCTCCACACTATTGGTGATGATCAGCGGCCACAGGAAGTTGTTCCAGTGGAAGCTGACCGACACCAGCGCGAACGCGGTGTAGACGGGCCGCGCCAGCGGCACGTAGACGCGCCACAGCACTTGCATCGCGCTGGCGCCCTCCACCCGCGCCGCCTCGTCCAGCTCCTTCGGGATGCCCAGGAAGGTCTGGCGCAGGAGGAAGATGGCAAAGGCCGAGGCGAAGTAAGGCAGGCCGATCGCCACCAGCGAGTCGACCAGGCCCAGGCGCGCCATCGTCTTGTAGTTCGCCACCAGCAGGATGTCCGGCATGATCATCAGCTGCACCAGCACCAGCGCGAAGGCGACGTTGCTGCCGCGGAAGGTGTAGCGCGCGAAGGCATAGGCCGCCAGCGTCGCCAGCACCAGCTGCACCGCCAGGATCATCGCCACCAGCAAGGTGGTGTTGAAGAAATAGCGGGCGAAGGGCGCGGCCTCCCAGGCGCGGCGGAAGTTGTCCAAGGTCAGCGGCGCCATCAAGGTGAAGCGCGTCGAGAACTCCGCCGGATGGAAAGCCGTCCACACCGCATAGAGCAGCGGCAGGATCCAGGCCAGCGCCAGCACCCAGGCAGCCACGGTATCGAGCCAGGTCGGCTCGTTGTAGGCCAGGCGATCGGCTCGCTTCATTTGTAGTGCACCCGCTTGTCCAGCACGAAGAACTGGAACAGCGCCACGCTCGCGAGCACGACGACCAGCACCACCGTGATCGCGGCGGCATACGCCGTGTCCCAGAACTTGAAGCCCACTTCGTACAGGTGGTACAGCAGCAAGGTCGACGCGTTGTCCGGCCCGCCGCGCGTGAGCACGAAGATGTGGTCGACGGCGCGGAAGGCGTTGATCACCGCGTTGACCAGCACGAACAAGGTCGTGGGCATCAGCAGCGGCCACTGCACGCGGCGGAAGAAGGTCCAGCGCGAAGCTCCTTCGATCGCCGCCGCCTCGCGCAGGCTGGGGTTCAGCGTCTGCAGCGCGGCCAGGTAGAAGATCATGAAGAAGCCGGCTTCCTTCCACACGGCAACGACCGTCACGCAGGCCAGCGCCGTGCGCGGGTCACCCAGCCAGTTGTGCGAAGGCAGGCCCAGCGCGCCGGTCAGCTGCTCCAGCAGGCCGTATTGCGGCGTGTAGAAGAACAGCCAGATGTTGGCCACCGCGATCATCGGCAAGACCGTCGGCGTGAAGTAGGCCATGCGCAGGAAGGCGCGGCCGGCGATGCGCTCGTTGACCCACAGCGCCATGACGAGGGCCAGGCCGATGGACAGCGGGATGGTGGCGCCCGCGAACCAGAGGTTGTTGCGCACCGCCTTCCAGAACACCGGGTCGTCCACCATGGCCTGGTAGTTCTCCAGGCCCACCCACACCGCCGGGCGGCTGCCCTTGGGCGTCGAATAAAAGCTGTCGATGAAGGTGGCGACCGCCGGCCAATGGGTGAAGGCCACCAGCAGCACCAGCGCCGGCAGCAGCAGCAGCCAGGCGTGGACGGCGGTGGCTCCGGGACCGGTGGCGCCGAGGCGCCGCGCGCTCACTTGTACGAGCGCAGGATGCGATCGGCTTCGTGCTGCGCGTCCTGCAGCGCCTGGGCCGGCGTCTTGGCGCCGGTCAGGGCGGCCTGCACCGCGTCGTTCAGCGCCTTGGTCACGCGCTGGTTGTCATGCGTGGAGAACTCGGCCACCGACACCGGCAGCTGGTCGCGCGCCACCAGCGCGGGCGGGAAGTCGCGGCCGTACTTGCGCAGCGCATCGGTGCCGTAGGCGGCCTGCGACACGGCGACGTAGCCGGTGTCCATGCTCCACACCGCGGCGCGCTCCGGCTGCGTGATCCACTTGATGAACTTGAAGGCGGCTTCCTGCTGCGCGGGCGAGGCCTTCTTGAAGATGTAGAAGTTGCCGCCGCCGGTGGGCGAGCCCTTGCGCTTGTTGCCCGGGATCATGCCGACGCCGAAATCGAACTTGGCGTTCGCCTTCACGTTGGTAAGGTTGCCGGTGGTCGTGTACATGATGGCCGTCTTCTTCTCGAAGAAGTCCTTGGGCGTCGTGCCCCACTCCACCACGCCGGGCGGGTGCACTCCGGCCTTGCCCAGGTCCACCCAGTACTGCAGCGACTCCACGACCTTCGGGTCGTCCAGCTTCACCTGCGTGCCGGCGTCGTTGGCCAGGATGGCGTCGTTGGCCGTCGTCATCGTCTGCAGCATCCAGTAGCCGAAGCCGGTGGACGGGATCTGCACGCCGTACTGCAGGACCTTGCCGCTCGCGTCCTTCTTCGTCAGCTTGGCGGCCGCGGCCTTCAGCTCCGCCAGGTTCTCCGGCGGGCGGTTCGGGTCGAGGCCGGCCTCCTTGAACAGCTCCTTGTTGTAGTACATGACGATCGTGGAGCGCTGGAAGGGCACGCCCCAGGTCTTGCCGCCGCTGCGGCTGTTCATCATGAAGGCGGGGTAGAAGCTGTCCAGCCAGGCCTTGTCGTCGGCGGTCCTGACGAAGTTGTCGATGGGGACGATGGCGTCTTCGTCGATCAAGGTGAACATGTCGGTGGACAGCAGCACCGAGGTCACCGGCGGCGTGCCGGCCTTGTGCGCGGTCAGCGCCTTGACGATCGTTTCCTGGTAGGTGCCCGCGTAGATCGGGTTGACCTTGATGCCGGGATTGGCCTTCATGAAGTCGGCGGCGAAGCCGTCGATGGCCTTGGCGATCGGGCCGCCCACGGCGACCGGATAGAAGAAGGAGACCTCCGTCGTCTGCGCCTGCGCCTGCGCGGGCGTCCAGGCGAGGGAGGCAGCCGCCGCGGCGGCAAGGAACAGCGTGAACGTTTTTCTTTTCATCTCGACAGTCTCCTTCGTTGTTGTGAAAGTCTCGTGTCAACCCAGCCTGCGGCCCTCGGCGTCGAAGTGGTGGGTGTTGGCGGCCGCCCATTCGAGCAGTACCTTGCTGCCGGCGGCGAGTTCGGCCTGGCCGTTGGCGCGCACGGTCAAGGTTTCGCTGCCGATTGCGCAATGCAGGATCAGGTCGGCGCCCAGATATTCGACGCTGCGTACGGCGGCCGGCACCTGGCCGCCCAGGCGCACGGCCTCGGGCCGAACGCCCAGCCAGTGCGCGGCCCGGCCCGCGGGCACGACGCTGCCGGCGATGGCCTCGCCCTCCACCCGCAGCAGGTTCATGGCAGGCGTGCCGATGAAGCTGGCGGCGAAGGTGCTGGCCGGCCGCGCATACAGCTCGCGCGGCGTCGCGGCCTGCTCGATGCGGCCGCGATTCAGCAGCACCACCTGGTCGGCCATGCTCATGGCCTCGGCCTGGTCGTGGGTGACGTAGACGACGGTGAGCCCCAGGCGCTGCTGCAGCTCGCGCAGCTCGGTGCGCATCTCCTGGCGCAATTGGGCGTCCAGGTTGGACAGCGGTTCGTCCATCAGGCAGACCTGCGCCTGCGCCACCAGCGCGCGGCCCAGCGCCACCCGCTGCTGCTGGCCGCCCGAGAGCTGGCCCGGCTTGCGCGCCAGCAGCTTGGCCAGGCCCAGGAGTTCGGCGGTCTCTTCCAGGCGGCGCGCCGTCTCGGCGGCCGGCACCTTGCGCACCGACAGGCCGAAGGTGATGTTGTCCGCGACGCTCAGGTGGGGAAACAGTGCGTAATTCTGGAACACCATGGCCACGCCGCGCTGGGCGGGCGGCAGGGCCGTGACGTCGCGGCCGGCTATGAAGACCTGGCCGCTGGTGGCCGTCTCGAGGCCAGCGATGATGCGCAAGGTGGTGGACTTGCCGCAGCCGGACGGACCGAGCAGCACGCAGAAGCTGCCGGCCGCGATGTCGAGGTCGATCTGTTCCAGCGCCATCGTGTCGCCCCACTGCTTGGCAACGCCGACAAGCTGGATGGATGACATGCGGGCCAGTCTATGACAGTCCCGTGGCAGTCCGATGACGGGATTGCCCTGACTCCGTGCGGTGCGCATCGCATGGTGCGCAGCAAGCTGCGCCCCCTACACCACCACCGGCTCCGGCTCCAGCCGGATGCCGAAACGCTCGTACACGCTGGTCTGGATCGCCCGCGCCAGGGTCACGACCTCGCCGCCCGTGGCGCCGCCGCGGTTCACCAGCACCAGCGCCTGCTTCTCGTAGACACCGGCCTGGCCGACCGACTTGCCTTTCCAGCCGCAGGCGTCGATGAGCCAGCCCGCGGCCAGCTTGATGGAGCCGTCCGGCATCGGGTAGTGCACGATGCCCGGGTCGCGGGCGATGATGTCCTGGCACTGCTCCGGCGTCACGGTGGGGTTCTTGAAGAAGCTGCCCGCATTGCCGATCACCTTCGGGTCCGGCAGCTTGGCCGAACGGATGGCGCAGACCCAGTCGTAGACCTGGCGCGGCGTGGGATGGTCGACGCCGCTCTCGTGCACCTTGCGCTGCAGGTCCACGTAGCCCAGCACCGGCTTCCAGGGCTTGGCCAGGCGCATGCGCACGCGCAGGATCAGCGCCCGGCCGGCCAGGCCCAGGTCGCCCTCGCGCCCGGGCGGGTGCTTGAACACGGAGTCGCGGTAGCCGAAGGCGCACTGGGACGCGTCCAGCGTGAACAGCTTGCCGGTGGCCAGGTCGATGGCATCCAGCGACTCGAAGCGGTCCTGCAGTTCCACGCCATAGGCGCCGATGTTCTGCACCGGCGACGCGCCCACCGTGCCGGGGATCAGCGCCAGGTTCTCCAGCCCGCCCAGGCCCTGGTCCAGGGTCCAGGTGACGGCGTCGTGCCAGTTCTCGCCGGCGCCGAATTCGACGATGGTGGCCCGCGGGCCGTCCTCGAGGATGCGCTTGCCCGGAACCTCGACCTTCAGCACCACGGCCTTGACGTCGCCCGTCAGCACGATGTTGCTGCCGCCGCCCAGCACGAACTTCGGTTCGCCGCCGAGTTGCGCATGCTCCAGCACCTGCTGCACGTCCTCCTCGTCCTTCACGCGCACCAACGTCCTCGCCTTCGCGACGATGCCGAAGGTGTTGTGGGGCTGCAGCGACGCGTTTTGCTCGACGATCATGGGACAATTGTGACTGAAGGAGCCCCGGGACGGGGCGAAGGAGGACCTGCCGATATGCCGTCGTTCGATATCCAGTGCGAGCCGGACATGGTGAAAGTGAAGAATGCCGTGGACAACACCGTCAAGGAGGTGGGCACGCGGTTCGATTTCAAGGGCACGTCCGCGGCCATCGAGATCAAGGACAAGGAAATCACGATCACGGGCGATGCGGACTTCCAGCTGCAACAGGTGCAGGACGTCCTGCTCGGCAAGCTGGCCAAGCAGACCGTCGACCCGCGCTTCCTGGACAAGGGCGACGTGCAGAAGGCCGGCGGCGACAAGGTGAAGCAGGTCGTCAAGGTCCGCAGCGGGATCGAGGCCGAACAGGCCAAGAAGATCCAGAAGCTCATCAAGGAAAGCAAGCTGAAGGTGCAGGCGTCCATCCAGGGCGACGTGGTGCGCGTCACCGGCGCCAAGCGCGACGACCTGCAGGCGGCCATCGCCGTCGTGCGCAAGGACATGGCGGACCTGCCGCTGTCCTTCAGCAACTTCCGCGACTGAGGGCCATGCAGCGCCTGGCCGCCTTGCTGCTGGCGCTGGCCGCCTTCGGCGCGGCGGCCCAGAGCGTCACCTTGCAGGGCATGCTGGGGACCAAGGCGCTGCTGATGATCGACGGCGCCCCGAAGACGGTGGCGCCCGGCGACAGCGTTCAGGGCGTCAAGGTGCTCTCCACCAGCGGCGACCAGGCCGTGGTGGAAATCGGCGGCAAGCGGCAGACGCTGCATGTCGGCGACGCGCCGGCCAGCATGGGCAGCACCGAGTCGCCGCGCGGCAACCGCATCGTGTTGCCGGTGGGCAGCGGCGGCCATTTCTTCGCCAGCGGCAGCATCAACGGCAAGCCGGTGGAGTTCCTGGTCGACACCGGCGCCACCTCGGTGGCCATGAGCGTGGGCGACGCCCAGCGCCTGGGCCTGGACTACCAGTCCGGCCGGCCGATCGGGGTGAACACCGCCAACGGGGTCGTCCCGGCCTGGCTGCTGCGCCTGGGCTCGGTGCGCATCGGCGACGTCGAGGTCTACGACGTCGACGCCGTGGTGTCGCCGGCCAGCATGCCTTACGTCCTCCTGGGCAACAGCTTCCTGAACCGCTTCCAGATGACACGACAGAACGACCAGATGGTGCTGGAGCGACGCTACTAGTGCCCGATTCGACCCTGGATCCATCGCAGCTGCGGCCGGCGCAGCCCGAGCCCGAGCCCGAGACGGCGTTCGGCCCGCTGAAGTCCAAAGTGTTCCGCATGCTGTGGCTGACCTGGATGGCGGCCAACACCTGCATGTGGATGAACGACGTGGCTTCCGCCTGGCTGATGACGTCGATCGGGCCGTCGCCGCTTTGGGTGGCCTTGGTGCAGAGCGCCTCCACCCTGCCCGTGTTCCTGCTCGGCGTGCCCAGCGGCGCGCTGGCCGACACGGTGGACCGCAAGCGCTACTTCATGCTGACGCAGTTCTGGGTGGCGGGCGTGGCCACCATCCTGTGCGTCGTCATCCTCACCGGGCACCTCACCGCGCCGCTGCTGCTGGCGCTGACCTTCGCCAACGGCGTGGGCCTGGCGATGCGCTGGCCGGTGTTCGCCGCCATCATCCCCGAGGTCGTGACCAAGCCGGAGCTGCCGCAGGCGCTGGCTCTGAACGGCATCGCCATGAACGCGTCGCGCATCATCGGCCCGCTGGTGGCCGGCGCGCTGATCGCCAGCGTGGGCAGCGCCTACGTGTTCGTGCTGAACGCGGTGCTGTCGATCATCGCGGGCCTGACCATCTGGCGCTGGCGCCGCGTGCACCGGGAAAGCCCGCTGGGCCGCGAGCCACTGGCCAGCGCCATGCGGGTGGGCGTGCAGTACGTGCTGCAATCGAGCCGGCTGCAGGCGCTGCTGCTGCGCATAGCCCTGTTCTTCCTGCATTCGACCGCCGTCATGGCGCTGCTGCCGCTGGTGGCGCGCGGCATGCCGGGCGGCCAGGCCGGCACCTTCACCGTGCTGCTGGCGTCCATGGGCGCGGGCGCCATCGTCGCCGCGGTGCTGATGCCGCGCATCCGCGTCTGGCTGCCGTTGCAGCCGCGCGTGCTGGTGGGCACGGCCACGCATGCGATCGCTTCGGTCATCGTCGCCTTCTCGCCGACCATCTGGCTGTCGGTGCCGGCCATGATGTTCGCCGGCGCGGCCTGGATCACCACCGCCAACTCGCTGACCGTGGCCGCCCAGATGGCGCTGCCGGACTGGGTGCGGGCGCGCGGAATGGCGATCTACCAGATGGCGGTGATGGGCAGCACTGCCGCCGGCGCCGCACTGTGGGGCCAGGTGGCCACCTGGAACGGCATCGCCGTCGCACTGGCGATCTCCTCGGCCAGCAGCATCGTCTGCGCGCTGGTGGCGCAGCGCACCGTCATCGACCGCGGCACCGAGGAGGACCTGACGCCTTCGCAGGTGATCCGCGTGCCGCAGATGCAGCACCCGCAGCGGCCCGGGCGCGTCCAGGTGTGCGTGGAATACCGCATCGACCCGGCGCGCACGCAGGAATTCCTGGCGCTGATGCAGGAAAGCCGGCGCAGCCGCCTGCAGCAGGGCGCGCTGGACTGGCAGCTGCTGCACGACCTGCAAGCGCCCGAGCACTACGTGGAGCAGATCATCGACCCTTCGTGGACCGAGCACCTGCGCCGCTTCGACCGCATCACCGCGTCCGACGTCGCGCTGCGCGACCGCCGGCTGTCCTTCCACGTAGGCGAAGGCCCGCCGCGGGTGACGCGCTACCTGTTGGAAGAATGACCCGCTAGAACTGCGAGTCGTCGGACTGCGCGGGCGTGCTGCCGCACATTTCGCGCAGCCGCCGCAATGCGCCGTAGATCGCCCTGCGCTCTTCGACGCTGAGCTGGCGGATCATTTCGGCCTGGCGCCGGCGCGCGATGGGCATGATCTGCTCGTAGAGCGCGAGGCCTTCGGGCGTGATGCGGCACAGCACCTTCTTGCGCGGGATCACGCCCTCGGTGCGCAGCGTGACCAGCGACCGCTCTTCCATCAGCCGCAGCGTGCGGCTCACCTGGCCCTTGTCGGTGGCGGAGCGCTGCACCAGCTCCGAGAAAGGCAGCTCGCGCGAGTCGGCCAGCACCGAGAGCATTCGCCATTCGGAGACCGACAGCCCGAACTGTTCTGCGTAAGGAAGTGTGACATGGCGGCGCAACGCGTTACCCGCCAGGCCGGTCACCGTGGTGATGAAATCGTCGATGTGCAGGCCGGAGCCGGCTTCATCGATTTCATCCCAGGGGCTGGCCTGCGACAGGCTGTCGCCATGGAGGGGAAGGGTATGCACGCTGCTCATGGTGCGGTTCGAGGCCGGACACGAATTGTTTCACAGCCCGCAGAAAAATTGCGGCCCTCCTCCTCTTGGCGGAGTGCCCGAAACCCCGCTTGATCCGACAAGCCGGGCGAATGTCTCAGCGGCAGCCCGGCAGCAAGCGGAGCTCAGGAGGAGTTTGGAGGGTTCGCCGGCTGCGCCCGCTCGTAATCCTCCACCAGCCGTTCCCAGATCGCCTCGAGTTCGTAGCTCACCGAGCGGGCCAGGCCGTCGAGGTCGGGGAACAGCGTGGCGTAGGTGACGTTCATGCGGTACAGCGCGCGCATGGCTTCGTCGCGCATGGACAGCGGCAGCACGAACTTGACCAGCAGGTCCTGCGAGCCCCCATAGTTGTCGAGGATGACGTCCAGCGGCTGGTCGAGCAGGCCGGGGATCACGAACAGCCCGCTCTGCGCGATCAGCCGGCTGTCCATCTCCGAGGGCTCGCCGTACCACAGCAGCGGCAGCTTGTTGCCCAGGAAGTACCGCTCGAAGTTGCCGGGCAGGCGCGGGTCGATGCGCGAGCGCGTGAGCGTGGTGTTGAAGTCCGGCGCGCGGTGCCACAGCGCCGGCGTATTGAGCGCGAACACCGCGACGTCGCTGCTGGCGCTCTCCAGCGCGAAGAACGCCGCCACGAAGGGCGACTTGGTGAAATCGAGCAGGCGCGTGGCGGCGCCGTGGTGCTGCATCAGCGCCAGGCAGCGCAGGTCGTCGTCGAGCGCGCTGCGGTCCTGCAGGTGGATGTGCGCCTTGCGCCGGAACACGCGCATGGCGCGTCCCTCGCGCAGCGGCCAGATGCGCGGGTCGGGGCTGAACAACTGCAGCCGCCGCGTCAGCGACGGCACCAGCGGCCACGAGGCATCGACATGGCCGCGAAAGGCCCAGCCTTGCAACGCATCGGTCTGCGCGACGAACTCGGACCAGCGGGAGGGGGTGAGGACTTTCACGCCCTCATCCTACCGTGCCTGTATTACAGATCCAGCGCCAGCGTCTCGCTCTTGCACCCCGACACGCAGACCATCATGCACTGGTTGCCGGCTTTTTCCTTGGCCGTGAGGATCGAGTCGCGGTGGTCCGGCACGCCTTCCAGCACGCGGGTCTGGCAGGTGCCGCAGACGCCTTCGCAGCAGCTGTGGTCGACCGCTATGCCGGCTTCCAGCAGCTGGTCCAACAGCGATTTGTCCGGCGTCACGGTGAAGCTCTTCCTGCTCTTCACCAGGTTCACCACGTAGGTCTTGCGCGCATCATCCGCAGCCTTGTGCTCCACCGCGGCGAAACGCTCGATATGCGCGTTCTCGTGGCCCAGGTCGGCGCAATGCTTCTCGAAAGCGTCCAGCAAGGGCGCGGGACCGCAGGCGTACAGATGCAGGTCCGCAGCCGGTGCATGCGCGGACAGCAGCGCGCGCAGGTCCGGCGGCCCGCCGGCCTCGTCGTCGAAGTGGGTCTTCAAGGGCACGTCGAGCCGGCGCAGCTCGTCGAGAAACGCGGCACTGGAACGCGAACGCGCCAGGTAAATCATCTCGAACGGCCGCCCCAGCTCCCGCAGCCGCCTGGCCATGCACAGGATCGGCGTGATGCCGATGCCACCGGCGATCAGCACGCTGTGGCCGGCGTCCTCATGCAGCGCGAAGTTGTTGCGCGGCGCGGCGATGGCCAAGGTCATGCCCACCCGCAGTTGCTCGTGCACGTAGCGCGAGCCGCCGCGGCTGGCGCGGTCGCGCAGCACGCCGATCACGTAGCGGTGGCGCTCGCCCGGCGCGTTCAGCAGCGAGTAGTTGCGCACCAGCCCGTTGGCGAGATGCAGGTCGATGTGTGCGCCGGCGTCGAAGGCAGGGAACTCCCCGCCCGCCGCCGGCCGCAGCTCCACGCTGACGATGCCGTCCGCCTCGTGCCGCATCTGCTGCACGAAGGCCTGCAACATGCTCATGGCTTCAGCCCGCTGCCGCCTGCGCCTGCTCGGTCGCCATCGTCTTCAGGAAGCGGCGCAGCCGCACCAGGCCGATGTCGTGCTGGTACAGGTGCTCGCGCTGGTTGGCGTCGGGCTCCATGGCTTCCAGCATCACGCGGTCCTGCTCCAGCACCGCCCAGTGGCGCGCCTCCAGGCGGTTGCGGTACAGGAAGCGCCAGGTGTCGCGCATCCAGCCGTCCACCTTGCGGCAGCGCCAGAAGAAGATGGCGCTCATGCGCTCGTTGATCGGCGTGACGCAGCCGACGATGGCGAAGTTGCCGCCGGGGCCGCCCGTCTTCGGGTACGGGATCTCCAGGCGCATCCAGGCCGTGCCGGTGACGCCCCACTCGGTCCAGTCGAAGTTGACGCCGCGCTGGCCCGTCTTCTCGAACACGAAGCCGGTCTCGGTGTCGCGGATGCGGAAAGCGGCCGTGCTGTCGCCCTCGGCCATGGAGTGCGACTGCTTGTGCAGGAAGGTCCCGTGCATCGGGTCCATCACGTTGTCCATGGCGTAGCGCCAGTCGCATTTCCACTCGGAGTAGCAGAGGAAACTGGAGAATTCGGGCGAGCTCAGTTCCTCCGGCAAGGTGAAGGCCGGCGGCTCGTCGATGTTCTTGTCGGCGTTGAAGGCGAAGATGGCGCCGTGGGCTTCCTTCACGTGGAAGGCCAGCGCGGGGCGCGAACCTTCCAGCTTGCAGCCGGGGCTGCCCGGCACCTTGGTGACAGTGCCGTCGCAGCGCACCTCGACGCCGTGATACGGGCAGGCGATGCGGTCACCCAGCGCCACGCCTTGCGACAGCGGGCCGCCGCGGTGCGGGCAGTGGTCTTCCAGCGCGTGGACCTGGCCGCTGGCGTCGCGCCACAGCGCGAGCTTGCGGCCGAAACGGCGCAGCGACACCGGCTTCTCGCCGACGAAGCCGGACGGGCACACCGCGTACCAGAGGTTCTTGGGCCCGAAGGTCAGCAGCTTCTCCACCGGGTCGGCGGCGGCGTTGGCAATGGCGATGGTGGTCATGCGGCGTCTCCTTCGCGGCCCAGGCGCGCCATCAGCGCGCTGAAGCTGTCTTCGGTCCAGGGCTGGCCGTTGCCGGCCGGCAGGCCTTCGCGGTTCAGGTGCGCCACCAGCTCGGGCAGCGTGTGGTTGCCCGCGGCGAAGGCGCGCTCGATGGCGTCGCCCAGCAGGTCTTCGAAGATGGTCGGCGGGCGCTGGCGCGCCTGTTGCGGCTGCAGGTAGCGGTCGGTGTCCATGGCGTTTGTCTCCTCGGTGTCTCAATCGGCCTGGATGCCGAATTCCTTGATGATCTTCCCGAAGCGCGCGTTGTCCTCGGCGTTGACCTTGGCCAGGCGGGCGGGTTCGCCCCCGGCGGGCAGCGCGCCGAAGACCTTCATCTTGGCGGCGACGTCGGGCATCTTCAGGATCTCGTTCATGTGCGTGTTGAGCGTCTTCACGATCTCGGGCGGCAGGTTCTTCGGCCCCATCAGGCCTTGCCAGGCGCCCACTTCCACGCCCTTCACGCCCAGTTCTTCCAGCGTCGGCACGTTGGGCGCAAGCGGCGAGCGCACCTTGTCGGCCACGGCCAGCGGGTGCACCTTGCCGGTGGCGATGTAGGGCTCCACGGGGCCCCAGGTGATGTAGGTCAGCGGAATGTGGCCGCCCAGCACGTCGTTGATGGCGGGCGCCACGCCCTTGTACGGAACGTGCGCGATCTTCACGCCGGCGGACTTGTTGAACAGCTCGCCCAGGATGTGCATCGGCGAACCGCTGCCCGGGCTGGCATAGGACAGCGGCTTGGCCTTGGCCTCGGCCAGCAGCTCCTTCACGTCCTTCGCGCCGTTGGGGCCGGCCACCAGGAACAGCGGCTGCGTCGCGGTCAGCACGATGGGCGAGAAGTCCTTCAGCACGTCGTAGGTGGTCGCCGGCCCGGCCTTCACCACCAGCTGCGCGATGGAGATGGTGCTGGGCGACAGCAGCAGCGTGTAGCCATCGGGCTGCGCCTTGGCGACGAAGGAGTTGCCGATGATGCCGCTGGCGCCCGGCTTGTTGTCCACGATCACCGTCTGGCCCAGGCGGCCCTGCAGCTTCTCGGCGAACAGGCGGGCCATGGCATCGGTGTCGCCGCCCGCGGGGTAGGACACGACGAGCGTGATCGGCTTGCTGGGCCACTTGTCCTGCGCCGCTGCAGGCACGGCGACGACTGCGGTGGCGAGGGCGGCGGCGAGCGCCAGGGCGTGACGGCGATTCAGGTTCATGTGCGTGTCCTTGCGGGCGGGAGGGTGGATGCGCGGCTTACTGCGCTTCGATCTTTCGGCTGCGGATGACGGGGGCCCAGGTGGCCGTTTCCTTGCGGATCAGGTCGCCGAAGGCGGCGGTGGGGACCAGCCAGGCATGCAGGCCGATCTTTTCCAGGTTGGCCTTGTTGGCCGGCTCGTTGAGGATGCGGGCGGCGTCCTTGGCCAGTTGCTCGACGACCGCGGGCGGCGTGCCCTTGGGTGCCAGCACGCCGTACCACGAGGTCACGGCGACGCCGGGCACGCCGGCTTCGGCCAAGGTCGGCACGCTGGGGATGGCGGGGTCGCGCTGCGGGTCGGTCACGGCCAGCGGGCGCAGCTTGCCGTTCTGGATTTGCGGCAGCAGCGCCGGCAGGTTGCCGATGATCATGGGCACGGTGCCGCCGATCACGTCGTTCAGGCCGGGCGCGGTGCCCTTGTAGGCCACGTGCAGGATGTCGGCGCCGCTCTGCTGGCGGAACAGCTCGCCGGCCAGGTGCAGGCCGCTGCCCACGCCGGGCGACGCATAGCTGATGGTGTTGGGCTTGGCCTTGGACAGCGCCACCAGTTCGGCGATGTTCCTCGCCGGCACGTTGGGGTTCACCGCGATCACGTTGGACGCGCGGGCCAGCGTGCTCACCGGGGCGAAGTCACGGTCGACGTCGTAGCCCAGGTTGTGCATCAGCGTGGGGTTGATCGTCAGGTTGCCGGCGGGCACCACCAGCAGCGTGTGGCCGTCCGGCGCGGCGCGCTTCACCTGCTCGATGCCGATGTTGCCGTTGGCGCCTGGCTTGTTGTCGACGACCGCGGCCTGCTTGTACTGCTTGGCCAGGCCGTCGGCCAGCACGCGGGCCAGCGTGTCGATGGGGCCGCCGGGCGGGAACGGGGCGACGATGCTGAAGGGCTTGCTGCCCAGGCCCGCCGGGTCCTGCGCGTGGGCGGCAGGCACCAGCGCGCACACGGCGGCGGCAACGGAGGCGAGGCGGATCAGGAAAGAACTGCGGCGCATGGTTTCTTACTTGCGGTCGGTGATGAATTGCTTGGTCGGGGCTTCGACGGACTTCTGGCGGCGCGTGTTGCCGTCGATGCCGCCGGCGATGGCCCATTCGGCGAACACGGTGGGGCCGGGCTCGAAGTCGCGCGGCTGCCAGTCGGCGGTCAGCTGGTCTTCGTCGGCGTAGTACTCCACCAGCGCGCCGGCGGGGTTGCGGAAGTACCAGAAGTAGGCCGAGGAGATCGGGTGGCGGCCCGGGCCCAGTTCGGTGTCCCAGCCGCAGCGCGAGATGTGCATGCCGCCGCCGAACACCTCGTGGATGTCGCGCACGGTGAAGGCCACGTGGTTCAGGCCGGCGTGCTGGTCGGGGCGCTGCAGCAGGAACAGGTCGTGGTGGCCGCCTTCGGCAGCGCAGCGCAGGAAGGCGCCGCGGCCGGGGTAGTGGTCGGAAGCGACGAAGCCGAAGTTGTCCACGTAGAACTGCTCGCAGGCGCCCACGTCCTTGACGAAGAACACCACGTGGCCCACTTCGATGGGCGTCGCGCGCTCGTAGGCCGGCGCGGCGGCGTTGATGCGGCCCTTGCGGTTCCAGGTGTTGTAGTCGGCGGACTGCACTTCCACGGCGCGCTTCTTCGTCACCTGGAAGCGCACGGCCAGGCCGTTGGGGTCGGTGCAGCCGATGCGGCCGTCCTGCTGCACGAAGCTTGGCAGCTTGCGGATGCGTTCCGCGAAGCGCGCGAGGTCCAGTTCGCTTTCCACGCCCCACACCACTTCACGCAGCGTGTTGCCGCTTTCCATGGAGGCCGGCAGGCCGGCGCGGTCCGGCGCGGCCACGATCACGCGGCAGCCGTTCAAGGTTTCGAAGACGAGGCGGTCGCCCTCTTCCTGCACCAGCTGCAGCCCCCAGTCGGCGAAGAAGCGCTTGCAGGTGGCGAGGTCGTCCGCGCCGTAGGTGATTTCGTCGATGCCCAGTACGCTCATGGTCTTGTTCCTTCAGTTGGCCCAGGCGAGCGGCGCTTCGTTGAGGCCCCAGTACAGGCTCTTCTGCTCCATGTACTGCTGGATGCCCAGGCGACCCTTCTCGCGGCCCAGGCCGCTGTCGCGCCAGCCGCCGAACGGCGTGCTGATCGAGAACTGCTTGTAGGTGTTGATCCAGACCGTGCCGGCCTGTACCGCGCGGCCGATGCGCCACGCCTTCTTGTAGTCGCGGGTCCAGATGCCGGCGGCCAGCGCGTAGACGCTGTCGTTGGCCTGGGCCAGCAGGTCGGCTTCGTCGTCGAAGGGGATCGCCACCAGCACCGGGCCGAAGATCTCTTCCTGCACCGTTCGCGCGCTGTTCGTCAGCCCGTCGAGGATCGTCGGCAGGTAGTAGTTGCCCTTGTCGAACAGCGCGCCTTGCGGCCGCTTGCCGCCGGTGAGCACGCGCGCGCCTTCGCTCTGGCCCAGCGCCACGTAGGACTCAATGGTCTCGCGGTGCCTGGGCGTGATCAGCGGACCCATCTGCGTGCGCTCGTCAGCCGGGTCGCCCACGCGCAGCGCTGCGGCCTTGGTGGCGAGCTTGTCCAGGAAGGCGTCGTACAGCTTGCGCGCCACGAACAGGCGCGAGCCGGCGATGCAGGATTCACCGGAGCTGCTGAAGATGCCGTACAACACGCCGTTGACCGCGTGGTCCAGGTCGGCGTCCTCCAGCACCATGGTGGCGGACTTGCCACCGAGCTCCAGCGACACCGGCATCATCTTGTCGGCGGCGATGCGGGCGATGTGCTTGCCGGTGGTGGTGCCGCCGGTGAAGGACACGCGCTTGACCAGCGGATGCCTGGTGATGGCATCGCCGATCACCGAGCCGCGGCCACACACCACGCTGACCACGCCCTTGGGCACGCCGGCTTCCTCGCAGATGGCGGCGAGTTCCAGCGCCATCAGCGGCGTCACTTCGGCCGGCTTGACGACCACGGAGTTGCCGGCGGCCAGCGCCGGCGCCATCTTCTGCGCCTCGCTCGCGATCGGCGAGTTCCAGGGCGTGATGGCAGCCACGACGCCCATCGGCTCGTAGACGCTCATGGTCATGAAGTCGCCGCGCGAAGGCGTGATCTGCTCTTCGAAGGTCTCGCAGGCGGCGGCGAAGAACTGGAAAGTGCCGGCGGCGCTGGCCACCAGGGCGCGCGTCTCGCTGATCGGCTTGCCGTTGTCCTGGCGCTGGCGCTGCGCCAGCGGCTCGGCCCGCTGGCGGATCAGCGCGGCCACGCGGTGCAGGACCGCGGCGCGCTCGTGCGGCTTGCGCTGCGCCCAGCCGCTGTGGCGGAAGGCGTGGTCGGCGGCGGTGATCGCCTCTTCGACGTCGGCCGCGTCGGCGGCGCGCAAGCGGCCCACGGCCTCGCCGGTGGCGGGATAGAAAGTCTCGGACTCGGCGCCGCGGCCCAGCCGGCGTTCGCCGGCGATGAACAGGGGCAGCAGTTCCTGGGTGTCGGTCAGCAGCATGGCGAAAGTCCTCAGATCGCGAGAGCGCGGCCGCGGTTGGCCAGGGCCCGCACCACGCTGTAGACGGTGAGCGCGGAAGTCTTGGGGTTGGCGGCCAGCGGCTTGCCGCGCATGGTCAGTTCGAAGCTGCCGAAGGCGCCCTTCGCTTCCACGTGGTGCACGTTCTCGCTGACGCCGGGGTCGGCATACAGCTGCACGCGGGTGCGCTGCAAGCCCAGGCCCGCCAGCGACAAGGTGGCCGCCACGTTGGCGTTCTTGGGATAGAGCTGCGCGGCCTCTTCGGCGTTGCCTTCGAAGATGCACTGGGCCTGCGTCAGCGCGTCGAGGTCGACGGCGCGCTCGGCCGGCGTGCCCTTCCAGGCCTGCGGCGGCTTGCGGCCGGTGTAGACCACCGAATCGAGGCCGCCGACGCGGGCCGCGGCCAGCGCGTCGATGCCGCCAATGGCGCCAGACAGCAGTTGCACCTGCGTCTTGCCCTTGCGCGCAGCCTCTTCCAGGCGCTGCACCATGCCGGGCGCGCTGAGCGCACCGACCGAGGCAACCATGCAGGGGATGCCGCGCTCCAGCGCCGGCAGCACGTGCTCCTCGATCGCTGCATGGCCGGCGCATTCCACGACCAGGTCGGGATGCTCGCCGTCCAGGTGCGGCACCACGCGGGCCTGCGGCGCGTGCTTCGCCAGCGCGCAGTCGGCATCGGCATGCGCGCCGGGCGGCAGCACCACGGTGTCCACCACCAGGTCGGCGTCATCCCGGATCAGCTCCAGCACGCCGGCGCCGATGGCGCCGCAACCGAGCATGGCAATTCGCAGCATGTTCATCCTCAGGCGGGCTGGGCCAGCTTGGTGGGCGGGCCGGCGAAGGCGGTCTTGAAGCTGCCGATCGCGTTCATGTCGATCTCCATCAGAAAGGGGCCGCTGCTGCTCTGCGCGCGGTCCAGCGCGGCGGGCAGGTCTTTCCAGTCACGCACGCGGGCGTGGCCCATCTGCAGCGAAGCGGTCAGCTGCGCGTAGTCGGGCGTGTGCAGCTCGGTGTAGCAGCGGCGGCCGCCGTAGTGCGCGTCCTGGATGTTGCGGATCACGCCATAGCGCTGGTCGTTCATCATCACGTAGAGCACGTTGGCTTTCTCCTGCACCGCGGTGGCGAGCTCGCCCAGGTTCAGGATGAAGCCGCCGTCGCCGGACAGGCACAGCGTCTTGCGGCCGGACTTCGTCTCAGCGGCGGCGATGGCCGCGCCCACGCCCATGGCCAGGCCCTGGCCGATGCCGCCGCCCATGGCGTGCACGCCGGCGGTGGGATCGAAGACGCGCAGCTGACGGTTGCCCCAGGTGCTGTTGCTGACCGTTACGTCGCGCACCCAGTTGAAGTTGCGGCCGGCCACGGACTGCAGCTGGGCGACCAGTTCGGCGTAGGGACCGAGGCCGTCGATCAGCGTGGCTTCGGCCTGAATGCGCGCGGCCAGCAGGTCGTCGGCGAAGGCGGGATCGATTTTCATCTTGCCCTGCAGCCGGTCGGCCAGGCCGTTCAGCGCCAGCTCGGAATCGCCCTGCACGAAGAACTCCGTGGGGTAGCAGCGGCCTTCGGCGCCGGCATCGGTGTCGATGCGGTACAGCGGGCGCGGCAGCTTCAGCTTGTACTTCAGCGTCTCGTTGCCGCGCAGGCGCGAACCCACCACCAGCATCGCGTCGCAGGTCTGGTAGAACTTTTCCACCGGCGCATGCAGGTTGTAGGCACCAAGCGAACGCGGGTCGTCTTCGGCCACGATGCCGCGGCCTTGCGTGCTGGTGACCACGCCGATGCCGAGAGCCAGCAGGCGCTGCACCGCGGCGCCGCCGTGGCGCGCGCCGCCACCCAGCCACAGCAGCGGGCGCCTGGCCTGCACTAGGCGTTCGGCCAGCGCGTCGAGCGCGTCCTCGCTGGGCACCTGGCGCGCGATGGGCAGCGGGCTCCAGTCGGCCGGCAGCGGGATCTTCGCTTCCTGGATGTCGATCGGGATCTCCACGCTGACCGGGCCGGTGGGCGCGGTCAGCGCCGTCTGCACGGCCAGCTTCACGGTGGACAGAGCGGTCAGCGCGCTGCGCACGCGGAAGGCCGCCTTGGACACCGCGGTCAGCATGGTCAGCTGGTCCGGCGCCTCGTGGATGTACGACAGGCTCTGGTCCAGGTAAGGCGTCTCGATCTGGCCCGTCAGGTGCAGCAGCGGCGTGCCGGCCGTCAGCGCTTCCACCATCGCGCCGGCGGCGTTGCCGGCCGCCGTGCCCGTGCTGGTGATCGTCACGCCCAGGCTGGCCGTGGTGCGCGCGTAGGCGTCGGCCATGTTGGTGGCGCCGGCCTCGCCGCGCGCCATCACGAAGCGGACCTGGCCGCGCTCGTGCATGCCGTCGAGGATGGGCATGTTGTGGATGGAGATGACGCCGAAGGCGGCCTTCACGCCGCACTCCTCGAGGAAGCGCGCGATGGCGGCGCCGACGGTGATGGTGTCTGTCATGTCAGTATTCCAGTCGGGAGGAAGTCTTCATCGGCCTGCGAACGGCGCGGCGCAATCCAGTGCCACCGCGGAACCGGCTTTGCCGGGCCGCTGGTGGCGCCCCCTTGAGGGGGAGGCGCCGAAGGCGCTTCGGGGGTGGGTGTCAAGCATGGTGGCTGAGGCCTCCGGAAACGTCGATGTGGGCGCCCGTCGTGTACGAAGACAGCGGCGTCGCGAGGAAGAAGATCGCCTGCGCTGCCTCTTTCGGCAGGCCCAGGCGCTTGAGGGGAATGTGCTTGCGCTCGGCGAGCGCGCCGGTCCACTGCTCCCAGGTCTCGGCGCGGTTCTCGCGGGCCTCGAAGCGGCGGCGCCACTGGCCGGACTCCACGAGCCCGATCAGGATGCCGTTGACGCGGACGCCGTGCGGCGCGAACTCGGTGGCCAGCGAGCGCACCAGGTTCTTCAGGCCGGCACGGGCGGCGGACGTGGCCACCATGTGCGGTTCGGGCTGGGCGGCCAGCAGCGAGTTGACGCAGACGATGGCGGGGTCGGGCTGCCGCTTCAGCTGCGGCAGGAAGGCGCGCGTCGGGTGGATCACCGAGAAGAACTTCAGGTGCAGTTCCTCGGTCCAGGCGGCGTCGGTGGTGTCGGCGAAGGTGGACACGCGGCCCTGGCCGGCGTTGTTCACCAGGATGCCGGCGGCGCCGAGCTCGCGTTCCACGGCGGCGGCGAAGCCCTGCACCTGCTCCGGCTCCAGCACGTTGCAGGCCTGCGCCAGCAGCTTCGCCTGGGGGAACTGTTCACGCAGGCCGGCAACGGCCTGCTGCAGGCGTTCGGGGTTGCGGCCGCAGATGGCGACGTTGGCGCCAGCGGCGAGGAACAGTTCGGCGGTGGCCAGGCCGATGCCCGACGAGCCGCCGGTGACGACGGCGGTGACGCCTTGCAAGTTGCTTGTGAACATCGCGTGTCCTTCAGCGGCCGCGCGCCAGCGGCAGCACCTGCGCGCCGGCCGCCCGGCGGGGCGTGTAATTGAGCAGGCCCGACAGCTCGTCGGCCGAGGTGCGCACGCGCGCCACCAGGCTGTCGATGCGCTCCGGGTCGATATGGGCCGAAGGAATCGTCGCGCCCAGGGCGGCGACGATGTGGCCGGTGTGGTCGCGCACCGGCGCGGCGATGGTGGAGATGCTCGCCTCGAAGAAGCCCTCGCCCAGCACGTAGCCACGGGCGCGGTCGCGCTCCACCATGTCGAACAGCTCCAGCACGGTCTTGGGCGTGCTGTGCGAGAACTCTTCCAGGTGCTCCTCGGGATAGAGCGTGCGCAGCTCGTGCAGGGTCAGGTCTTCCAGCAGGATGCGGCCCAGCACCGTGGCGTGCGCCGGCAACCGCGTGCCCACGCGTACCGCGCTGGCGAAGGGCGTCGGCGGCGTGACCTTGGCCACGTAGACGATGGAGCGGGAGTCGCGCACCACGATGTTCACCGGGTAGCGGATGTCGTCGCACAGGCGCTGCAGCACCGGCTGGCCCAGCTCGGTAAGTTCCAGCGAGGCGATGTATTCGAAGCCCAGGCGCAGCACGGCGACGCCCAGGCGGTAGTCGTTGCCCTGGCGCTCCACGTAGCCCATGCCTTCCAGCGTGCTGAGGAGGCGGAACACGGTGGAGCGCGGCAGGCCCAGGCGGCGCGCGAACTCGGGCGCGCTGATCACGCGCGTGTCGCGGTTGAACTCGCCCAGCATGCGCAGCCCGCGCTCCAGCGCCGGGACGGTGTACTTGTCGGCGCCGTTGTCGTCGGCGAGGTTGTCGGTATCGGCCATCGTTACTTGTCGCTGGCGGCGGCGCGCAGGATCGCGGCCACGGCATCGGGACGCTCGGCATGGCTGGCATGGCCGGCGTCGGGAATGGGTTGGTAGCTCGCGCCCAGGGCGCGGGCGGCCTGCTCGCAGCTGGCGGGCGGCGTCACCACGTCGGCGTCGCCGCAGTGCACTTCCACCGGGATGCCGGCGGGGATGGCGGCCAGCGTGCTGTTAGCCAGCATCTGCACGGCCTGCAGGTAGCCTTGCGGATGCAGGCGGGCGGCGTTCCAGCGCACCCAGGCGCGGGCTTCGTCGCTGGCGTTGGCTGTGACGAGGCGCTGGTCGATGGCGGCGGCGATGCCGGCGACACCCTTGCTCTCCAGCGCCTGCGTGCGCTCGCGCCGCACGCGCTCGGAAGCCTGCGCATCGTCGCCGTAGCCACGCGCCGGGGAGATCAGCACGACGCGCTGCAGCTCGATGCGCTCGCTGCGGGCCGCGTAAGCGCAAGCCATCAGGCAGCCCAGCGAATGGCCCACCAGCACGCAGCGGGTGATGCCCAGCGCCAGCAGCGTCTCGTGCAGGCGCTGCGCGTAGTCGGCGGCCGCGGGCGCGGCTTGCTGCAGCGGCGTAGACAGGCCGTAGCCCGGGGCGTCCCAGGCGACGACGTGCTGCTGCGGCAGCGCCGGCACCCAGGAAGCGGCGCTGGAGCTGATGCCATGCAGCAGGACCAGCGCGGGGCCCTGCCCCGGCGTGCCGCGCTCGCGCACGGCCACCTGCGCGCCGCCGCTCAAGGGCAGCACGCGCTCGGGGAAGCAGGACAGCAGGGCCTCGGTCTTCATCGCGACGCCTCGCTCAGCGCTTGATCTTGGCGAGCGGGTGCTCGGGCGGATAGCTGGGCGTCACCGGCTTGGCCGCGCCCAGCATCACGCACATCAGCGCGTCTTCGTCGCCGATGTTGATCTCCTCGCGGTACACGCCGGGCGGCACCGAGATGACGTCGCGGTCGGTGAGGATGGTCTCGTAGCGTTCGCCGTCCTTCTCGAGGACGACCTTCATCTTGCCGCGGATCAGGAAGAACACTTCCTCGACGTCCGTGTGCAGGTGCGACGGGCCTTCGTGGCCGGCCGGGATGACCATCGTGGAGAAGGTGAAGTGCTCGGCCGGGATCGTGTTCACGTCCTTGGCCACGCCGGTGCCGCCGGTGCCGACATAGCGCATCTGGCCGCGGCGGTACTTGGGGTCGAAGTCGGCCTGGAACTTCAGCGCGTCGAAGTCGTACTTGCGGCTGGAGAAGCGCGCGACGCGCGTTTCCATCCAGTCCTTGAAGTTGGCGCCTTCGGGGCGGTCCCAGCTGCGCTTTTCCTTGGATTCACTCATGGTGCTTTCTTCCTTCACTCGAATTCAATGCATGACGAAGCCGCCGTTGACGGCGAGCAGCTGCCCTGTGACGAAGCGCGCCAGGTCGGACAGCGCATAGAGCACGGCGCCGGTCACGTCGTCCGGCATCTGCTCGCGCTGCAGCGCGCGCTGCTCCACGTACAGGCGGTGCCGCGCTTCCGGCACGTACTGCGTGGCTTCCACGTTCACCAGGCCGGGGGCGATGGCGTTGACGGTGATGGCGTCGGCGCCGAGCTCGCGGGCCAGCGTGCGCGTCATCGCGATCACCGCGCCCTTGCTCGCCACGTAGGCCAGCAGGCGGGGCGCGCCCCACAGCGCGGTGTCGGAGGCCAGGTTGACGATCGCTCCGCGGCCGCTCCTGGCCAGGTGCGGGCGGCAGGCGCGCGTGACGAGCCAGGTGCCGCGGACGTTGACGTCCATCACGCGGTCCCAGGTCTCGATGTCCAGTTCGTCCACCGTCTTGCCGCCGGAGTCGGTGATGGCGGCGTTGTTCACCAGGCCGTCCAGGCCGCCCAGCATTTCCACGGCCTGCGCCACGCAGCCGGTGATCGATGCGGGGTCGGACACGTCGACCGGCACGCCGTGGACGTCGTGGCCCTGCGCCTTCAGTTGCGCGACACTGGCTTGCAGCAGCTCGGCCCGCAGGTCCGCCAGCACCACGCGGGCGCCGTGCGCGCAGAGCGCCTGCGCGAAGGACAGGCCGAGGCCGCGGGCGGCACCGGTGACGAGGATGCGGCGGGCGGCGAGCAGCGGGGCGTTGGAGGTGGTGCTTGGCATGTCTTGTTTCGTATGTGAAACAACGATCTATATGTGGAACGGATTGGACTGTACCGAGGACGAAAAACCCTAAAAACTAGGGAAAACCCGTAGCCGCGAGACCAATGCAAAAAGGGCGGCCGCGATCCGCAGATCGCGCCGCCCTTGGGCCTGGTGGAAACGGTTGGCCGGCCGGTCAGGCCTTGGACTTGGCCTTGGACCCCAGGCGGGATTCCGTCCCCGCCAGCAAGCGCCTGATGTTCTCGCGATGGCGCCACGCCATCAGCGCCGCCATCACGAACAGCGCGAAGGCGATCGGCGTTTCCGCGTACCACGCCATGCGGTCACCGAGCAGGTAGTACACCGGCGCGAAGATCGCCGCCACCAGCGAGGCGAGCGAGGAGTAGCGGAAGAAGAAGGCGATGATGATCCAGGTGAGGCCGGTGGCGACGCCCAGCGCCCAGTGAATGCCGAACACCACGCCGATGAAGGTGGCCACGCCCTTGCCGCCCTGGAAGCGGAAGTAGACCGGGTACAGGTGGCCCAGGAAGGCGGCCAGCGCCACCAGGGCCACGGTGCCGTCGCCCAGGCCGATGCTGTCGCCATACAGGCGCACCACCAGCACCGGCACGAAGCCCTTGAGCGCGTCGAGCAGCAGCGTGACGATGGCGGCCGGCTTGCTGCCGGAACGCAGCACGTTGGTGGCGCCCGGGTTCTTGCTGCCGAAGGTGCGCGGGTCCTTCAGGCCCATCACCCGGCTCACCAGCACGGCAAAGGCCAGCGAACCCAGGAGATAGGCCGCGAGCACCGCGGCCACTGCATAGATGTAGTCCAAACCCGGCTCCTCCTCTTTGTTCTCCGAGAAGCCGTATTTTGCCAGCGCGGGCTAGTGGATCACCATGTTCGTGAAGGGCGGAACGTAGGCCTGCAGCATCACCAGGATGCCGACCAGCGCGGCGAGCGCCAGCGAGTGGAAGAACACGTAGCGCAGGATCTCGCCTTCCTTGTTCAACCAGCCCGTGGCCGTCGATGCGACCACGATGGACTGCGCGTCGATCATCTTGCCCATGACGCCGCCCGAGCTGTTGGCCGCGCCCATCAGGTTGATCGGCAATCCGAGCTGGCCCGCGGCCACCTTCTGCATGCCCCCGAACAGCACGTTCGACGCCGTGTCCGAGCCGGTGAGCGCCACCCCCAGCCAGCCCATGAGCGTGCCGAAGAAGGGATACAGCACGCCGCTGGCGGCGAAGGCCAGGCCCAGGGTCGTGTCCAGGCCCGAGTAGCGTGTGACCGTGCCCAGCGCCAGCATCAGCGCGATCGTCATCAGCGAATAGCGCACTTTCCAGAAGGTCGCGCCGTACACCTGCACCAGTTGCACCGGGTTGTAGCGCGCCAGCAGGCCGCCGACGATCGCGGCGAACAGGATCGCGGTGCCGGTGGCCGACAGCAGCGTGAACGCGTAGACCGCGGCTTCCTTGGTGTTCTTCGTCACCACCGGCGGCACGCGCTCGATCATGTTGTGCAGGCCCCCGATCGGATAGGCCGGCGCGAACACGCCGTTCAACCAGGTCTTCACCACCGGCAGGCCCCACAGGAACACGAAGATGGCCAGCAACGCCCAGGGCATCCACGCGCGCCACACCGCGGCCCGCGGGTGCTGCGCGCGTGCCCGCGGCGGCGGCGCGTCGCCGGCGTCCGCCTCGCGGCCGCGCGGCACCACCGAGGTCCACACCACCTTCGGCTTCCAGGCCTTCAGGAACAGCGCCAGGCACAGCATGGACACCGCGGCGGCGATCACGTCCACCAGCGAGGGGCCGAAGTAGTTGGAAACGACGAACTGCGGGATCGCGAAGGACACGCCCGTCACCAGGATCGCCGGCCACACCTGCAGCATGCCGCGGAAGCCGGCGAAGGCCCAGATCAGCCAGAACGGCACCAGCAGCGAGAAGAAGGGCAGCTGGCGCCCCACCATCGCCGACACCGCATTGACGTCGTAGCCGTGCACCGCGGCCAGCGTGATGATGGGCGTGCCCAGCGCGCCGTAGGCCACCGGCGCGGTGTTCGCGATCAGCGACAGCGCGGAGGCAGCCAGCGGCGAGAAGCCCAGTCCGATCAGCATGGCGGCGGTCACCGCCACCGGCGTGCCGAAACCCGCCGCGCCCTCGAAGAAGGCGCCGAAGGAGAAGGCGATCAGCAGCAGCTGTAGCCGCCTGTCCTCAGTGATGCCGGCGATCGAATCCTGCAGCACCTGGAAGGAGCCGTTCCGCTCGGTGAGCTGGTGCAGGAAGATGATGTTCAGCACGATCCAGCCGATCGGCAGCAGGCCCGTGATGCCACCGAGGAAAGCCGCGCGCCCCGCCATGCCGGCCGGCATGCCGTAGGCGACGATCGCGATCACGATCGCCGCCACCAGGCCCGCCAGCGCCGCGTAGTGCGCCTTCATGTGCAGGAACCCGAGTCCCACCAGCATCACGACCACGGGGATCGCCGCCAGCAGCGTGGAGAGCACCATGCTGTGCATGGGGTCGTACACCTGTTGCCAAGTCATCGTCGCCTCCTGTTGTGTTGTGCGCGCGGTGTAGCACGGGCAATCACGGCTGTCAGGAGGGACAACCTGCGAAAAGTCAGGCGACGGTCAGGAAGGGCTCAAGTTTCGTCGAGCGCGCAGTTCACCGGCTTCGCAACCAGCAGTTGCACCAGCACCTGCGGGTCGATCCCGACCAGGTAGCCGCGCCGCCCGCCATTGAGCACGATGCGCGGCAAGGCGAGGATGCTCTCCTCCACGTACACCGGCATCTGCTTGCGGGTGGCGAAGGGCGAGGTGCCGCCCACCAGGTAGCCGCTGTGGCGGTTGGCCACCTCCGGCTTGCAGGGCTGCACCGACTTCAGGCCGGCCTGGCGCGCCAGGTTCTTGGTCGAGACGGTGCGGTTGCCGTGCATCAGCACGATCAGCGGCCGCGCCTTCTCGTCCTCCATCACCAGCGTCTTCACCACCGTGAACGGGTCAAAACCCAGCACCGCTGCACTGTGCTGCGCCCCGCCGTGCTCCAGGTACTCGTACGGATGCTCGGTGAAGCCCACGCCGTTCGCCTTGAGGAAGGCGGTGGCGGGCGTTTCGCTGACGTGGTCCTTGCGTGCCATGGCCTCAGGCCGCCGGGTCGCGCAGCTCCCAGCGGATCGCGTCGATCTTCGCGAGCAGCTCGGGCGACAGGGTCGTGCCCCAGGCGTCCAGGTCCTCGTCCAATTGCGGCAGCGAGGTGACGCCGATGATGGTGCTGGCCACCTGCCACTTGGTGTAGCACCAGGCCAGCGCCATGCGCGTGGGCGTCAGGCCGTGCTCGCGCGCCAGCGCGTTGTAGCGGCGCGCCGCTTCCAGCGCGCCGGGGCGGCCCCAGCGCTGCTTGCGCACGCTCTCGTACGAGGAGATGCGCGCGCCCTTGGGCGCGTCCGGGCCTTCGGTGCCGCTCGCGTCGTACTTGCCCGTGAGCAGGCCGAACCCCAGCGGCGAATACGCCAGCAGCGACACGCCCAGGCGGTACATGCTCTCGTCCAGGCCGTTCTCCAGCGCGCGGCTGATCATGCAGTAGACGTTCTGCACGGTGGCGATGCGCGGCAGCTGGTACTGCTCGGCGAGCCGCACGAATTCGTGCACGCCATAGGGCGTCTCGTTCGACAGGCCGATGTAGCGGACCTTGCCTGCGCGCACCAGCTTCTCCAGCGCTTCCAGCTGCTGGTGGATGGTGGTCTGGGTGCGCTCCTGCTTGGGGTCGTAGTAGATCGAGCCGAAGGCCGGCACGTTGCGCTCGGGCCAGTGGATCTGGTACAGGTCGATGACGTCGGTCTTCAGGCGGCGCAGCGAGGCGTCGCAGGACGCGGCGATGTCTTCCTGCGTCATGCCCGAGCCCTGGCGCACCCAGGGCATGCCGCGCGAAGGGCCGGCCACCTTGGTGGCGAGCACCAGCTTCTGCCGCAGCCCGGGGCGTGCGGCCAGCCAGTTGCCGATGATGGTTTCGGTGGCGCCGTAGGTTTCCCTGCGCGCCGGCACCGCGTACATCTCCGCGGTGTCCAGGAAGTTGATGCCGCGCTCGACGGCGCGGTCCATGATGGCGTGGGCATCGCGTTCGGCGACCTGTTCGCCGAAAGTCATGGTGCCGAGGCAGATGCGGGTGACGCGGAGATCGCTCTGGCCGAGCTGGATTCGTTCTTGCATGGAGTTGGGAGGGGACGACGGGGAAAGCTGGCCGGCATTATCACGTCCGGCCGGCAGCAGCGAACTTTCGGCGTCGGAAGCCCGCCCGGCTCTACATTTGGGAACAAATTCACGGTCCTGCTTCAGGAGACGGAAACGCCCGCTTTACAGCAGAGTTACTTTCGCTCACCAGAATGGGCTGCATGTCCGGCTGGGTCTTCCGCTACCTGCTGCTGTACGGCCTGTCGGTGCTCGTGAGCACCGGAAACTGGTTCGCCCGCCGCTTCGGCCGGGTCGACCTGGACCAGATCCTCTACCACCTGCAGCAGTCGCCCGGCGCGCTCGTCAAGGCGGACAGCGCCCTGGTGCACAACGGCATCAGCAACTGCGTGCTGGCGCCGCTGGCCTATGCGCTGGTGCTGACCCTGGCGCTGGCCAGCGTCGGCCGGCTGCAGCGGCGCTACTTCACCTGGCCCGGGCAGGTGCTTGCCTTCACGCTGGCCAGTGGCTGGGCGGTGCACGCGGACGTCGTGATGCAGCCGCCCGATTTCTCCGGCCAGGACTGGATCGCCACGCACTACGCCGCTCCGGCGCAGCCCGTCGCTCCGGCGCAGAAGCGCAACCTGGTGCTGATCTACGCCGAGTCGCTGGAGACCGCCTACGGCGTCGACCCGCTGGCAGGCCTGCCGGCGGCCGACAACCTGAGCTTCAGCGATTTCCGCCAGCTGCCCGGCACCGGCTGGACCATCGCCGGCATGGTGTCCTCGCAGTGCGGCCTGCCGCTGAAGCCGCTGGGCATCCTGGGCTCCAACGACCTGGGTGAAAGCGTCGCGAACTTCCTGCCGCGGGCCCGCTGCCTGGGCGACGTGCTGAAGGACGCCGGCTACCACCAGGTCTTCCTGGGCGGCGCGGCCCGCCAGTTCGCCGGCAAGGACCATTTCCTGCTGCAGCACGGCTACGACGAGGTGCTGGGCCGCGATGAATGGGTGGCTGAGGACCCGGAGGTGCTGCTGAACGAATGGGGCCTCAACGACGACGCGCTGTTCACGCAGGCGCTGCTGAAATTGCGCGCACTGGCGGCGGCGAAGCAGCCCTTCAACCTGACGGTCCTCACCATCGGCATGCACCCGCCGCGCGGCTATCTGTCGCCCACCTGCCCCGCCACGCATGGCGACTTCCGCGACGCCGTCGACTGCACCGCGCTGCTGGTGCGCCGCTTCGTGCAGCAGGCGCAGGCCGAGGGCCTGCTGGCCGGCACCGACGTCGTGCTGACGGGCGACCACCTCACCATGCCGGCCAGCGACATGGGCCGCAAGCTGCAGGGCGCACGCCGCTCGGTCTACAACCGCATCCTCACGGCCAGCGCGCTGGCGCCGAACCGGCGCGTCATCGACCACTTCGACCTGGCGCCGACGCTGCTCACGGCGCTGGGCTTCCAGCTGCAGGACGGCCGCTTCGGCCTGGGCTGCTCCGCGCTCGGGCCTGTGCGCTGCCAGTCGCTGGCCGAAGACGGCAACGCGCAGGCCAGCCTGCAGCGGCACTCGGCCTTCTACGACGCGCTTTGGGCGCCGCCGGTCACGCTGGCGGGCGTGCCCGAGCCCTGAATCACTGGAGGGGTTCGCCGCCACCCGGGTCGGTGGCGGTGGCGCTGCCCGTCGCACTGCCGGTGGCGGCCGTGGGCGTGTCTTCGTTTTGCGCCTGGCGCGGCGCCGGCGGCGGATTGCGCGGCGGCTCCGGCGCGATGCGGATCGTGTTCGCCGGCTGCGCGTCGTCAGGCGCAGGACGCGGGCGGCGCACCGGTGCATCGGCGGCAGTGACCGTGTCGCTGGCGGCCGGCCTGGCCGTGGTGTCCGGCGCGGGCCTGGCGGTCGGGTCACGCTCGACGAAGGGGCGCATGACAGCCTCGCGCTCCACGGGCGGCCTGGCCATCGCATCCACGGGCGGCCGGGCAAGGGTCTCGCGCTCCGGCGGTGGCAGCGCCTCGCGCTCTGCCGGCGGCGCGACCGCTTCGCGGCTGGCCGCGCGCTTGGGCGCCGTCTCGCGGACCGAAGCCACCTGCGCGGCAATCGGGAGATTGGCCACGGCTTGCCTGGCAGCCGCGTAGCTCTCGCTGGTGGCGGAAGTCGGCGTCGCGTCCACTGGCGCGAACGGTGCCTGCGGGACTGCGGGCGCCGACGCGGCGGCCACCGCCGGTCCCGCGCCGGCAGCGTGGGTCGCCGCGGAGGCGGTTTCGTCCGACGCGCCCAGCAGGCGCGCGGTGGTCGCAGGATCGAGCTGCGGCCCGAACATCAGGCCCATGCCGAGCACCCCGAGCAAGAGCCCGGCTCCGAAATATCCTGCACCTCGCCATCCGAATCGCATGCCGGCAGGGTAACGAGGTGCAAGCGCAGCCGTGCGGGACGGCTTTGCTTTGCGGCGACGGACCTTTCCTACAGCAGGCCGGCCACCACGTTGATCGAAAGCGCGATCAGGCTCGCGTTGAAGAAGAAGGCGACGACGCAATGCAGCGTGCCCACCGGCCGCAGCGCCTGGCCCATGAAGGTGATGTCGGCCGTCTGCGACGAGGTGCCGATGATGCAGGCGAAGTGGAAGAAGTCGAAGTAGCTCGGGTCCGGCGTGCCGGGAAAGTCGAGCGGGTCCTTCTGGCCGCGCAGCCGCAACAGGTAGAAGTCGTGCGCATAGTGCAGCGCGAACACCACCTGCGTGAACAGCCACGACGTCACGATGGTCAGCACCGCGAAACTCACGTGCAGCACGCGCGCGCTCCCATGGAGGTCGCGCGCCTGCCCGAGCTGCGTGCCCACCGCGACCAGCATCGCCGCCGCCGCGAGCACGACCACCGACAGGATCGCGATGCGGCCTTCGTCCTGGCCGATGGCGCGCTGCTGGATCGCCTTGACGTCCGTTTCGCGCATCCATTCCCAGGCCAGGGCCAGGTACAGCAAGGCGCCCGCGTTCCAGGCCACCAGCGCGCAGCCGGCGTCGCGCCAGGGCGAGAAGGTCCTGGCGAGCACGAACACGAGCACGCCGAAGGCCATGGAGCCCAGCAGCCGCGGCCGCGCGCGCAGGCCGCGGTACAGCCGCAGCGCGAGATGGCCCTTAGCCATGCGCAGCCTCCGTGCGGGGCCGGCGCAGCAGTTGCAGGAAAGCCAGCAGGCCCAGCAGCTGCGCGGCCGCCGGCAGCAGCCGGAGTTCGTCCGGCAGATTGCCCCCGCCATACGGAATGGCGGACAGGATGAAGCCGACCGGAGCAAGCAGCAGGAACACGCAGGTCACGATGAACGCCGCGCGCGCGAGCCGGGCCCGGGCGGGCGGCTGCGCCACGCCGCGCCGCTGCAGCACCCGCAGGAGCAGCCACGCGAGCATCAATGCGACCCCGCTGCGCAGCAGCAGCGCGGTTCCCGGACCCAGCCCCAAGAAGAGCCGCGACAGGAAGGAGAAGTAGTCGAAGAGCGGGAACAGCGGATACAGGGCGAGCGCGACCGCGACCACCATCGCAAGGCCCCAGCGCGCGGGCGGTCTCGCTGTCGCCTCCACGTCAGGCGGCTGCGTCGGCGCCCACGCGTGGTCCTGGGCGCTGCCGCGGACGAGAGCGTGGCCCACCGCGCCCGCGGCGCAGACCTTGAAAGCCAGGGCGGCCACCGCCGTCGCATAGCTCAGCGCCATCGCCTGCGGCAGCGGTAGCGACTCCAGGCCGAAGCGCCGCGCGAGCCAGACGGCCTGGGCGACGGCGTAGAACGCAAGCGCGGCCCAGGCCATCCACGGCAGCGGCGGCGCGATGGCATGCCGCACCAGCAGGTGATGGCGCGCCAGCCAGGTCGCGCCCACGGCCAGTGCCACGTAGACGGGCTGGAGGGCGTTGTGCAGGAAGACCAGCCGGATCCAATCCATTTCGTGGAATCCGTTCCGGTTGCTCCCCGGGCCGAACACGCCGGCGACGGTGTCCGTGGGATCCCAGCCCCAGGCCCACTCCACCAGCAGAAGCCCGAACAGCAGCGCCGGGATCCAGGCGCGCATGGCCTCGGACTGCAGCGTTGAAGCCGGCATGCCCTCGCGCACCGCGCTCATGCTGCGCCCCCGGCCGCGCGGGCGCGCTCTTCCTCGCGCAGCCGCAGCACGCGGCGCTGCACCTTGCCGGTGGTCGTCATCGGCAAGGCCTCGATGAACTCGATCTCCTTCGGGTACTCGTAGGGCGCCAGCTTGTCCTTCACATGTAGCTGCAACTGCGCGACCAGCTCCGCGTCGAATCGTGCGGCGTCGCCACCGGCCCGCTGCTGCGCGGCCTGCGGGGCCAGCACCACGTAGGCCTTCACCAGCGCGCCGCGATCGGGGTCGGGCTTGGGCACGACCGCCGCATTGACCACCGCCGGGTGCTTGACCAGGCAGTTCTCGATTTCGCTCGGGCCGATGCGGTAGCCCGCCGCCTTGAAAACGTCGTCGGCGCGGCCCTGGTACCAGAGGTAGCCGTCGGCGTCGCGGGTGGCGAGGTCGCCAGTGCGGCACCAGTCGCCGGTGTACTTGCGGCGCGTGGCCCCCGGGTTCTTCCAGTAGCCCAGGAAGAAGATCGGGTCCGGGTCGCCGTGCACGTCGAAGCGGTTCACCGCCACGTCGCCCGGCACGCCGGCCGGGCATTCCCTGCCTTCGTCGTCGATGACGGCGACGCGGTGGCCCGGGTAAGGCCGGCCCATGCTGCCCGCGCGGGCCGGCCAGTGGATGGCGCAGTTGCCCACGACGTAGTTGATCTCGGTCTGGCCGAACATCTCGTTGGGCACGACGCCCAGCTGGTCGCGGCAATATGCGAACACGGCGTCGCCCACCGCCTCGCCGGCGCTCATGATCGCCTGCAGCTGCAGCGCGAAGCGTTCGTGCGGCTGCGGGAAGGCTTTCATCATCGCCTTCAGCGCGGTGGGAAACAGGAAGGTGTGCGTGACGCCGCGTTGCTCCAGCAGCTGGAAGGCCAGCTCCGGGCTGAAGCGCGCGTTGCAGCCGACGATGGCGCGGCCGAAGTAGAGCGTCGGGAGCAAGGCGTCCATCAGTCCGCCCGTCCACGCCCAGTCGGCCGGGGACCAGAAGACCGCTCTGCTCTCGCCACCACCGTCGAAACCGAACCAGTTCTGGCTGCACACGAAGCCAGGCAGGTTGCCAATCAGCGCCCGATGCGGAATGAGCGCGCCCTTCGGCGGCCCGGTCGTGCCGCTGGTGTAGATCAGGACCGCGCCGTCGTCGGCCGCCGTCTCCACCGGCACGAACTCCGGCGCCAGCTGTTCACGCTGCGCCTCCCAGGACAAGTCGGCGGAAGCCGCGCCCACGCCGACCACCGTGCGCAGCGCGGGGCATTGCGCCCGCACCTGCGCGATGTTGGCGATCGAGCTCTCGTCGCAGAGCGCCACCACCGCCTCGCTGTCCTGCAGCCGGTACTCCAGCGCGTCGGGGCCGAACAGCATCGACAAGGGCATCGCCACCGCGCCCATCTGCAGCACCGCCATGTAAGCGATGGCGGTCTCGAAGCGCTGCGGCATCACGATGGCCACGCGGTCGCCGCGTTGCACGCCGAGTTTGGACAGCAGCCGGCTCATGGCATGGGCTTCGCGCTGCAAGGCGGCGTAGCTCAGGGTCGCGCCGCTGCCGTGGTCCACGATCGCGACGCGCTGCGCCGCATCCGGCCGCGCCGCCCAGCGGCCGCAGCAGGCCTGCGCGATGTTGAAGCCTGCCGGCACCTGCCAGCCGAAACCGCGGTGCAGAGCCGCCCAGTCGTCCCTCATCGCCATGTCGCCCGCCTCCTCGCGTGGTGTGTCACCAGGGTGCGGCGATTCTAGGAGACCCGTTGCCGCGCAGCCTATAGTCACGCCCATGTACCCGGCCCGGAAAGCATCCCGCAGCGAGTTCGTCGCCATCCGCAACCTGCGCTATCACGTGCGCCTGTGGGGCGAGCCGGCGCCGGGCCGCACGCCGCTGGTCCTGGTGCACGGCTGGATGGACGTGGCGGCTTCCTGGCAGTTCATGGTCGATGCCTTCGCCCGCGACCACTACGTCATCGCGCCGGACTGGCGCGGCTTCGGGCTCACCGAATTGCCGCCGACCGACAACTACTGGTTCCCGGACTACCTGGCCGACCTCGACTTCCTGCTCGATCACTACGCCGGCGCGCAGCCCGTGGACCTGGTGGGCCACAGCATGGGCGGCAACATCGCGATGCTGTATGCGGGCGCGCGGGCCGAGCGCATCCGCCGCCTCGTCAACCTCGAAGGCTTCGGCATGGCGGCCACGCAGCCCGAACAGGCGCCCAAGCGCTACGCGCAGTGGATAGCCCAGCTCAAGGCCTTCCACCGCGGCGAGCTGGACCTGCAGTCCTACGACAGCCTGGACGGCGTCGCCGCGCGCCTGATGAAGACGAACAGGCGCCTGCCGCAAGCCAAGGCCGACTGGCTCGCGCAGCACTGGGCGCGGCGGGAGGCGGACGGCCGCTGGCGCATCCTGGGCGACGCCGCCCACAAGATCGTCAACGCCAGCCTGTACCGCGTGGACGAAGTACTGGCGCTGTACCGAGCGATCCAGGCGCCGCTGCTGGCGGTGGAAGCCGGCGACGACAGCCTGGAGGGCTGGTGGAAAGGCCGCTACACGTTGGCGGAGTACCACGAACGGTTGAAGAACGTGGCCGACCACCGCGTCGCGCGGGTCGACGACGCCGGCCACATGCTGCACCACGACCAGCCTGAGCAATTGGCGCAACTCCTCGAAGCCTTCCTGGAAGCGTGAAATTTTCCGGTTGGGGTTGCGCTACACGGCGACACCCCCGTAACAGCCCTTGCCGTAGGAGCTGTCCTACCCCATAGTCGGACATCTTCGAGTCAGCAGGGGTAGTCCTCATATGTGGAAGTCGGGTGTGGCGGCCCTTCTCGCGGCCGCGGTGGCAGGTCCGTGTCTGGCGCAGGCCGATGAGTTCGACCAGGGCATGGGCACCATGTGGGAGGTGCTGTGGCACCAGAGCGGCACGCCCACGCGCCTCGTCCGCTGGGAGCAGGACATGAGGGTCCGCATCTTCGGCGTGAACCTGGCCCAGCACAAGCAGCACACCCTGCAGGCTCTGCGCGACGTCGCGGCCGAGGCTGGCGTCAAGCTGGTCGACGTCAGCGACCGGCCGGATGCCGCCCAGGTGGCGAACGTCAGCGTCGAGATCGTTCCGGACAGCCAGCTGGAAGACAACCAGCCCTGCGTCACCTACCTGAACTTCCAGACCGAGACGAAGATCGACTCGGCGGCCATGCAGATGCGCAGCCGCGACGCCTGGCGCTGCGCCTACCACGAGTCCATGCACGTCATGGGCGTGCGCGGCCATCCGGCCGGCAAGACCGTGCTGTCCTATTTCCCGACCAAGGTGGACGGCCTGCTGCCGCTCGATCGCGCCATGCTGCACGCCTGGTATTCGCCGCGCACCCGGGGCGGCATGACGCCCTTCGAGGTGCTGCCCATCCTGGCCGACGAACTGGTGGCGCAGATGCCGGACAAGACGGCCGCCGCGGCTTCGCGCGACCGCTTCTTCACCCGCACCATCGACCAGATGCAGTCCTTCGCCAACGGCGCCGGCGACGTGCCGATGATCGTCAAGCGCTCGGGCAAGTCCACCGAGGAAGGCATCCGCTTCGGCCGCATGGAGATGTGCTATTTCCTGGGCGTCGCCTACCTTGAAGGCGCCAGCGTGCCGCCCGATGCCACGCTCGCCGTGAGGTGGCTGCAACGCGCCGCCAACCTGGGCAGCCGTACCGCGCAGGCCAAGCTGGGCGCGGCGCAAGGGCGGATGACCGCCGCCTCGCGCTAAGGCCCTGCTCGGGAGACGCGCTGTTCTCCTACGCCTGAGCTAAAAAGATTGCCGCACACTCGGCGGCTGGCCGTTTCATGGCCCGCCGCCGGATGTCCGAGAAAACCTCCCAAGATCCCACCGGCTTCCGCCGGATCCTCACGCGCAACGTCGCCCTGCCGCTGGTATTGGGCGTGCTCAGCGCCGCCGTGTTCGTCGGCCTGATCGCCTACCTGATGAACGCGATGCGCTGGGTCGAACACAGCGACCTCGTCATCGCCCGCGCCTATGCGCTGCAGAAGCTGGACCTGGACATGGAGACCGGGCTGCGCGGCTACCTGCTGGCCGGCACCGAGCCCTTCCTGGAGCCTTACCAGCAGGGCCTGGCCTCGATGGACACCGAACGCGACCGGCTGCGCGCGATGGTCGCCGACAACCCCCAGCAGACCGACCGCATCGACCGCATCCAGGCGCTGCAGAAGCGCTGGAACGCCTACGCCGCGGCGCAGATCGCGCGCAAGCGGACCGAGCCCACGTACCAGATCGGCGCCGCCGCCGACCAGGGCAAGCAGCTGAAGGACGCCGTCCGCAACGAATACGACCAGTTGCTGGAAACGGAACGCGTGCTGCGCCAGGACCGCACCGACACCGCCAACCAGAACACCGTCTGGACCGCGACCGCCTTCGTGCTGCTGATGCTGACCGTGGGCAGCGTGCTGGCCTGGCGCGGCCGGCGCGACCTGCTGGGCCTGTCCGACACCTTCGAGACGGCCCTGGCCGAACAGCGCAACCAGGCCGAAGTCTTGCAGGCGCAGGCCTGGCTGCGCGAAGGCCAGTCGCAGCTGTCCGAGCGCCTCGCCCGCGAGCAGGAGCTGCAGGGCGTGGGCCACGCGGCCCTGGAAGGGCTGTCCCGCTACCTGGGTTGCAATGTCGGCGCGCTCTACACCGTGGACGAAGGCCTCAACTTCCTGCGCGCCGCCACCTTCGGCTGGCCGGCGGACGCCGAAGGCACGGGCCAGCGCGTCCCCGCCGGCCGCACCTTGCTGGCCGAATGCGCGACGCAGCGCAAGCCGATCGCGCTGGAAAGCGTGCCCGCCGACTACCTGCGGGTGAACTCCGCGCTGGGCGAGACGACCGCCCGCTCCGTGCTGATCGCCCCGCTGATCCACGAAGGCCGGCTGGCCGGCATCGTGGAACTCGGTTGGATGCGGGCGCTGGAAGCGCGCGACCGCGAGCTGCTGGAGACGTCGGGCGGCATCCTCGCCGCGTCCATCGAATCGGCGCGTTATCGCAAGCGCCTCGGCGACATGCTGGAGGAAACGCAGCAGCTCAATGAGGAACTGCAGGTGCAGCAGGAGGAACTGCGCACCGCCAACGAGGAACTCGAAGAGCAGTCGCGCGCGCTGAAGGAGTCGCAGGCCCACCTGGAAAGCCAGCAGGCGGAGCTGGAACAGACCAACGTGCAGCTGGGCGAACAGGCCGAGCGCCTGGAGAAGCAGCGCGACGACCTGCGCGTCGCGCAGACGGCGCTGGAAGACCGCGCGCAGGAGCTGCAGCGCGCCAGCCGCTACAAGAGCGAGTTCCTGGCCAACATGTCGCACGAGCTGCGCACGCCGCTGAACAGCTCGCTGATCCTCGCACGCCTGCTCGCGGACAACCCGCAGGGCAACCTCAGCGAGGAACAGGTCAAGTTCGCCGACTCGATCTACAACGCCGGCAACGACCTGCTGAACCTGATCAACGACATCCTGGACATCGCGAAGGTCGAGGCCGGCAAGCTGGAAGTGCGGCCGGAGGTGACGCCGGTGGCCGCGCTGGGCGGAGGCCTGAAAGGCATGTTCGAGCCGCTCGCCACGCGCAAGGGCCTGCAGCTGGACCTGCGGATCGCCAGCGACGTGCCGGCCACGCTGTACACCGACCGCCAGCGCCTGGAGCAGATCCTGCGCAACCTGGTGAGCAACGCGCTGAAGTTCACCGAGCGCGGCACCGTGGCGCTGCACGTCACGCGCAGCAGCGGCGATTCGCTCGCCTTCGAGGTGCGGGACAGCGGCATCGGCATCGAGCCCTCGCAGCAGGAAGCCATCTTCGAGGCCTTCCGCCAGGCCGACGGCACGGTCAGCCGGCGCTTCGGTGGCACCGGCCTGGGCCTGTCGATCTCGCGCGACCTCGCGCGCCTCCTGGGCGGCAACATCACGCTGTCCAGCGTGCCCGGCGTGGGCAGCACCTTCACGCTGATCCTGCCGCTGGAATATCGCGCCGGCCTGGCGCAGCCGCCGGTGGCCATGGCGCCGCCCGCCGCGCGCCCTGCCCCGCCGGCGGCCGTGCCTGCTTCCACGCCCGCCGTCACGCGCGCGCCCTTCGGCGACGACCGCGAGCAGCCGGCCGGCGATCGCCGCACGGTGCTGGTGGTGGAGGACGACCTGCCCTTCGCGCGCATCCTGTTCGACCTGGCCCACGAGCTGGGCTACCGCTGCCTGGTGGCGCAGGACGCCGACGAAGGCGCGACCGTCGCCCTGCAGCACCTGCCCGATGCCGTGCTGCTGGACATGCGCCTGCCGGACGACTCGGGCCTGTCCGTGCTGCAGCGGCTGAAGGAAGACGCGCGCACGCGCCACGTGCCGGTGCACGTGATCTCGGTGGAAGACCGGGTGGAAACCGCGATGCACCTGGGCGCCATCGGCTACGCACGCAAGCCCGCCAGCCGCGAACAGCTGCACGAGGTGTTCGACCGGCTCGAATCCAAGCTGAGCCAGAAGGTCAAGCGCGTGCTGCTGGTGGAGGACGACCCGCGCCAGCAGGAAAGCGTGATGCGGCTGATCGGCGACGGCGACGTCGAGATCGTTCCCGTCTCCGAAGGACGGCAGGCCTTGCAGGCGCTGGCGGAGTCGGTGTTCGACGTGATGATCATCGACCTGAAGCTGCCGGACATGACCGGCCAGGAGCTGCTGCGCCGCATGGCCAGCGGCGAGAGCCGCTCCTTCCCGCCGGTGATCGTCTACACCGGGCGCAACCTGACGCGCGACGAAGAGGCGGAGCTGCTGCGCTACTCGCGCTCGATCATCATCAAGGGTGCTCGCTCGCCCGAGCGCCTGCTGGACGAAGTGACGCTGTTCCTGCACCGCGTGGAAAACCAGCTGTCCGCCGAGCGCCAGAAGATGCTGCGCACGGCGCGCAGCCGCGACAAGGCCTTCGAGGGCCGGCGCATCCTGGTGGTGGACGACGACATGCGCAACATCTTCGCGCTCACTTCCGCGCTGGAGCAGAAGGGCGCGGCGGTGGAAGTGGCGCGCAATGGCGTGGAAGCGCTGGACAAGCTGCACGACGGCGCGTCCGACGTGGACCTAGTGCTGATGGACGTGATGATGCCGGAGATGGACGGCTACACCGCCACCCGCGAAATCCGCAAGGACCCGCGCTGGGCCAAGCTGCCGATCATCGCCGTCACCGCCAAGGCGATGAAGGAAGACCAGCAGAAATGCCTGGACGCCGGCGCCAACGACTACCTCGCCAAGCCGATCGAGCTGGAGCGCCTGTTCTCGCTGATGCGGGTGTGGATGCCGAAGATGGAGCGGCTGGCGTGAGCTCGGTCGCGGATATCGAGATCCGCCTGCTGGTGGAGGCGGTGTTCCTGCGTTACGGGCACGACTTCCGCGACTACGCGCCGGCTTCGCTGAAGCGGCGCGTGCTGGGGGCGCAGCAGAAGATGGGCGCGCCTTCGGTGTCGGCGCTGCAGGAGCGCGTGCTGCACGACGCCAGCGAGTTCGCGATCCTGCTGCAGTACCTGACGGTGCCGGTCAGCGAGATGTTCCGCGACCCGCCGTACTACCTGGCGCTGCGCCGCCACGTGGTGCCGGTGCTCAAGACCTACCCGTCGCTGAAGGTCTGGGTGGCCGGCTGCAGCACCGGCGAGGAAGCCTATTCGCTCGCCATCCTGCTGCAGGAGGAAGACCTGCTGGCGCGCACCATCCTCTACGCCACCGACATCAACCATGCGTCGCTGGACCGGGCGCGCCAGGGCATCTTCGCGCTGGACCAGATGCAGGGGTTCACGCGCAACTACCAGCGCGCCGGCGGCACCCGCTCCTTCAGCGACTACTACACGGCGGCCTACGGCGGCGCCTTGCTGGACAAGGGATTGCGTGACAGCATCACCTTCGCGGACCACAGCCTCGCCACCGATGCCGTGTTCTCCGAAACCCAGCTCATCTCCTGCCGCAACGTGCTGATCTACTTCAACCGCAAGCTGCAGGACCGCGCGCTGGGCCTGTTCCACGAGTCGCTGTCGCGCCGCGGCTTCCTGGGCCTGGGCTCGCGCGAGACGCTGGAGTTTTCGGCCCATGGCCAGGACTTCGAGCCGGTGAGCAAGCCGGATCGCATCTACCGGCGGGTGGGCCCATGAGGATCGAGCTGCCCGCCGACTTCCAGGCCCGCGCGGAAGTCGTGGCCATCGGCGCTTCGGCCGGCGGCATCGACGCGCTGCTGTCGCTGCTGACCGTGCTGCGGCCGCCCATGAACGCCGCGGTGGTCGTGGTGCTGCACCTGCCGGAAGACCACGCCAGCCGGCTGGTGGAAGTGTTCTCCGCCCGGCTCGACGTGCCCACCAGCGAAGCCCAGCCCGGCGCCCCGGTGCGGCCGGGCACGCTCTACTTCGCGCCACCCGGCTACCATCTGCTGGTGGAAGACGACCGGACTTTCGCGCTCAGCTGCGATCCGCCCGTGCACTACTCGCGCCCTTCCATCGACGTGCTGATGGAATCCTGCGCGGACGTCTACGGCGAGCGCGCCGCCGGCCTCGTGCTGACGGGCGCCAACGAGGACGGCGCCAACGGCCTGGCGGCCATCAAGGCCGCCGGCGGCCTGTGCGCCGCGCAGGACCCGGCCGAGGCGGCGCATTCCACCATGCCGCTGGCGGCCATCGCCGCCGCCCACCCCCACTACGTCCTTCCCCTGGCGGGGCTTGCCCGCCTGCTGCAAACGGTGATCCGCTGATGAGCGCTGCCTCCCCCGACGTCAACGTGCTGCTGGTCGACGACCTGCAGGACAACCTGGTCGCCCTGGAAGCCTTGATCCGCCAGCCGGGCCGGCGCATCTTCCAGGCCCGCTCGGGCGAGGAAGCGCTGTCGCTGATGCTGGAGCACCCGTTCGCGCTGGCCATCCTGGACGTCCAGATGCCGGTCATGAACGGCTTCGAGCTGGCCGAACTGATGCGCGGCACCGAGCGCACCCGCAACATCCCGATCGTGTTCGTCAGCGCCGCCGGCCGCGAGCTGAACTACGCCTTCCGCGGCTATGAAACGGGCGCGGTCGACTTCCTCTACAAGCCGCTCGATTCGGTGGCCGTGCGCGGCAAGGTCAACGTGTTCGTGGAACTGTTCCGCCAGCGCCAGGAACTGCAGGCCACCCACGCGGAGCTGCAGCGCGCCGTGGCCATGCGCGACGACTTCATGTCCATGGTCTCGCACGAGCTGCGCAACCCGCTCAACTCCGTCTACCTGCAGGCCCAGGTGCGGCGCAAGATGCTGTCCGGCCCGGCCGCGCCGGACCGCGCCGCCATGCTGCGCACCGTGGAGCGCGACGAGCGCCAGATCCGCAGCATGATCCGGCTGCTGGACGACATGCTGGACGTGTCGCGGCTGCGCACCGGCCGCCTGGCCATGAGCCCGGGCCCGTTCGACCTGGCGCAACTGGCACGGCGGACCGTGGAAACCATCTCCGAGCAGGCGGCGGCCACCGGCGTGCAGCTGGTGCTGGACGCGCCCGAGGCGCTGCCGCTGGAAGGCGACGAATTCCGCATCGAGCAGGTCATCACCAACCTGCTGACCAACGCCTTGCGCTACGGCCAGGGCAAGCCGATCGCCGTGACGGCCAGCGCCGGCGAAGGCCGCGCCCTGCTCTCGGTGCGCGACCAGGGCATGGGCATCGCCCCGGCCGACCAGGAGCGGGTGTTCCAGCAGTTCGAGCGCGCCGAGAGCGCGCAGTCGGTTCCCGGGCTGGGCCTGGGCCTGTTCATCGCCCGCCAGATCGCCGAATCCCACCGCGGCCGCCTGGAAGTCGCCAGCGCCCTCGGCGAAGGAGCCACGTTCACTCTCTATCTGCCTTTGCCGGGATCGGCGGCGGCTTGAAGTCAAAACTGCCGGACGCAAAAGACGCAAAAGCACGCAAAGGTCGCAAAAGGACATCCAATTGAATTTGGATTTCTTTTGCGACCTTTGCGAAACCTTTGCGACTTTTGCGTCCGGCAGTCCGCTCCCCTTGTATTTGAGACAATCGGCGGTTGTACAAGGAATCTCAAAATGGACGCAGAACGCATCAACCTCATCGGCACCACCCTGGCTGACCTGCAGGGCCGGACCGCGGACCTACGGAGGTATCTTTGACTTCGATGCCAAATCGGAGCGCCTGAGGACGGTCAACGCGTCGCTGGAAGACCCGGCGGTCTGGAACGATCCCAAGAAGGCCCAGGAGCTGGGCAAGGAAAAGAAGGCCCTGGACGGCATCGTGCTGGTCATCCAGGACCTGGACCGCGAACTGGCCGACAACCTCGAGCTCTATGAAATGAGCAAGGAGGAAGGCGACGAAGCAGGCCTCGCGACCATCGAGGGCGAGACCTCGAAGCAGGAAGCCATCGTCAAGGACCTGGAGTTCCGGCGCATGTTCAACCAGCCGGCCGACCCCAGCAACTGCTTCCTGGACCTGCAGGCCGGCGCCGGCGGCACCGAAGCGTGCGACTGGGCCAGCATGCTGATGCGGCAGTACATCAAGTACGCCGAGCGCAAGGGCTTCAAGTACACGGTCGAAGACGAGACGCCGGGCGACGTGGCCGGCATCAAGAGCGCCACCCTGAAGATCGAGGGCGACTACGCCTTCGGCCTGCTGCGCACCGAGACCGGCGTGCACCGCCTGGTGCGCAAGTCGCCCTTCGACTCCTCGGGCGGCCGGCACACCAGCTTCGCCAGCGTGTTCGTCTACCCGGAAATCGACGACTCGATCGAGATCGACATCAACCCGGCGGACGTGCGCACGGACACCTACCGCGCCTCCGGCGCCGGCGGCCAGCACATCAACAAGACCGATTCGGCGGTGCGCCTGACGCACATGCCGACCGGGATCGTGGTGCAGTGCCAGGACAGCCGCTCGCAGCACAGCAACCGCGACGTCGCCTGGCGGCGCCTGCGTTCGCGCCTGTACGACTTCGAGATGCGCAAGCGCATGGAAGCGCAGCAGAAGCTGGAAGACTCGAAGACCGACGTCGGCTGGGGCCACCAGATCCGCAGCTACGTGCTGGACAACAGCCGCATCAAGGACCTGCGCACCGGCGTGGAAATCTCGGCGACGCAGAAGGTGCTGGACGGCGACCTGGATGTTTTCATCGAAGCGTCGCTGAAGCAGGGCGTCTGATGAGCGCCCCCCGCGCCTTCATCTTCGACATGGACGGGACCATGGTCGACTCCATGCCCGCCCATGCGCGCTCGTGGGAGTGGTTCCGGCAGCGGCATGGCCTGGACATGCCGGTCGACGAGATCCTGCGCCGCACCACCGGCCGCAACGGCGCGGAGTGCGTGCGCGAGCTGCTCGGCGCCGACGTGCCGGAAGACCGCGCGTGGGAACTGGTCGGCGAGAAGGAAGCGGTCTACCGCGAGATCTTCGCGGAGGAATTCCGCGAGGTCGCCGGTTTCACCGCTTTCGCGAGCCAGGCTCGCGGGCGCGGCCTGAAATGGGCCGTGGCCACCGGCGGCGACCGCCACAACCTCGCCTTCGTGCTGGATCGCCTGCACCTGCAGGCCGATGCGGACGCGCGCGGCGACATGGGCCTGCCCGGCAAGCCCGACCCGGCCATCTTCCTGGAAGCGGCGCGCCGCCTCGGCGTGCCGCCGCCGGATTGCATCGTGTTCGAGGACGCGCCGTTCGGCATCGAGGCCGCGGCCCGCGCCGGCATGCGCGCCGTCGCCATCTGCACCACCCATCCGGCCGCCGAACTGGCCGGCAAGCACGTGATCGCCCAGGCGCGCGATTTCGAAGAACTGACCAAGAAGAACTTTCTGGAGAGCCTCCATGCGTGAAGGACAATCCAAGGTGATCCACCGCGCCGACTACCAGCCGCCGGCGTTCTGGATCGACACCGTCGAACTCTGCTTCGACCTCGACCCCGCGAAGACGCGCGTGCTGAACCGCATGCGCATCCGCCGCAACCCCGACGTGCCGCCGCAGGCGCTGCGCCTGGACGGCGAGGAACTGAACCTGGCCCGCGTCCTCGTGGGCGGCCAGGGCACCAGCTTCAAGCTGGAAGACCACCAGCTGGTGCTGGAGAACCTGCCCGAAGGCAACGAGCCCTTCGACCTGGAGATCTTCACCACGTGCTACCCGGCCAAGAACACCAAGCTGATGGGGCTGTACGTCAGCAACGAAAGCTTCTTCACCCAGTGTGAAGCCGAGGGCTTCCGCCGCATCACCTACTTCCTGGACCGTCCCGACGTGATGGCCAGCTACACGGTGACCCTGCGCGCCGACAAGCAGAAGTACCCGGTGCTGCTGTCCAACGGCAACCTCGTCGCCCACGGCAACCTGGACGACGGCCGCCACTACGCCAAGTGGGTCGACCCGCACCGCAAGCCCAGCTACCTGTTCGCGCTGGTCGCGGGCCAGCTGGTGTGCCGCGAGCAGCGCATCGCCGCGCGCAATGGCAAGGAGCACCTGCTGCAGGTCTACGTGCGCCCCGGCGACCTGGACAAGACCGAGCACGCGATGAACTCGCTGATGGCCTCGGTGGCCTGGGACGAGGCGCGCTTCGGCCTGGCGCTGGACCTGGAACGCTTCATGATCGTCGCCACCAGCGACTTCAACATGGGCGCCATGGAGAACAAGGGCCTGAACATCTTCAACACGAAGTACGTCCTGGCCAACCAGGCCACGGCCACCGACACCGACTACGCCAACATCGAGTCGGTCGTCGGCCACGAATACTTCCACAACTGGACCGGCAACCGCGTCACCTGCCGCGACTGGTTCCAGCTGTCGCTGAAGGAAGGCCTCACCGTCTTCCGCGACCAGGAATTCAGCCAGGACCTGGCCGGCACGCCGTCGGCACGCGCGGTCAAGCGCATCGAGGACGTGCGCGTGCTGCGCACCGCGCAGTTCCCCGAGGACGCCGGCCCGATGGCGCACCCGGTGCGGCCCGACCAGTACCTGGAGATCAACAACTTCTACACCGTGACGGTGTACGAAAAAGGCGCAGAGGTCGTGCGCATGCAGCAGACCCTCGCTGCCAGCAGCGAGTCCGACCCCCTGGGCCGCAAAGGCTTCGCCAAGGGCCTTTCGCTGTACTTCCAGCGCAACGACGGCCACGCCGTCACCTGCGACGACTTCACCCAGGCCATCGCCGACGCCAACCCCGAGTCGCAACTGGCGCAGAAGCTGGAGCAGTTCAAGCGCTGGTACAGCCAGGCCGGCACGCCGCGCGTGAAGGTGCAGACGCACTGGGACGCCGCCGCCGGCATCTACAACATCACGCTGACGCAGTCCTGCCCGCCGACGCCGGGCCAGGCCGAGAAGCTGCCTTTCGTCATTCCGGTGGCGCTGGGCCTCCTGGACGCCGACGGCCGCGAACTCACCAGCGGCATGCACGTGCTGACGCAGCAGAGCGAGACGCTCAGCTTCCCCGGCTACTCCGCCGAGCCGGTGCCTTCGCTGCTGCGCGGCTTCAGCGCGCCGGTGGTCCTGGAGTACGACTACAGCGACCAGCAGCTGCTGACCCTGCTGGCCAACGACACCGACCCGTTCAACCGCTGGGAAGCGGGGCAGCGCCTGGCCACGGCCCGCGCGCTGGGCTTCATCCGCGGCGGCACGCCCGCCGGCGAGCTGCGGCTGGACGAAGCCTTCCTCGAGGCCATGCGCGCCGTGCTGCGCCACCCGGACCTGGACGCTGCCTTCAAGGAACTGGTGCTGACGCTTCCCGCCGAGACCTACCTCGCCGAGCAGCTGGAGGTGGTCGACCCGCAGCGCATCCACGCGGTGCGCGAGGCGATGCGCGAGCAGCTGGCCGAGGTGCTGGCCGCCGACTGGGAACAGGCTTACGAGGCCAACCGCGAGAACGGCGCTTATTCGCCCGACCCCGTGTCCAGCGGCCGCCGCGCCCTGGCCGGCCTGGCGCTGACGCACCTGTGCCTGGCCGCGCGCAAGACCAACGACCCGGTGTGGCCGGGCCGCGCCTACCAGCGCTTCAAGGACGCGTCCAACATGACGGACCGTTTCAACGCGCTGGCTGCGCTGGTCACCAGCAACAACGAACTGGCGCCGCAGGCGCTGCAGCGCTTCCACGCCATGTTCAAGAACGAAGCGCTGGTGCTGGACAAGTGGTTCGCCCTGCAGGCCGGCGCGCCGGACCGCAACGGCAACATCCTGCCGGTGGTGAAGGCGCTGATGCAGCACCCGGACTTCAACATCCGCAACCCGAACCGCGCGCGCAGCGTGATCTTCAGCTACTGCAGCGCCAACCCGGGCGGCTTCCACCGCTCGGACGCGGCCGGCTACGTGTTCTGGAGCGAGCGCGTCGTCGAACTCGATGCCATCAACCCGCAGGTGGCCGCCCGCCTGGCGCGCGCGCTCGACCGCTGGCGCAAGCTGGCTGAGCCGCTGCGCGGCGCCGCCCGCGAAGCGATCGCCCGCGTTGCCGCCAAGCCGGATTTGAGCAACGATGTGCGCGAAGTGGTGACCCGCGCGCTGGCCGATTAAGCGACGCGTGGCGCCCTGCCCCAGGAGAGCGCCATGCAGAACGTCTTCTACGCCCAATCGGGCGGCGTCACCGCGGTCATCAACGCCTCGGCCTGCGGCGTGATCGAGACGGCGCGGTCCCACCCGGGCCGCGTCGGCAAGGTCTACGCCGGCCGCAACGGCATCCTCGGCGCGCTGGCCGAGGACCTGATCGACACCAGCGAGGAATCGGCGGCGGACATCGCGCTGCTGCGCTCCACGCCGGGCGGCGCCTTCGGCTCCTGCCGCTACAAGCTGAAGTCGCTGGAGGCGAACCGGCGCGAGTACGAGCGCCTGATCGCCGTCTTCAAGGCGCACGACATAGCCTGGTTCTTCTACAACGGCGGCGGCGACTCGGCCGACACCTGCTTCAAGGTGAGCCAGCTATCGGCCAGCATGGGCTACCCGCTGCAGGCGATCCACATTCCCAAGACGGTGGACAACGACCTGCCCATCACCGACTGCTGCCCGGGCTTCGGCTCGGTCGCGAAGTACGTCGCAGTGTCGACGCTGGAAGCTTCGTACGACGTGCGCTCGATGGCGCGGACCTCGACCAAGGTGTTCGTGCTGGAGGTGATGGGCCGCCATGCCGGCTGGATCGCCGCGGCCGGCGGCCTGGTGGAGGACCAGGGCATCCCGGTCGTGGTGCTGTTCCCGGAAATCCCGTTCGAGGAGCAGAAGTTCCTGGCCCGCGTGGATGCGATGGTGAAGCAGCACGGCTTCTGCACCGTGGTGGTGTCCGAGGGCGCGCACTACGCCGACGGCCGCTTCCTGGCCGAACAGGGCAGCAAGGACGCCTTCGGCCACGCGCAACTGGGTGGCGCCGCGCCCGTGATCGCGGGCCTGGTGCGCGAGCACCTGAAGTACAAGTTCCATTGGGCCGTGGCGGACTACCTGCAGCGCGCAGCCCGGCACGTGGCTTCGAAGACCGACGTGGAACAGGCCTACGCAGTGGGCGCCGCGGCGGTGCAATTGGCCCTGGAAGGCCGCAACGCGGTGATGCCGGCGATCGAGCGCTATTCGGACGAGCCGTACAAGTACCGCATCGCCACCGCGCCGCTGTCGGAAGTGGCGAACGTCGAGAAGTTCATGCCGCGCGAGTTCATCACCGAAGACGGCTTCGGCATCACCGAAGCCTGCAAGCGCTACCTGCGGCCGCTGATCCTGGGCGAGGACTACCCGGCGTACCGCGACGGGATGCCGGTGTATGCGACCTTGAAGAACGTGGCGGTGCCCAGGAAGCTGCCTGCCTTCGACCTGTAGGCTGGGTTCGGCGCCAGCCGACCCCAGCACCCGTGTACGGTACGATTCACCCCTGCCCCGCAGGAGAGTGAATTGCCCGCCCGAGTTTCCCTGACCCGCTACCTCGTCGAACAGCAAAGAGTCGACGGCCGCATCCCCCCGCAACTGCGCCTGCTGATCGAGATCGTGGCGCGAGCCTGCAAGAAGATCTCGCATGCCGTCGAAAAGGGCGCGCTCGGCGACGTGCTGGGCTCGGCCGGCACCGACAACGTGCAGGGCGAAGTGCAGAAGAAGCTGGACATCATCGCCAACGAGGAACTGATCGAGGCCAACGAATGGGGCGGCCACCTGGCGGCCATGGCCAGCGAGGAAATGGAAGGCATCTACGTGGTGCCCAACCGCTACCCGCAGGGCGAATACCTGCTGCTGTTCGATCCGCTGGATGGCTCCTCCAACATCGACGTCAACGTCAGCATCGGCACTATCTTCAGCGTCCTGAAGAAGCCCGATGGCAGCAACCACGGCGTGAGCGAGCAGGACTTCCTGCAGGCCGGTGCCAGGCAGGTGGCGGCCGGCTACTGCATCTACGGCCCGCAGACCACGCTGGTGCTGACCGTGGGCGACGGCGTGGCGATGTTCACGCTGGACCGCGAACAGGGTTCCTTCGTGCTCACGCAGGAAGACGTCCAGATCCCCGAGGACACCAAGGAATTCGCCATCAACATGTCGAACATGCGCCACTGGGACGCCCCGGTAAAGCGCTACATCGACGAATGCCTGGCCGGCAAGGAAGGCCCGCGCGGCAAGGATTTCAACATGCGCTGGATCGCCTCGATGGTGGCGGACGTGCACCGCATCCTGACGCGTGGCGGCATCTTCCTGTACCCCTGGGACAAGCGCGAGCCGGAAAAGCCGGGCAAGCTGCGCCTGCTGTACGAAGCCAACCCGATGTCCTGGCTGGTCGAACAGGCCGGCGGCATGTCCACCAACGGCAAGCAGCGCATCCTGGACCTGCAGCCGACGAAGCTGCACGAGCGGGTCAGCGTGATCCTCGGTTCGAAAAACGAGGTGGAGCGCGTCACCTCGTACCACCGCTAAGCCGCCCTTCGTCACCCCCGCGGAGGCGGGGGCCCAGGGCATGGGGGCTATTGCAGGCGGGTGAGCTTCACCCAGATCTGCCCGCCGTTGTTGCCGTAGAAGTAGTGGCTGCCGGTGGGCGGAATTGCGTCGTTGGGGAAGAACACCAGCGTGCCCGCCCGCGTGGGCCGGAAGATGAAACCGACGTCGCGCGAGCCTGGCAAGTTGCGGACGGCCTGGCCTTGGACTTCGTCGCCAGCTTTCGCCGCCACGCCCACCGCCAGCGCGAACCAGGGCGCGCCCGGCATCCGCTTCCAGTCCGCAGCCGTGTTCATCTGGTCGCTGCCCGGCTCGCCATCCAGTGGCGAGCTGATGCGCGACGCATCGAACCAGCGTTGATTTTTCGGTAGCTCGATACGCCAGGCCTGGTTCGCATCCACTTCGATGTCGGTCAGGGTTTGCCAGTCGCTTGCCCGCACCAGGGCCACGCACGGTTCATTCCTATTCCTGGCGGCGTCGCTGCACCCCGACAGCTCGGCAAGCTCGGCCGGCCTGGGCGTGTCATACGGGATGGTGTCGTATTTGGTTGCCACACACCCAGCCATGCCGGTGGCAAGCAGGGCCAGGACCACGCTGCGCAGAAGCGCCGCGATCATGGTTGCAGCCCTCCATCGCATTCGTTCGAACCCTTGGGATGCTGGGCGAACTCGCGAACATGCAGCTCGCATGCCTCGCCGGCGCCCTGCTTGCGCCGGCCCCGGAACTTGTCGTCCTCGACAAGGCACACCTTGCCCGGTGCCAACAGGGCAAGCTGCTGATTCTCGTGGTCATGCATGGGCGCGACCTTGCGGCGTTCGAACACGGAGCGATGCACGCACAGGGTCTTGCTGCTCAGGCTCTCTTCGTCGAAAGGATAGCCGGCGACGTCCCGGTGCATTCGGTGATAGAGCGGCGACCACTTGCCCGCCTCCGGGTCGTGGCTCCCGCCGTAGACGTCCTCGCGGACCTGCGTACCGTTCGGCAGGAGCTTCGTCTCCTCCAGCTGCTCGATCATCCAGTTCAGGCTCACCCCGCTCAGCTGCGTGTCCTCGTAACCACCGCCGACATCCGAGTGCGCCCCGGCAAACCAGACCTCGCGCAACTTGATCTTTGCGATGCGGTCCTTGCAGCCTTCGAACAGGTGCGCGCGCGACAGCGGCAGCGGCGTGAAGATCCATTCCCGGTCGTCGTCGATGGACAGGGCCTGGTAGGCCTCCGTCACGTTGCACAACGTGTCCCCGTAGCGCTCCGAAGGATCGTCGATGTCCGGGTGGTAGGCCTTGAAGCCGCCCTTGTCGGCCAGGCGGGCACTCTCGTCGGGGATGCCCAGCGAAGCGACCGTGTCCCAGAGCGCCAGCGCCTGGACCTGCACCGGACCGTTCGGACGCATCGCGTGCTCGCGAAGAGCCGTCTTGATCTGCCGCGGCGTGCGCACGACTTCGTTGCCGAACCAGTCGAAATGCCCCGTGACGGCTTCGTAGACGTACTGCGCCGCCTCCGTATAGGTCTTGCCCTCCGGCTTCCTGGGTACCCCCGCGCGGTACAGGAGCGAATTCAGGATACGCGCCGTATACGCGCCCCGGCTGAAACCCACGATATAGATCTGGTCGTTCGGGCGGTAATGCTGGAGGATGAACTCATACCCCAGCCGCGCGCGGGCCCCGATGCCGGCGCCGGCGCCCATCCCGACCACGTCCGATTCGGTGCCTACGCCCTCCACGTACAAGGTGAAGATCTCCAGCCGATTCTGCAGCGTCACCAGCGAATGCAGCCGCTTGACGTTGGTGTCCGATGCCTCGTTGTTGTGCGTGCCGTCGAAGAAGACGACGATCTTGCGCGGGCCGTCGGCGCTGCCGACCGACTGCTTGTGGACGATGCTGCCGCAGCCGGCAAGCAGCAGCGCAAGGAGCGCGGTGAACACGCGCAGGAACGTTTGTTGGAACATGCTGGTCGTCGCGGCGTGAAAATGCAGCGGGCATTCTCGTGAGCCGGGGTCCGCGCCGGCTACCCCCGTTTGAGGTAGTGCGGCGAACTTGCAACAACGCGCAGGCCCTGCGAATGCCGCTAGCGAATCCCACCCACATACCGCGGCACATCAGGCGCGGCCGCCGGCTCCACCGGTTCGGCCACCGCCACCGCCCGCCGAGGCGGCTGCTCGGGCGCCAGCAGCCCGCGCTCCAGCCTGTCGGCCAGCTCGCCGAGCTCGGCGTCGTTGCCCTCGCGGGCCTTCAGGCGCGTGAAGCGCAGCACCTCCCGCGCATAGTCCGCGTTCTGCGCCATCCACTCGGTGTCGGTCACGCGGCCGGTCTTGCGCCGCAGCACCACGTGCACCTGCGCCGCCAGGGCGATCTTCTGCGAAGGGAGCATGGCAGTTGTCCTTCCCCGGCTCAGGAGCCGATGCGTTCGTTGTGCAGCCCGAGGTCCAGGCCACCCGCCTCCACGGCGTCGCCCACCCGCAGGGAAACGAACAGCCGGGTCACGGCCAGCAGCAGCATGGTGGCGAACGCCGAATAGAAGAACACCGAGACCACGCCCAGCGCCTGCATCGCCAGGCTGCCTTGCACGCCCGAGACGCCCTTGTCGGCCAGCACGCCGGTGAGCAGCGAGCCGACGATGCCGCCGACCGCGTGCACCCCGAAGACGTCCAGCGAATCGTCGGCGCGCAGCAGCCGCTTGAGGCCGGTCGCGCCCCAGTAGCACACCAGGCCGGCGACCAGGCCGATCAGCAGCGCCGCCGGCGGCGTGACGTAGCCCGAGGCCGGCGTGATGGCGACCAGCCCCGCGACCACGCCCGAACACAGCCCCAGCAGCGAGGCGCGGCGGCGCAGCACCAGTTCGCCCGCCATCCATCCGAGGCTGCCGGCCGCCGCGGCCACGTGCGTCACCAGCATCGCGAGGCCGGCGCGGCCGTCCGCAGCGACGGCGGAGCCCGCGTTGAAGCCGAACCAGCCCACCCACAGCAGGCCCGAGCCGCACATGGTGAGCGCCAGGCTGTAAGGCTCGAAGGCCTCGCGGCCGTAGCCGCGCCGCGGCCCGAGCGCATAGGCGCAGACGAGGCCGGTGACGCCGGCGTTGATGTGCACCACCGAGCCGCCGGCGAAATCGAGCACGCCCAGCGACGCCAGCCAGCCGCCCGGTTCCCACACCCAGTGCGCGATGGGCGCGTAGACGCACACGGACCACAGCGCGATGAAGATCATCAGCGCGGAGAACTTCATGCGCTCCACCACCGAGCCCATCACCAGCGCCGCCGTGATGATGGCGAAGGTCAGCTGGAACATCGCGTAGACGGACTCCGGCACGTTGGGCGCGGCGTGGCTGACGGCCACCTGGCCCGCGTCCTTCAGGTACTCCATGCCCGCGAAGCCGGCGCGCTCGACGCCACCGAGGAAGCCGTTGCCGGGCGTGAAGGCGAAGGAATAGGAGATGGCGAACCACAGCACGCTCACCAGCGCGGTGATGCCCATAACCGAGGCCATGGTGTTGATCACGCTCTTGCGGCGGACCATGCCGCCGTAGAACAGCGCGATGCCCGGCAGCGTCATCAGCAGCACCAGCGCAGTGGCGGCGATCATCCACGCGGTGTCTGCGCCGCTGATGCGGTCCACTGGCACCAGCCCGGGATGCGTCAAGGGTGGCGACTGCGCCCAGGCCGGCAGGCCGGCGCCGAGCGCGCAGGGAACGAGAAGGAGCGGGAGCTTGCGCATGGGCGGTTCTTCCTTTCGACGGGGGGATCAGGCTTCGGCGGCCAGCGGCGCGCCGGCGGTTTCGCTCCAGGCAGCGGGCTGCAGCTGCCGCTCCACCGCCTCCAGCGCGGCGGCCAGCTGCGAGCGCGCTTCTTCCAGCTGCTGCAGCCGCACCGCCGCGGCCGCGAGCAGCGGCTCCAGCACCTGCCGCGCGGCCTGCGCGGCGCCGATCTCGTCGCGGCTCGCGGCCGGCATGCCGGCGATCATCGGTCGCAGCCGCTCCAGCAGGCCGCCGCCCAGGCGATGTGCCAGCTTGTGCAGCACGGCCTGCACGCCGGCGCGCTGCTGTTCGAATTCGTGCGCGAGGCGCCGCACCCGCCGCGCGCCCTCGCAGGCCTCGGCAAAGGCATCGCAGTGGTGCAGCAGGCTGCGCAGCAGGTCACCGGCCTCGCCCTCGCCTGCGGTCGCATGCCGCAGCGCTTCCAGGGGCCGGCCCCACTGCGCCGAGCCGCGTTCGAGCCCGCGCGCCTGCATCACGAACTCCGACAGCAGCACGTCGCAGCGCGCGGCAGCGCCTGCGCTCGCGCCCATGTAGAAGCGCAGCGCCGTCCAGGTCCCGGCGGTCGCATCCACCACCCGCTGTACCTGGACGCGGAAGGCGGCTTCGTCCGCGCGCGAGGCCGCGGCGCGCAGGCCCGGGGGGATCAGCAGCTCGAAGCGCAGCGCGCGGCTGGCCGCCAGGTGTTCGGCGAAGGCCGCCAGCAACGGCGCGGCTTCGGCCTGGGCCGCTTCGCGCCGCAGCTCGCCGCTGAGCGCATGCAGGCGCGGCAGCTTGCCGCGGGCCAGGTCGCGCAGGCTCACGTCCGCGCTGCGCAGCAAGGCGGCGGGCGGGATCGAGCGCTGGGCGAGCATGGTGGCCATTCAGCTGCGTGCACCGCCGCGGCGCAGGTTGTGGATGGCGCGATCCATGCGGTGCGCGACCAGGTTCCATTGCAGGGCGCGCGGCAGCCGGCGATGCCGCGCGCGATAGGCCTCGGAAGACGTGAACTCCAGCGGGTCGCAGAAGCAGCCGTGGTCCTCCAGCAGCAGCGGGTCGTCGCCGGGCGGACATGCGTTGACCCAGGCATCGCGGGCGCCGTCCCACAGCAGTTGCCCGTCGACGTGCATGCCGTAGCCCACCTGCCAGCCCAGCGCGCGCAGGCGCTGGCGGGCGGCGGCGCCGTAGGCGGCGTCATAAAGATAGCTGTCGGTGGCCAGCCAGCGGCCCGCGCACCAGACTTCGACGATGGGCCGCGTGGGCACCATCGCCCGCGGCACCAGGCCCCGCAGGATGTCGCCATGCAGGGTGACGAAGCGCATGCGCGCCGGCAGGCCGGCGATGCGCAGCATGGCGACCAGCAGCGTGGCCTTGTCGGCCGCGTCGCCGCAGGCCTGGCCCAGCACCTCCCGCGCCGTGTGCAGCCGCATCTTGAACGGCTTGGCGAAGGGGATGCGCTTGACGAAGCGGTAGACCGCGAGCGCCTTCTCGCGCTCGCCGATGCACAGCTGCGTGAGCGACTGCACCCTCAGGCGCAGCCGCGGGTCCTCCAGGTCCAGCAGGGGCGTGGACGCGCGCCAGGCTGCGGGCGGATCGCCAGGGGAAGGAACGGCGGGAACATCGATCAGGCCTTGCGCCTCGGGCATGTTGTAGGTGTGCGTGCTGCCAACGACGCACACTCTGTTGCAAGATCAGGGCCAGGCAAACGAAAGTGTCCGTTGCCCGGCGCCCGCCCGCGCCCGCCCTCGCCTTCAGTCCGGCGTGATGTTGTTCTTCTTGATGAACGCCCCCCAGTGCTCGCGCTCCTTGCGGATGTCCACCGCGAACTCCTCCGGCGTATCCAGCACCGGGATCAGCGCCTGCTGTTCGAGACGCTGCACCACCGCGGGGTTGCGCAGCGCCTTGCCCACTTCCGCCGCCAGCTTCTTCACGATGGCCGGCGGCACCTTCGCCGGCGCCATCACGCTGAACGAAGTCCAGGCGCGGATCTGCGGGTAGCCCTCTTCCGCCAGCGTCGGCACGTTGGGCAGCAACGGGGTCTTCTGGTTCACGGCCAGCGCCACCACCTTGCCGGCCTTGATGTGCTGCTCGATCGACGCGAGGTCGGTGAACATGAACTGCAGCCGCCCCGACAGCAGGTCCTGGTAGGCCGGCGCCACGCCCTTGTACGGAACGTGCGTGAACTTCGCGCCGGTCGCGTCCTCGATCATGCGCACGCCGATGTACACCGGGCTGCCGGTGCCGGCCGAGCCGTAGAAGAACTTTTCGGGCTGCTGCTTCCCGGCCTCCAGCATGTCCTTCAGCGACTTCCAGCCGGTGGCCGGCGAGGCCACCACCACCATCGGCGCCATCACGCCGCGCGAGACCGGCGCCAGGTCGCGCTCGATGTCGAAGGGCATGGTCTTCAGCAGCGACGGGTTGATGCCCAGCGAGGAGTTCGACGCCACCAGGATCGTGTAGCCGTCGGGCGCGGACTTCGCCACGATGTCCGCGCCGATGTTGCCGCTGGCGCCCGGCTTGTTGTCGACGACGAAGCTCTGCTTCGTCTGCTCGGTCAGCGCCTGCGCCAGGATGCGGCCGAAGGCGTCGGTGCCGCCGCCCGGCGACGAAGGCACGATCACGCGCACGGGACGCGCGGGCCAGTCGGCCTGCGCCAGCGCCAGGCCGGGCAGCGCCAGGCTGCCCAGGGCGGCCTGCGTGAACACGCGGCGGGAAAGACGGGCTTGCTTCATGGTGTCTCCTCTCTTCTTCGAACTAGGCGCGGTCCGCGAGCGCGCGCTCCGCGTCGGCCTTCCACAACGCCCACGGGCGCTCCACCTGGCCTTCGGTGCTGGCCATGGCGGCGCGCGCCTCGCCCTCGGTGAGGTACTCGGGGTCGCCGAGCTGCAGCGCCTGCGCCTGCAGCCGCGCGTTGACCTCGGCATACACGGCGCGGTAGACGGCCAGCTTCAGCGTCGGCGCGACGACGGTGGAACCGTGGCCGCGCATCAGCACGCAGTTGGCCGAGGCCAGCGAATCCGCGAGCGCGCGGCCCAGGCCGTCGCTGGTGATCAGCAGGTCGCTGGCGTCGCCCGCGGCCTCGCGGATCTCGAACAGCGGTGCGCCGGCGCCGAGGAAGCCGCTCATGTGGCAGACCGGGCGCAGGCGCGCCTGGCGCGACACGGTGAAGGGCACGACCGAAGGCGAGTGGCTGTGCACCACCGCCATCACGTCGGGCCGCGCACGGTAGATGGAGCCATGGATGAAGCGCTCCAGGTACACGCGGCGGCCGTCGGCGTCCAGCGGCGTGCCGTCGTGCGTGTACGTCACGATGTCTTCGGCGCCCACCGTGCCGGGCGCCATGTTGCGCGCCAGCAGGAAGTGCTCGGGGTTCTTGTCGTGGCGCACGCTCACGTGGCCGAAGGCGTCGACGACGCCCTGGTGGAACAGGATGTGGTTGGCGACGACGAGGTCGTCGACGAGTTGCTGCGAGGGACGCTGGAGTCCGGAAGTCATGCTGGGTCGTCTCTTTCTCAGATCTTCGCCATCTCGTAGGTGGATGGCGCGAACAGTTCATCCACCTGCACGCGGCGCCGGGACAGCCCCTGCTCGTGGTGGTGGGCCAGGAAGGCTTCCAGGGTCGCCAGGTTGGCGGCCACGCCGTTGGGCCAGTAATCATGGCCCATCAGCTGCTGGGTGGCGGCCAGCTGCTCCTCCAGCCAGGGCAGCGAGGCCTTGGGCGCGGAGGGGTCGGCCAGCTTCTGCAGGCCGATGTCCTTGGCGCGATCGAAGGCCTTGAGCAGCGCCACCGGCAGCCAGGGATGCTGCGCCGCCAGCGTCTTGCGCACGCCGAGCACGTGCATGATGGGAAAGATGCGCGTGCGCCGGTAGTAGTCGCGCGACGCCGCGGTCGGGTCCGCGTAGAGCCAGCGCACCTGCGGATTGCGGCCGAAGCAGGAAGGCGCGCGCGGGCCGATGAAGGCGTCGATGTCGCCGCGATCGAGCATCGCCGACAGGGTGTCGGTCTCGGGCGCGTCGGCGATGCGGACGTCGGCGTCCAGCTGCACCTTCAGCTTCTCCAGCCGGCCCGGATGCTCGATGCCGCCGCGCACCCAGGTGACGTCCCGCGGCTCGATGCCGAAGTCCTGCTTCAGCAGCGCGCGGGCCCAGACGTTGGCGGTCAGCTGGTATTCGGGCAGGCCCACGCGCTTGCCGCGCAGGTCCGCCGGCGTCGCCACGCGGTCGCTGCGCACGTAGATGGCGGTGTGGCGGAAGGCGCGCGACATGAACACGGGCACGCCGACGTAAGGGCAGTCGCCCTGCGACACCTTCAGCGTGTAGCTGGAGAGCGACAGTTCGCTGACGTCGAACTCCTGGCCGCGGAAGGCGCGGAAGAAGATCTCCTCCGGCTCCAGCAGGCTGAACACGGGGGCTACGCCGTCGATCTGCACGTCGCCGTCGAACAGGGCGCGCGTGCGGTCGTAGTCGCCCATGGCGATGGAAAGGTTCAGTTTGCTCACGGCCCGGACCTTAAGGCCCGGGGCGCGGCCGGGTCAAGATTGATTGTTGAATGCACCCGCCGCGGCGTCACCCGCCGGCGTGTAGCGCGCGCGCGGCCGCAACAGCTGCCCGCTGGCGCGCTGCTCCTGGATGTGCGCCACCCAGCCGGCGGTGCGGCTCACCAGGAAGATGGCGCTGGCGGCCGGCCGCGGCAGCCCCATGGCGCGCGTGAGCGCCACCATCGGCAGCTCGTGGCGCACGCGCTGCCCCGTGACCTGCTCCACCTCCTCGATGAAATCGCACACGGCGAGCAGCCCAGGGTCCGGCCGCTGTTCACGGATGAAGGCGAGCAGCATCGTGCCGCGCGGGTCGCCCTGCGGGTACAGCGGATGGCCGAAGCCCGGCATCGGCGTGCCCTGCGCGTGCCGCTGCACCGCCTCGCGCACCCAGCCCGCGCGCTCGCCGCCCCGTTCGAGGAAGTCGTAGATCTCGTCGAAGCGGTGGGCCACCACCAGGCCGGCGCTGGCGCAGAGCGCCGCCGCGATGCAACCATGCAGCGTGGCCCCGCCGGAGGCCGCCACCCGCACCGACAGGGTTCCCGGCGCCAGTTCGTGGTCCGCCAGCAAGGCGAGCAGGGCCGACACCGTGGCAACGTTCGTGTCCGTGGCCGCGCCGCCCAGCGCGCGCAGCACGCCCGCGGCGATGCGATCGCCGCCTCGCGGCGGCACGAAGCGCTGCGCGGCCGAGGCCAGGCCGCAGCAGCCCACCAGGTGCCCGATGATCTGCCGCGCCTCCTCGAAGATCCGCGTTTCCAGCGGCAGGCCGGCGGCCTCCGCGCGGCGCTGCAGCCCCAGGTGCAGCACGGCGACGGCGAACACTTCCAGCACCGGATTGCGCTGCGCCATGGCGCCGAAGCCGTCGACGAGCGCCACGAATTCGCCGGCGGCCGGCTGGACCTGCCACGCGGGAGCTTCGGGCTGCCATGCGCCGGACCACAGCAATTGGGCGACGGCCTCGAAGGAGGCGCCCTCGCTGGCCAGCTCCGTCGCCAGGCGGCCGCGGTAGCGCGGCCCCTCGGGCGTGATCTCGGTGATCGCCGTCGGGATGATGGGCTGGCCATGGTTCATGGCGTCGGCCGCCACCGCGCCATGCCCGGCGCGGGCCTGCGCGCGCGCATGCACCCGCTCGACGTCCTCGCGCAGGTACAGCCGCTCCTTGCGCCCGACCCGGTTCGTGCTGCGGATCAGGCCGCGGCTCACGTACGCATACAAGGTCTGCAGCTTGACCCCCAGCAGGCGCGTGGCCTCGGCGGCGCTCAGGTAATTGGCAGTCGGTCGGGATGGCTGGGACATGGGGCCGGGAATTGTCCCGCATCGCCGCGTCCGGCCGGGCTGCCAGCGCGATGCGCTATAATCGAAGACTTCGCCGGAGTAGCTCAGTCGGTAGAGCAGCTCATTCGTAATGAGAAGGTCGGGGGTTCGATTCCTCTCTCCGGCACCAGACGCATCAATGACTTGGCCCCGCCTCCCCGGCGGGGCTTTTGTTTTGGCCTCCGACTGCGAACCCAGGCTCGTGCGCCGGCGGTTCGCTGCCTCCGAGAAAACCGACCGCTGCAAGGATGCAAGCGCCGAGCGCGATCTCCACGGCCACATTGCGCCAGAGCAAGCGGGCCGCCGACCTTGCCTGCGGGTGGCCAGGAGCCATGCGCGGTGCCAACCACCACCTGTTCATGGCTGCGAGGGTGACCATGCCCAGGAACAGCACGATCTTTGCGATGACCAGGCGGCCGTAGCTGCTGCCCACGAGAGCGCTCGCGCTGCCGACCATCATCTGGCCATTGATGAAGCCGGTGAGGGCCAGCGCGGCCACGGCGAGCACACCCAGGGCCGAAAACGCGCGGGTCGCGGAATCGGCGAGCGCCATCCACGCAGGAGCGCCCGCGCGGGCGCGCGCCAGGACCATGAGCAGCGGGAGCAGGCTGCCGACCCAGAGTGCGGCGGCCACGAGATGGACGGCATCGGCCACGACATGCCAGGGCGGAGCGGCCGTCGCGTGGCCGGCCCACACCTGCGAAACGAGAACGCCGCTGGCGAGCGCCGCGCCTACTGCGTCGGCGCCAGCCAGCCGATCGCGGCGGCGGCGCTGCCGCCACGCCAGGTACGAGACCAGCAGCACCAGCAGCGCGCAGCGGATCAGCCAGACATGGCCAAAGCGGGTCTCCACCATCACGGTGCCGACCACGGACGGCCGCCAGGCCTCGCCGAGTGGCAGCCCGCTCATGCCGGCGGCCACCGCCACAATCCAGGCAAGCCAGGTCGCCACGGCCACAACCGTGCTCCAGAGGCGAAGACTTGCCAGCCAGCCACGCAGGAACGAGCGCTCCGGGTCGCCAGCCGCGGAGGGCGGCAGCACGAAGGCGGGAAACGCAAAGCTGCCGGCCAGCAGCGCGATGGCCGCGAGGTGCAGCGCGCGGACGACCGGCATCAATTCCACGAAGCGCTCACTGGCCGCCTAATCGCCGACCCGGAAAACAAAGTCGCCTCGACTGACGTGCGTGTCGACCGAGACGGCGCGCCAATGCACCGTGTAGGCTCCCGGCCCGATTGGCTGCAATGAAACGCGCAACAGCGTTTTGCCGGAGGGGTCGAGGTGTGCGTCAGCGCGATCCACCCGCCGGCCATTCGCATCCGTCACCGTCACGCTGCTGAATGCGGCCTCGAGCGGTTCGCTGAACCACAGCTTCACCTCCACCGGCGCGGCTTGCAGCTGCGAGCCGACGCGCGGCTCGGCGCGCTCCAGGAACGCGTGCGCATGGGCATTGAGGGCAGCCACTGCCAGGCAGCTTGCGACCAAGAATCGCGCGAAGTTCATCTCGTTCCCCCCAACAACGGATGACCGAAGGTTCCGGGGAACAGGTCGTCCAGGAAGAAATGCAACTGCGCCATGAACCCGACGCCGTGGCCACTGCGGCTGTTCATCGGGATCACGGCCTCCAGGCCCAGCTGGATCTTCTGCCCCGCCCACAGGACACCCGGGTTGATCGTCCCGGTGGATCGGCGATCGTCCACGCGATCCAGCGGCTTGGCCATGGTGAACTCCACGATGGGGATCATTCGATCGAAGGGGGCAGCCAGCCCGATGTCCTTCACCTGGGACTGCAGGTAGGGCAGGCTGTATTGCAGCGCCAGGCCCACGTTCAGCACGTGCGGGTGGTGCTCCACGTCGGTCGTCGACGAGCCGGTGTCCGGATCGACACTCGTGGTCGTGGTGCTGGCGCGCGTCGGGATCGCGACGCCGACGGTTCCGGTCACCGCCAGCGGCCGCAGCGCCGGCGCGGACAGGTCCCCGAAGCCCTTGCCGAAATACAGGGTCGGCGTCACCGTGCTGAATCGCTCGGCCCCGACCGCACTGCTGCCGGTGCCGCCGACGTCCCAGTCGGCACCGATCGACAGGATGGATTCGTGGGCCTCGTTCGTAGAGAGCTGGTACTTGGCGCCGATGGACACGTTGTCCCAGCCCCGCGCGGCCGGTTGGCCGTCGGGCGCGATGCGAAGGTGGTTCGCTCCGAATTCCAGCCCGAAATCGGGCGTGATCCGGCGGGCGAAGGCCATCGAGAGGGCGGTCTGGCGCGTCGCCGGCGTCTCGCCATCGGCGTTGCTGCTCGTGGACGTGAGCGTCGGGAACGACAGTTCATCGGCGACGAAGGGATCGTCGGTGGCCAGCGTGGCGGGAAAGAACCGCTGGCCGACAAAGCCATGCGCTTGTGCGGCCGCCGGAAGCAGCGCCAGCGCGGCCAAGATGGATAGTGCGGGAGTGGCGAGCACGGCCATGCGACCGGCTGCAGCGAGGCTGGATGGCTTCTTCATGGATGGCAAGCATGGTTGGCTCGACTCGGGTTGGGAGGAGCACTGACGACAAGGAAAGACGCCGGAATCCGCCGGCGCCACCGAGACGGCGCGTGAAGCGCTTACGCTTGCCTTGGGGGGCCTCGCGAGAGCCAGATCGAGCCCGCGTATCCGGGCTGCTCGGGACTGTCGAGGCGGGGGAGCGCGAAGAAGGGTAAGTCTGCAGCAGGAATCGATGCGCGGAACAGTGCAGGTGCCAGCGCCGCATGCGCGGCGGGCGCGCACAGGGGGCAGTGATGGAGATCACTCCCGAGCGGCCCGGATTCGTCCTGCGGCTGGCTCCCGGGAGTCCCGAACCGGGCTTCCTGCACCGCTTGGGAGCAGATCCCGAGGGCGGCGAGGTCCGCGGGAGACACCCGGCTGGCGAAGGACGGCACCGCGCTGGACAATGCCGTCGCGAAGAGCATCAGCCACGTGATGAGCCGCCGTACCATCGGAGTCATGGCGGAAGCATTGTAGATTCGGCCCCGCTGAACCGGAAGCCGTCGCGCTTGCGGGGAACCGGAAAAACTTCGACGCGAGCCGACAGCCGCTGCCGGACCCTGGATTTCCTATGATGCAGGGCACTCAGCCACGCGTACCGGATGAACGTCAATTTCAAGCTGCTCCAGGCCTTCCTGCTGGTTGCCGACCACGGCAGCTTCCGGAAAGCCGCGGAGGAATCCAACCGGACGCCTTCGGCCGTGAGCACGCAGGTGAAGCAGCTGGAAGACCAGCTGGGCGTGCCGCTGTTCCACCGCACGACCCGGAGCGTGGAACTCACGGCGGAAGGCCGGCAGCTGCTGGCCAAGGCACGCGAAGCGGTGGCCACGCTGGCGCAGGGCCTGGACCAGCTGCGTGAGTCCATCCAGGAGCGGCGGGGCGTCGTCGCGTTCGCTTCCTCGCCCGCGATCTCCGCCACGCGCCTGCCTGCGATCCTGCTGGATTTCGCCCGCAGCCATCCCGACGTGACCGTGAAGGTGCGCGAACTGGTCCAGTCCGAACTATTCGAGAGCGTGGGCCGCAGGGAGGTCGATTTCGGGCTGGGCACCGCCATCGACGGCATGGGCGACTTCGCCTTCGAGCCGCTCCTCGACGACGAAGTCTGCGCGCTGCTGCCGCCTTCGCACAAGCTGGCCCGGCAGCGGCGCGTGTCGATCGGCGACCTGGCCGGCGAGCCGATGATCATGTTCCAGCCGGCGGGCGCGGCCGCCTTGCGGCGGACCATCGACGACGCGGTGCGCGCCAGCGGCACCTCGCTGTTCCTCAAGTACGAAGTGCAGCAGCCGCAGACCGTCGCCGCGTTCGCAGCCGCGGGGCTGGGCATCGCGCTGCTGCCGCGGATAGCGATTCCCGCGGAGCTGGAGTCCAGGCTGCGCGTCATGCCGCTGGAAGACCCGCCCATCGTGCGCAAGGTCGGCATCATCACCTTGCGCGGGACGCAGCTGTCCCCGACGGCCCTGGCGCTGGCTTCGCGCATCGGCGCCAGCCTGCGCGCCGCGCGCACTGTCCGCGTTCCTTGAGGCATTCCTCAATTTTTTCCAGCAATCGGGGCGCGCGGCCTTCCTAAACTTCCAGCCGCATACATCGGCTGAGAGGAGACAGGAAATGAAGCTTCGTGCATTCGTCATGGGTGCCGCGCTGGCGCTGGCCGCCGGCACTGCAGCGGCGCAGGCTTACCCCACCAAGCCCGTGACGCTGGTCGTACCGCAGGCGCCCGGCGGCGCGACGGACGTCTTCGCCCGCTACATCGCGCAGAAGCTGGGCCAGAAATGGGGCCAGGCCGTGGTGGTGGAAAACAAGGCCGGCGCCGCGGGCGTGATCGGCACGGCCGTCGTCGCCAAGGCTCCGGCGGACGGCTACACCATGCTGTTCACCTACGCGGGCTCGCAGGCGGTGAACCAGAGCCTGTACGCGAAGTTGCCCTTCGACTCCGTCAAGGACTTCTCCACGGTCGCGACGGTCGCCACCACGCCCTTCTTCCTCGTCGTCGCGGCGCAGTCGCCCATCCAGAGCTTCCGCGACCTGGTGGAGCGCGCGAAGGCGAACCCCGGCAAGGTCACCTATTCGACTTCCGGCAACGGGTCCATCAACCAGCTGCTGTCGGAATCGCTGAACGTCGAAGCCGGCATCAAGATGGTCCACGTGCCCTACAAGGCCATCTCGGCCGCGCTGATGGACGTGAGCACCGGCGTCGTCGACAACGCGTTCGCCGCCGTGCCATCGGCCCTGCCCCTCATCAAGGGTGGCAAGCTGCGGCCCATCGCGGTGTCCAGCGTCAAACGCAATGCCAGCCTGCCGGACGTGCCGACCATCGCCGAATCCGGCTATCCCCAGTTCGACGTGAGCCCGTGGTGGGGCATCCTGGCGCCGGCGGGGATGCCCAAGGCGATCGTCGACAAGGTCAACGCCGACGTCGCGCAGATCCTGCACGCGCCCGAATCCCAGGCCTTCTTCCGCGACCAGGGCGCGGAGGCGATGGTCACGTCGCCGCAGGCATTCCAGAAGATCCTGGAAGCCGACGTCGTGAAATGGGCCAAGGTCGTCAAGGCCTCCGGCGCCAAGCTTGATTGACCCAGCCGCCCGACCCGCCATGAACACTCCCAACGTCTACCTGCGCGTCAACCGCGTTGCCGCCGAACTCTGCTCGCAAGCCCGCGACGTCACCGTCGCCGACCTGCACGAGAGCACCGCGTCCCTGGGCTTCCCGGGACTGATGTCGCCGCGCATGCGCCGCGTCACGCCGGGCAAGATCGCCGGTCCCGCCGTCACCGCGCTGTGCCAGCCCGGGGACAACCTGATGATGCACCGGGCCCTGCGCCTCGCCCAGCCCGGCGACGTGCTGGTCGTCGTCTGCCAGAGCGAAACTTCCGCGGCGCAATGGGGCGACGTGGCCACGCGCTATGCCGTGCAGAAGGGCCTGGCCGGCGTCGTCGTGCAAGGCAGCGTGCGCGACATCGATGTCGTCGCCGGCCTCGGCTTCCCGGTGTGGGCCACCAAGGTCTGGCCCATCCATGCCGAGAAGGGCAAGGGCGGCGCCGTGAACCTGCCTGTCACCTGCGGCGACGTGCTCGTGAACCCGGGCGACCTGGTGGTGGCCGACGGCGACGGCGTCGTCGTGGTGGCGCGCCGCAACGCCGAAGCGGTGGTGAACGCGGCGAAGGCCAAGATGCGCCGCGAAGACGAGATCGCGGCGGCGATGCAGGAGGGCGGCGTGCTCTGGGACCTGAGCGGCGCGGCCGCTGCATACGCGAAGCTCGGCCTGGTCGAGAGCGACACCGCCTTCGACGATTGACGGCCATGCGGGTCTGCGTCTTCGGAGCCGGCGCGGTCGGCGGCCACCTCGCGGCCCGGCTGCTCCAGGCGGGACGGCACGAGGTGTCCGTGGTCGCACGCGGCGAGCAGCTGCGCGCGATCGGGGCTGACGGCCTCACGCTGCTGTCGCGCGATGAGCAATTCACCGTGCGGCCGCACGCTACCACCGACCGGCCGCAGGACCTGCCCGCGCAGGACGTGGTGTTCGTGTCCATGAAGGCCCAGTCGCAGCCGGCGGCCGCGCGCGACATCGCGGGCCTGCTGGCTCCAACGGGCGTGACCGTGTTCGTCAACAACGGCATCCCCTGGTGGTGGACTTACCGCGGCGCCGAGGCTCCCGGCACGCCCCTGCCCCTGCTGGACCCGCTGGCCGCCCTGTGGACCCACGTCGGTCCCCAGCGCGCGCTGGGATGCGTCATCTACTCCGCCAATGAGGTGGTGCGGCCCGGGGTGATCCGGCACGTGGCCAACAACCGCTGGCTGCTGGGCGAACCCGATGGCACGCGGAGCGCGCGCCTGGCCGCGGTCATCGCGCTGTTGAATGCCGCGCAGCTGCAGGCCGAAGCGGTGGCCGACATCCGCAAGAGCGCGTGGACCAAGCTGCTGCGCAACGTGCCCTTGAATTCGCTGTGTGCCCTGACCCGCCTGCCGGTGAGCGGACTCGCGCGCGTCCCGGAGCTGGAAGCCCTGTGCGCCGGCATCGTCGAGGAAGTGGCCGCCATTGCAGCCGCGGACGGAACGGACCTGTCAGACCAGGTGGAGATCGCCAAGGCCGCGCCCCGCCTCGGCGCGGCCACGGACGGCAGCCAGGCCGCCGAGATCCGGCCCTCCATGCTGCAGGATGTGCTGGGCGGCCGGACCATGGAAGTCGAAGCCATCCTCGGCCAGGTGCAGGCCTTCGCCCGCGCCACGGGCACGCCCTGCCCCCGGCTGGATGTGCTCGTGGCCCTGGTGCGGGGGCTGGAGTTGTCCGCGCTTACGCCGGAGGCCGCAGCGCGCCGCTGAGCGGCGCCGGGCGCGCCCGTCAGCCGCCCGCAAGCCGCTGCCCAAGGAACAGGCAGTCCGTGGAAAGCCAATGCCGGCGCGGCTTGCGCGAATACTTCACACGCTTGTCCACAGCGTTCTCCACGTTGGCTGTGAGAATCGGTCCGGCGCGCGTGTGCTAGGGAGCGTCTTCAGGCAAGCAGTTTCCAGCCGCCCAGCAGCTTCTGCAGGTCGGCTTGTGCGGCGTCCGACAGCGGCCACGCAGACGGCGGCCGGGTGGCGCCGCAGTCGTTGCCCATGAGCCGCAGCACGGACTTCACGACCGTGACGTTGGTGCCGTTGTTCTCCTGCGCGCGCAGGTCCTCGAAGGGCAGCATCTCGGCGATCAGGCGCATGGCCAGCGGGTAGTCGGCCGCCTCCAGCGCGTTGTAGATGGCCACCGAGCGTTGCGGCAGCACGTTGATCAGGCCCGAGGTGAAGCCGCGCGCGCCCACCGCATACAGCGGCGGCGCCCAGACTTCGGCCAGCCCGCCCACCCAGGCCAGGCCCAGGTCGGCGGTGCGGCGGATCGCCTCGGCCAGCACCATCGGCGTCGGCGAGGCCCACTTCACGCCCATCACCTGGGGCAGCCGGCACAGCGCCTCGATGGTCTTCAGGCCGATGTTGTCGTTGCGCAGGTACAGCACCAGCGGCAGGCCGTCGCCGGCTTCGGCGATGCGCTTCACGTAGTCGACCACGCCGCGCGGCGCGACGAAGGGATCCGGCGGCTGGTGCACCATCAGCGCGTCGGCGCCGGCGCGGGCCGAGGCCTGGGCCAGCGCGCGCGCCTCGTGCACGCTGCGGCCCACGCCGCCCAGCAGGGGCACGCGGCCGCGGACGCATTCGGCCGCCACATGGACCATGCGCTCGGCTTCCGCGGCCTCCAGGCCGTAGAACTCGCTGGTGTTGCCGTTGGCCACCAGCACGTGCACGCCGGCGTCTACGGCGCGGTCGACCACGGGCTGCAGCGGCCCGGGCGCCAGCTGGTCGGCGGCGTCGAAGGGGGTGACGAGGATGCCCGAAATGCCATCGAGCGCCTTGCGCAGCGCCGGACCTTGGAAAGAACTCACGCGATGTCTCCTGACGAAATAGCCGCCGACTCTAGGCAGGCGGAGCGCCGGCGTCCAATCCAATGAGGCAATGCCGTGATACAAGATCTGGATCGTGTTCCAGCTCTCCCAACTCCGCTGCTTCGTGGCCGTCGCCACCGAACTGCATTTCGGCCGGGCCGCCGCCCTGCTGCACATGACCCAGCCGCCGCTGACCCGGCAGATCCAGCTGCTGGAGCACGAGCTGGGCGTGCAGCTGCTGGAGCGCTCGGGCGGCAGTGTGCGGCTGACCCTGGCGGGCGCCACCTTCCTGCGCGAGGCCGAGGACATCCTGCGCCGGGCCCAGGCCGCCACCCTGGCGGCGCGGCGCGCCATGCGGGCCGACGCCGGCAGCGTCACCCTGGGCTTCGTGCCGCCGGCCGGCTTCGCGCTGCTGCCGCGGCTGCTGGCCGCCGTCAGCGGCACGCTGCCGGAGGTGTACCTGGCCCTGCGCGAGATGCAGACCGACGACCAGCTCGAAGCGCTGGGCGCGGACCGCATCGACCTGGCGGTGGTGCGGCCTTTCACGCCGCGCAGCTACGTCGAATCCGCGGTGCTGCTGCGCGAACCCATGGTGCTGGCGATTCCGGCCGGCCATGCGCTGGCCGGCGAAGGGCCGGTGGCGCTGTCCGCGCTGGCAGGCCAGGCCTTCATCGAATTCAGCCCTGCCGAATCGCGCTATCTCTACGAGCTGGTGGCGGGCCGCCTGCGCGCCGAGGGCATCGCGCCGGAGGTGGTGCAGTCCCTCAGCCACACCCATACCATCCTTTCGCTGGTGGACTCCGGCCTGGGGCTCGCATTGGTGCCGCAGTCTTCGATGCGGCTGCGCTTCGAGGGCGTGTCGTTCCGTGCGCTGGCCGATGGCGCGGAACTGCATGCGGAACTGCACCTGGCCTGGCGGCGCGGAGGCCGCAACAGCCTGGCCGCCGAAGTACGCGGCGCGATCCTGGCGGGATTCGACTAACCGCCGAACAAGCGGACCAGGCCGCGGCGCAGATGCTTGATCATCGCATTGCGCGCGGCCGCCGGATCGCCCGAACGGATCGCCTCGTCGATCAGCCGGTGCTCCTCACTGACGTAGTTGGCGCGCACCGCCGGCGCGCGCTGGAGGATGTCCTTCGTCATCTGGATCGAGACGCGGATCTGCTCCATGCAGGCCGCCGTGGCCAGCTCGAAATAGCGGTTGCCCGAGGCCGCCGCCACCGCCATGTGGAAGGCGATGTCCTCCTCGAGGGCGTGCTCCTGCAAGGCCAGGCGGGCGTCGAGTTGCAGCCGGCGCTTCGTCACCAGCTCCACGGCCTCGGCATTGGCGGACACGGCGGCCAGTGCGGCCGCTTCCCCTTCGAGGATCAGGCGGAATTCCATGAAGCGCTTCAGGTCGTCGAGCTCGCCGAAGGGCCCGAAGCTGAGCGGCGAGACGCCGAGCTTGCTGCCGACGTAGTTGCCCGAGCCGCGCACAGCGTACAGGCGTCCTTCCGACTTCAGGCGCTCCAGGGCCTGGCGCAGGATGGGCCGCGAGATCCCCAGCAGCTTCACCATCTCGACTTCGCTGGGCAGCCGGTCGTTCGTGGTCAGGCCGCGCTGCTCGATCAGCTCGCAGATGCCCTCATAGGCCAGGCTGTTCAGGTTGGTGAGGCTCATGGCAGTCAGTCAACTTTACCGTGCGTTTGGCGCGCGCCGGGACTCGGCCCAGAATCCTTCAATGACCAACACCCTCCATAGCGCCGCCGCGCTGCGCGCCTTCGCGGCCCAACTGCTGCAGAAAGGCGGCCTGGCGGCCGACCGCGCCGCCGATGTCGCCGACATCCTGCTCGCTGCCGACCTGATGGGCCACGACACGCACGGCCTGAACCTGTTGCCGCCCTACCTGGAACACCTGGGAAACGGCACCATGGCGGCCACCGGCGAGCCCGAAGTCATCGCCGAGCGCCCGGCTACGCTCACCTGGGACGGCAAGCAGCTTCCCGGCCAATGGCTGGTGCTGCGCGCCATGGATGCCGCCATCCCGCGCGCCCGCATCCACGGCACCGCCACCGTCGTGATCAAGAACGCCCACCATATCGGCAGCCTGTCGGCGTACCTGCAGCGGGCCACGGCGCAAGGCTTCGTGATGCTGCTGCACTCGTCGGCCCCAGGCGGCAGCACCGTCGCGCCCTTCGGCGGCAGCAAGGGCCTGTTCTCGCCCAGCCCCATGTCCATCGGCTGTCCCACCGAGGGCCTGCCGATCCTGGTCGACATCTCGACCTCCATCACCACCAACAACATGGTGGTACGCCTGCAGAAGCAGGGCCGCAAGCTGCCCAAGCCCTGGCTGCTGGACGCGCAGGGCCAGCCCAGCGACGACCCGGCGGTGATCGGCGCGGGTGGCTCGCTGATGCCGCTGGGCGGCGAGGACGCCGGCCACAAGGGCTACGGCCTGGCGTTGATGGTGGAGGCGCTGACCGCGGGCCTCACGGATCGCGGCCGCCACCAGCCCGGCTTCAAGTTCAACAACACGGTCTTCCTGCAGCTGCTGGACCCGGAAGCCTTCGGCGGCCTGCCGGGCCTGCGCTCGCAGATGGAGCACATCGCCGCGGCCTGCCGCGACAACCCGCCGCGCGCCGGCGGCCAGCCCGTGCGGCTGCCGGGCGAAGCCGCGCAGAAGCGGGCCACGCAGCAGGAGCGCGAGGGCGTGGCGCTGGCGCCCGGCGTCCTGGATGCGCTCAAGCCCTGGGCCGAGCGGCTGGGCGTGGCGCTGCCGGCGGCACTGGGCTGACGCGGCCCTCCCAGGGGAGAGGGAGCAACAGCCACCCACGCGCCTACTTCGCCTCGCTCCGGCGCACCACCGCCTCGGGATCCCGCTTGACCGCGGGCGAGAGCTCGCAGCCGAGGCCGGGCGCAGTGGGCCGCAGCAGGTAGCCGTGATCCAGCACCGGCAGCTCGGTGACCAGGTCACGGTAGAAGGTGGCGAGGAAGGCGCGCACGACCTCCTGGAAGATCGCATTCGGCGAAGCCAGCGCGAGGTGCAGCGAAGCCCACAAGACAACCGGGCCCGTGCAGTCGTGCGGTGCGATGGGCTTCTGGTAGGCATCCGCCAGGCTCGCGATCTTGCGGCCCTCGGTGATACCGCCGCACCAGGACAGGTCGAGCATTACGTAGTCGAGCGCGTGCGCGGCCAGGTGGTCGCGGAAAGCGCCCTGCGCCGCCAGCGTCTCGCTGCCGCACACCGGGATGCCGGCCGCGCGCCGGTAATCCGCAAGCGCGCCAAAGCTGTCCATCTTGACGGGGTCCTCGGCCCAGAAGGGCCGGTACTGCTTCAGCTCGCGGGCGATGTTGATCGCGGAGGTCACGTTCCACATCGAGTGGAACTCGCACATCACCTCGATCTTGTCGCCGACGGCGGTGCGGATCTTCTCGAACACCTCCAGGCCCTGGCGCATCGCCTTGGCGTCGACGTACTGGCCATCGGTGGCGCTGGCGGCGGCGTCGAAGGGCCAGATCTTCATCGCGCTGAAGCCTTCCTCGATGAGGCTCTGCGCCAGTTCCGCCGGGCGCTCGATGAAGGCGACCTGGTCGTCGTAGCGCCCACGCACCTGCGCCGTGCCGGACTGGACCAGCCGCCGCTGGATGCTCTTGCTGTTGTAGTCGGAGCCGGCGCAGGTGTTGTAGGCCCGCATGCGCTCGTGGCAGGCGCCACCGAGCAGCTGGTACACGGGCTGCTTCGTGACCTTGCCGAACAAGTCCCACAGCGCGAGGTCGATGGCCGACGCCGCGCGCGTCTCGACGCCGCTGCCGTTGAAGCCCAGGTAGCCGCGCAGCAGGATCTTGTGCAGGCGCTCGATGTCCAGCGGGTTCTGGCCTGCCAGCAGCGGGGCCGCCATGCTGTGGATGTAGGTCTCCACGGCTTCGGCGCCGCGAAAGGTCTCGCCCAGGCCGGTGATGCCTTCGTCGCTTTCGACCTGCACCCACAGCAGGTTGGGCTGGGTCTTCAGCCGGATGGTTTCAAGGGCCGTGATGCGCATGCTGCGTTTACTCCGCGGTGATGTGTTGGGCCCGGATCAGCTCGGCCCACTTGTCGTGTTCCGACTTGATGTGCCGCGCCAGGACGGCAGGTTCGCCGCCGACGGGCGTGATGCCTGCATCCAGCATCTGCTTGCGCACGGCCGGGTCCTGCAAGGCCTTGTTGAAGGCGGCGTTCAGGCGCTTGAGCACCGGCTCCGGCAAGCCCGCGGGCGCGCCGATGGCGTACCAGGGCTCGATGACGAAGCCCTTGAAGCCCAGTTCCTCCATGGTCTTCACGTCCGGCAGGTTCGCCGAGCGCTGCTTGCCGGTGACGGCCAGCGGCGTCACGCGGCCCGACTTCACGAAGGGCAGGATCGAAGGCTCGTTGTCGAAGAAGACGTCGATCTGGCCGCCCAGCAGGTCCGTGATCGCAGGGCCCGAGCCCTTGTACGGAACGTGCGTCATCGAGACGCCGGTCATCTTCTTCAGCAGTTCGCCGCCCAGGTGGTTGGAGGCGCCAATGCCCGAAGAGCCGAAGCTGACGTGGCCCGCCTTCGCCTTTGCCAGCAACTCGGAAACGCTGGTGATGCCGGTGCCCTTGCCGGCCGTGAAGATGTTGATGGACGAACCCACCAGGATCACGGGCCCGACGTCCTTGAACAGGTCGAAGCCGGGGTTCGTGTACAGGCTGGAGTTGACGGCGCAGTTGCCGATGCTGCACAGGAAGATGGTGTAGCCGTCCGCCGGCGCCTTGACGGCCATGGCCGTGCCGATGTTGCCGGTCGCACCGGGCCGGTTGTCCACGACGATCTGCTGGCCCAGCTCCTTCGAAGCCGCGGTGGCCATGAGCCGCGACACGAGGTCGCCGGTTCCGCCGGGGGGCACCGGCACGATCATCCGGATCGGCTTGGAGGGAAAGTCTTCGGCGGCCGCTGCCTGGGCGAGCCCCAGGGCGCAAATCAGGGCGAGCAATGCGCCGGCAAGTCGTTTCTGCATGGACAGGTCTCCGTTGTTCTGGACTGGTCCTGCAATCGTACAATCATTATATGATTCGATCAATGACGAATCGAGCCGGGCTGCGGCTATGCTCACGGCCATGGCTCTGTCGCCCCTGAGGAATTACCACAACCAGATCGTCGATGCGCTGGGCAGCAGCATCGTGTCCGGTGAATTCGCCGAAGGCGCGCAGTTGCCCACGGAACCGCAGCTCGCCGAAACCTATGGCGCCAGCCGGCTGATCATCCGGGAGGCCATGAAAAGCCTGGCCGCGAAAGGCCTGGTGTCGATCCGGCCGCGCACCGGCACGCGCGTGCAGCCCCGCGCCTTGTGGAACCTGTTCGATCCCGCGGTGCTGGGGTGGCACAGCTCGGCACCGCGCGAAGGGCTGATCGAGGACCTGATGGAGTTGCGCCAGGCGATCGAACCGCTGGCGGCGCGGCTCGCGGCGCAGCGCGCGACGCCCGAGGACATCGCGGCGGTGCGCGAGGCCTTCACCGCGATGTCGGCCGCGACGACGCGCAACGTCTACATCGACGCCGACCTGCGTTTCCACGGCGCCGTGGTGCGCGCGTGCGGCAACTCCTTCATCATGCAGCTGGAGACTGCCTTGTCCGCGGTCTGGGAGACGAGCTTCCAGGCGTCGAGCGGCAAGTGGGGACCCGACGCGCAGGCGCTCAAGCTGCACCAGCAGCTGTTCGAAGCGCTGGAGCGCCGGAATCCCGCGGCCGCGGAGAAGGCCGTGCTGGCGTTGATCGATCGTGCCGTGGTGCGCATCAAATCGAATCCGGCACGGCAGGCCTGAGCCCGCGGATCACTCCGCGGTGATGTGGCCGGTCTCGATCACCTTCTTCCAGCGCGCGAACTCGCTGGCCTGGAACTCGGTGAACTGCTGCGGCGTGTTGCCGACGATCTCGAAACCCAGGTCCAGCAGCGGCTTCTTCACCTCGGGCTCATTCAGCGTGGACACGATGGCCGCATGCAGCTTGGCCTTGATGTCGGCCGGCAGGCCCTTGGGCGCGGCCACCGCCTGCCACGAGTAGACGGTCAGGCCTTTGTAGCCCAGTTCCTCCATCGTCGGCACGTCGGGCAGCAGCGGCGAGCGTTTCGAGCTCGTGATCGCCAGCGCGCGCAGCTTGCCGGCCTGGATGTTGGGCAGGCCCGTGTTGATGTTCATGAAAGTGGCGCCGACCTGGCCGCCGATCAGGTCCTGCATCGCCAGCGCGCCGCCCTTGTACGGCACGTGCGTGCCCTTGGTCCCGGTCTCCTGCCAGAACAGTTCGGCCGTCAGGTGGTCGCTGGTGCCGGTGCCGGCCGACGCGAAGGTCAGCTTGCCCGGATGCGCGCGCAGGTCGGCCAGCACGTCGTTGACCGACTTGAAGGGCGAGTTCGCCGGCACCGCCAGCACGTTGGGCGCCTGCACGGCGACGGTGATGTAGTCGAAGTCCTTGAGCGGGTCATAGGCCACGCCCTTCATCAGGTGCGGGCCGATCACGAAGGGGCCCAGCGAGGACACGAAGATGTTGTAGCCATCGGGCGCCGCGCGCTTGGCACTGGCCGCGCCGATGGTGCCGCCCGCGCCGCCGGTGTTCTGCACGATCCAGGTGCCGCCCAGCTTCTGCGGCAGCCGCGTCGACAGCGTGCGCGCGATCATGTCGGTGGAACCGCCCGGGGGGAAAGGCACCATCAGGTTCACCGTCTTGCCCGTGGGCCAGGCCTGGGCGTGCGCGCCGAGCGCGGCGGCGCCCAGCGCGAATGCGGCAAGGTACTTCTTCATCGTTTGTCTCCTTGGTGGTTGGAATTCTTCAGCGCTGTTCGACGACGGCCTGCTCGCGCGTCCACGTACGTGCCTGCTCGCTGAGGCTCACGCCCAGGCCCGGGCGCGTGGGCACCAGCATGCGGCCGTCCCTGATCTCGATGCGTTCGTTGAACAGCGGCTCGAGCCATTCGAAGTGCTCCACCCAGGGCTCGCGCGGGTAGGCCGCGGCCAGGTGGATGTGCAGCTCCATCGCGAAGTGCGGCGCCAGCAGCAGGCCGGCCTGCTCCGCCTGGCCCGCGATCTTCAGGAAGGGCGTGATGCCGCCCACGCGCGGGCCGTCGGGCATCAGGTAGTCGGCGGCGCGGTGCCGGATCAGGTCGCCGTGTTCGGCGGCGCTGGTCAGCATCTCGCCGGTGGCGATGGGCGTGTCGAAGGCCTGCGCCAGCGCGGCGTGGCCTTCGTGGTCGTAGGCGTCCAGCGGCTCCTCGATCCACACCAGGTTGAACTGCTCGAAGATGCGGCACATGCGCTGCGCCGTCGGCCGGTCCCATTGCTGGTTGGCGTCCACCATCAGCGGCATCGCGTCGCCGAGATGCTTGCGCACCGCTTCGACGCGCTGGATGTCCAGCGTGCCATCCGGCTGCCCCACCTTCAGCTTGATGCCGCCGATGCCGCGCTCGCGCGAAGCGGCGGCGTTGACCAGCAGCTGGTCGATGGGCGTGTGCAGGAAACCGCCGCTGGTGTTGTAGCAGCGGACCGATTCGCGGTAAGCGCCCAGCAGCTTGGCCAGCGAGAGGCCGGAGCGCTTGGCCTTCAGGTCCCACAGTGCGACGTCGAAGGCGCCGATGGCCTGCGTCGAAAGACCGCTGCGGCCCACCGAGGCGCCGGCCCAGCACAGCTTGTCCCACAGGCGCGCGATGTCGCTAGCGTCCTCGCCGATCAAGGCCGGCGCGATCTCGCGCGCATGCGCGAACTGGCCGGGACCGCCGGCGCGCTTGGAATAGCTGAAGCCCAGGCCCTGATGGCCGTCATCGGTCTCGACCTCGACGAACAGCATCGCGATCTCGGTCATCGGCTTCTGGCGGCCGGTGAGCACCTTGGCATCGCTGATCGGCTGCGCGAGCGGCAGGTAGGTGGAGGACAGGCGCAGGCGGGTGATGAGCGACATGACAACGTTATCAGTGAATGGTCGAGAAAACGGGCGTCAAGCCCGTCGCGGGTCGCATGATAACGTTGTCAAATACAATCCGTCAACGATGCCCCGTTCCGCCGCCGCCGCGAAAGCCGCCACCCTGCACGACGTCGCCCGCGAAGCCGGCGTGTCGCTCATCACCGCCTCCCGCGCCTTGAGCAATCCGCGCCTGGTGTCGGAGACGACCATCGAGCGCGTGCGCGAAGCGGTGCGCCAGACCGGCTACATCCCCAACCTCCTCGCCGGTGGCCTGAAGTCCAGGCGCAGCATGACGGTGGCGGGGCTGGTGCCGATCATCTCGGTGCCGCAGTTCCTGCCGACGGTCCAGGCCCTGACGGAAGCGCTCGATGCCGAGGGCTACCAGTTGATCCTGGGCCAGAGCGGCTACGACCACGCGCGCGAGGAACGGCTGGTCGACACCATCATCGGCCGGCGGCCCGACGGCATCGTCGTCACGGGCCTGCTGCAGTCGGCGCGCACGCGCGAGCAGTTGCAGCGCCTGCGCATTCCGGTGGTGGAGACCTGGGACCTGAGCGAGCGCCCCGTCGACATGATGGTCGGCTTCTCGCACCTGAAAGTGGGCAGCGCGGTCGCGGGCTACTTCCTCGGCAAGGGGTGGAAGCGCCTGGGCATCGCCACCGGCGACGACCATCGCGCCGCGCAGCGCCGCGCCGGCTTTCTCGCCGCCGCCGGCAGCGACGTGCCGACCGTCACCGTGCCGGCGCCGAGCAACGTGGCGCTGGGACGGCGCGCGCTGTCGGAGTTGCTGCAGAAGGACCCGCAGGTACGCGCCATCTACTGCAGTTCAGACGCCCTCGCGCACGGCGTGCTGGTGGAAGCCGCGGCGCGCGGGCTGCGCGTGCCCGAGGACCTGGCGGTCTGCGGCTTCGGCGGCGCCGACTTCGCCGCCCACCTGCACCCCACGCTGACCACGGTGCAGATCGACGGCGCGGAGATCGGGCGCCTGGCCGCGAAGCTGATCCTCGACCGCTGCGCCGGCCGCACGATCGAGCAGCCGGTGATCGACGTGGGCTTCCGCATCGTGGAGCGCGAGTCGACCGGCGCAGCCGGATAACAACGCTTTTGCACCGCCTACCGGAACTCCGGCGCGCTGCCCAAGAAACAGGCAGCGTGTTGAGACCCAATGCCGGCGCGGCCTGCGGCGGGTCTCCACACGCTTGTCCACAGCGTTCTCCACGACCGTTGTGGGAATCGCTGTCACGCGCTTGTGCTAGGAGCTTTAGCGAACCACGACCTTGCCGGCCATGCCGGCTTCCAGGTGCCCGGGCTGCAGGCAGGCAAACTCGAACTCGCCGGCCTGGGTGAAGCGCCAGACGATTTCACCGCTCTTGCCGGGCGCCACGCGGGCCATGCTGGCATCGGCGTGGTCCATGCCCGGATGCTTCTTCATCATCTCCGCGTGCTCCTTCAGGACCGCCCTGGTTCCCAGCACCATCTCGTGCGGAAGCTTGCCGTCGTTGCGGACCACGAAGCGCACCGTCTGCCCCTTCTTCACGGTGAAGGTCGCGGGCAGGAAGCGCATGCCGTCGTTCATGCCGACCTGGATCGTGCTCGACACCTGGGCGGGGTCGCCCGGCTCGCCGAACGCGGTCCGATCATGGTCGTCGCCGTGGGCCGACGCGATGCCGGCTGCGGCCATCAGGGCAGCAGCCAGCGCTGGGAGAACGTGTCGTGCAGTCATGGATGCATCCTGCACCTTGCCTCCGTGGGAAAGTCAAGCGCTCAGCGTCCCCGCACCTGCACCGACGTGAACGAGACCTCGGTGTACACGGTGCAGGCCGGACGCTCGGCGCGCAGATGCTGCACCTCCTCGCCCAGCTCCTCGATGCGCAGCAGGTAGCGCGCCAGCAGGCCGGTGGTGAACAGGTCCAGGTCGAAGGCCTTGCGCTGGCGGTTCGCCTCCTTCAGCGCCAGCGCCGTCCTCGTGTCCAGCTTCGCGGGCAGCAGCTGGTAGCCCACCAGTTCGCGGACTTCCGACTCCTGCATGCCGCTGATGTGCGCGAAGTCCTTCGCCGCCAGGACGCGGTCGTCGTCGGCCGCCAGGTGTTCCATTACGCTGCTCATGACTGCCGCTCCTCCTGGCTCCTGCGCGCATCGAATTTGCTCACCTTCGCGAGCTCTTCGAACAGCTTGCGTTCCTGCTCGGTCAGCTTGGCCGGCACGTCGACGTAGATCACGGCATAGAGGTCGCCGCGCGTGGTGGCGTTGCCCAGCCCGCGACCGCGCAGGCGCAGCTTCTGCGCCGAATGCGTGGACGGGGGCACCGTCAGCAGCACGTCGCCATCCAGCGTCGTCACGGGGACTTCCGCGCCCAGCGCAGCTTCCCAAGGCGCGAGCGCAAGATCGAAGTACAGGTCGCGACCATGCACGCGATAGCGCGAATGCGGCAGCAGGCTCACGTGCACGTAGATGTCGCCATCACGGCCGCCGTTGCGGCCCGGGCTGCCCTTGCCGCGCAGGCGCAGCTTCTGGCCTTCGGTGACGCCCGCCGGCACGGTCACCTGCAGGGTCTGCGGTCCTTCGGGGCGCTGCAGCTGGAGTTCGAGCGTCGTGCCGCGGTGCGCGTCTTCCAGGCCGATCTGCGCGGCGACGTCGAAGTCCTGGCCGTCGCGCGGCATGGCGTGCCGTGGACCGGCCCGGCCGGCGCCACCGCCTCCGCGCAATGCGTCCAGCAGGTCCGCGAGGTCCAGGTCCTCGAAGCCCTGGAAGCCACCGGCGCCACCGCCGCCGAAGTGCTCACGCCAATCCGGCGGCGCCGTGAAGTCCTCGCCGGAGCGGCGCTGGCCCAGCGCGTCGTAGGCCGCGCGCTTTTCCGGATCCTTCAGCGTGTCGTAGGCCTCGCTGAGCTCCTTGAACTTCGCCTCCGCATCCGTCTCCTTGGAGACGTCCGGGTGGTATTTGCGAGCCAGCCGGCGGTACGACTTCTTGATCGTGTCCGCATCGGCATCGCGCGGCACTTCGAGTGCCGCGTAGTAGTCCTTGTACTTCACGCATCCTCCGCTTGGGCCGGGGTGCCCTCATCATAGGACCGCACGCGCCGCAACGGTGTCATCGAAAGGCCCGGCGAGAAACTCGGGCCCGAGCTCGCCGCACGATCGCGCCCCCAGCAGCCCCAGCGCGTCGTGCGCTTCCTGGTGCAGGATCTCCAGCGCGCGCAGGACGCCCTCCGTGCCCGCCGCGCACAAGCCATACAGCGGCGCCCGGCCCGCCAGCACGGTGTCGGCACCCAGCGCGATGGCCTTCAGCAGGTCGGTGCCGCGCCGCAGGCCGCCGGTGACGTGCAGCGCGATGCGGCCCTGCGTGATCTGCCGCGCGGCCGCCACGAGGTCCAGCGCGGAGACGGTCCAGTCCAGCTGGCGGCCGCCGTGCGAGCCCAGCACCACGCCGTCGACGCCGGCATCCAGCGCGCGACGCACATCGTCGAGCTGCAGGATGCCCTTGACGAGCAAGGGCCGCTTCCAGCGCTGGCGGATGCGCTCGACGTCCTGCCAGCTGAGCGACTGCGGCTGGTGGTCGCGGATCCAGAACGCCGTTTGGAAGAAACCGCGGTGATCTTTCGGGATGAAATCGACCACGTTGGGAAAGCCCGGAAGCCCGTGCGGCCACAAGGTCGAAGCGAGCCAGCGCGGATGCAGCGCCGCGTTCGCCGCCGTCGACACGGTGGGCATCGTGCGCGTCGCCTGCGCACGCGTCGACCACTCGCGGTTGCCGAAGATCTGCGCGTTGGTCGTGAGCAGCAAGGCTTCGCAACCCGCGGCGTCGGCGCGACGCAGCAACTCCTGCCACACCTCGTCGCCGCCGAACACATACAGCTGCCACCAGTGCCGCAGCCCGGGGATGCGCGCGATCTCTTCGAGCCTGTCGTTGGACATGGTGCTCTGTGCGAACGGCACGCCGAAGCGCGCGGCGGCCTGCGCCAGTTCGAGATCGCCATGGCGGCGGAACAAGCCATTCAAGCCGGTGGGCGCGATCGCCAACGGCATGGGCGCTGGCTTGCCGAGCACATCGGCTTGCAGCGTACGCTGCGAGACATCCACCAGCTGCCGCGGCGTGAAGCGCCAGCGCGCATAGGCTGCGCGCTCGGCGCGCAAGCTCGCCTCTTCTTCGGCGCCGCCTTCCAGGTATTCGAGCACGAAGCGTGGCAGCCGCCTGTGCGCCATGGCGCGCAAGTCCTCCACGGTTACGGCCCGCTGCAGGTTGCTTCCGGTGTAGTAGCGCCGGCGCGGCGAGCCATCCAGCTGGGCGACGGAGCTGCGGTGGGTCACCTTGCGAGTGTCCCGCGGCCGCGGCGGCGGCCGTGTAGGGCAATGGCGCGGACACCGGCTGCGGGCCGAAACATACCGCGCGTCGCACTCGCTGACCGCCCCCTGACCCGGCTGTTTCCAGGGCGCGGAAGGCATGCAGAATGTTCTCCCGTCCCGCTACATCGCCGACGCCGCACCAGTGCTTCCCTCCTCAATCCTGGATCGAGAGACGAGTCTTCCCGCGACCACGCCGCGCCATCTCGTGCTGTTGCACGGCCTGGCCAGCAGCCCCAAGGAATTCGCCTTGCTCTCGCATCCGCTGCGCCGGCACGGCGTCGTGTTGCATGCGCCGGAGATCCCGGGCTACAGCCAGTCTTCGCTGTCATCGGCTGCCCGCTGGCAGGACTGGCTCGCAAGCGCGACCGGCCTGGTTGAAAGCATCACGCAGCGCCACGGACCGGTGGTGATCGGCGGACTCTGCACCGGTGCCGTGCTCGCACTTGCGATCGCGGCGCGTGGCGAGGCGCGCGGGGTTCGCGGGCTCGCCCTGCTCTCGCCCCTTCTTGCCTACGACGGCTGGGGCCTGCCCTGGTGGTACCGCTTCCGCTCGCTGGCTTACCTGCTGCGCCTGGAGCGCCGCTTCTTCATGGAGGAGCGGCATCCCTACGGCCTCAAGAACGAGCGGCTGCGGCAATGGGTGCGCCAGCAGATGGCCAACGGCGACGCCACGCTGGCCGGACCGCCGCGCGTGTCCTTGCAGGCGGTGCGCGAGAGCGAACGCATCTCCAGCCACGCCGCGGATTGGCTCGCCGGCCTGGCCGTCCCCACGCTCGTCGTGCATGCGCGGGAGGACGAGATCTGCAGCTTGTCCAGCGTGCAGGCCGCGGTGTCGCGGGCGCCTCGCCAGCTGCTGGAAATGACGGTGCTGGAAGACAGCTATCACATGATCACCGCGGACAACGACCGCCAGCTCGTGGCCGCGCGGCTGGCCGCTCACGTCGCAGCGTGCGCAGGGACAGAAAGCCGCACGCCTGCCGTCGCGGCGGGCTGAAGACACTCATCGGAGGAAACCCATGGACACGATCGAAACCCTCAAGCAGATCATTCACCGCGAGTTCGAAGTGCCGCCGGCCGACGTCGACCCGGATGCGCCCTTCGCCGACTACAACCTCGACTCGCTCACGGTCGCCGAACTGCTGTTCGCGGTGGAAGACGAGTTCCACGTGCAGGTGCCGGATGAAGCCGCCACGACCGTCACGAACCTGCGCGGGCTCGCCGGGCTGCTGGACGAGCTCTGCGCAGCGAAGGCGGCGTAACCTTGGCCGCGCCCGCTGAGCGCATCGCCGTTGCCGGCATGGGGATCGTCAGTCCCCTCGGCAATTCCGTGGACGCCGCCTGGGCCCGCCTGCTGCAAGGCGAGAGCGCGTTCGAGCGCATGCAGTGCGAAGGCTTGCCGGACCTGCCGGTGGCGCGTGCGAGTTTCGACGTCTCGCCTTACCTCGGCAAGCTGCAACAGGTCGGCACCGAGCGCGTCAGCCAGATGGCGCTCGTGGCCGCGCGGCAGGCGATGGCCGATGCAGGCCTCGCGTCCTGGGCCGAGCCCGAACGCGTGGGCCTCTACGTCGGCACGGGCATGGGCGGTGCGGCGACGATGGACGCCGGGTACGCGGCCCTGTACGGCGGCAGCCGCATCCACCCGCTCACCGTGCCCGCGGGCATGGTCAATGGTGCGGCGGCGGTGATCGCGCTTCACACGGGGGTGCGGGGTCCGGTCCTGACCTATGCGGTGGCCTGCGCCTCCAGCGCCGTCGCGATCGCCGAGGCCGCCCATGCGCTGCGCCGCGGCGAGGTCGACATCGCGCTGGCCGGCGGCGCCGAAGCGCTGCTGGTGCGCGGAACGCTGGCCGCGTGGCACGCGCTGCGCGCCCTGGCGCCCGCGGACGAGGCCGACATCGCGCGCAGTTGCCGGCCCTTTGCGCGCGAACGCAGCGGCCTCGCGCTGGGCGAAGGTTCCGCCTTCCTGGTGCTGAAGCGCGAGAGCGATAGCGCCGGCGATTCCCGCGCGCCCCTGGCGTGGCTGGCGGGGAGCGCCATGCGCTGCGATGCCGTGCACCTCACGAATCCCGACGCCCGCGGCCAGGCGGCCACGCTGCGCGCAGCTCTTGCAGCCAGCCAGCTCGCGCCGGCGGACATCGGTTACTGCAATGCGCACGGCACCGGCACCGTGGCCGGCGACCCGGTGGAATGCGAGGCGCTGCGGCAGGTCTGGGGCGATGCGGCACCCGGTCTCGCTTTCAGCTCGACGAAGGCGGCCCATGGCCACCTGCTGGGCGCGGCGGGCGCGCTGGAAGCGGTGTGGACGGTGCAGGCCTTGCGCACCGGCGAACTGCCGCCTACGCATGGCCTCGCCGAGATCGACCCCGCCTGCGCGGGTCTCGGGCATGTGCTGGGCCCTGGCATGCGCAAGCCCGGCTTGCGCCATGCCATCAGCAATTCGTTTGCCTTCGGCGGCAGCAACACGGCGCTGGTCTTCAGCCGGGCTTGAGCACCGTCAGGCTCGCGCAAGCAGGTGCCCAAGGAAGAGGCACCGTGTCGGAAGCCAATGCCGGCGCGGCTTGCGCGCGTGTTGCACATGCTTGTCCACAACGTTCTCCACGTGCGCTGTGGGAAGCGCCGGGAGGCTGGTGTGTTAAGGGAAGGAGCTTCCGAAAACCCTTGGCCGCAAAAGAAAATTGTTGCCGTCAGTGACACGCAAGCAGCTGCCCAAGGAACAGGCACCGTGTCGGAAGCCAATGCCGGCGCGGCTTGCGAGAGCTCTGCACATGCTTCTCCACAGCGTTCTCCACGGGACCTGTGTGAAAGGCACGAGAGCCCGTTGTGCTAGGGCCGCTGCAAGGTTGAAACTGGCGTCCTCGACCGCATATGGCCACTTCCATGAAGACCCTGCCCTTCCATCCGGCCGTCTCCGCCTGGCTGGAGGGCCGCTTCGGCCAGCCCACGGAAGTCCAGGAGCAGGCCTGGGCCGTCACCTCGCAGCGCCGCCATGCGTTGATCGCCGCGCCCACGGGCTCCGGCAAGACGCTCGCGGCCTTCCTGTCGGCCATCGACGAACTGGTGCGCGAGGGGCTGTCCACCGGCCTCAGCAACGAAGTCCACGTCCTCTACGTCTCGCCACTGAAGGCGCTGTCCAACGACATCCGCAAGAACCTGCAGGAGCCGCTGGCCGGCATCAGCGCACAGTTGGCCGCGCAAGGCTTGCCCGACCCCGGCATCCGCAGCGCCGTGCGCACCGGCGACACGCCGCAGGCCGAGCGCGAGCGCATGCGCCGCGCGCCGCCGCACATCCTGGTGACGACGCCGGAGTCGCTGTACATCCTGCTCGGCTCGGAGTCGGGCCGGGCGATGCTGAAATCCGTGAAGAGCGTCATCGTCGACGAGCTGCATGCGGTGGCCGGCAGCAAGCGCGGCTCGCACCTGATGCTGTCGCTGGAACGGCTGGAAGCGCTGTGCACGGCGCCGCCGGTACGCATCGGCCTGTCCGCCACCGTGAAGCCGCTGCAGGAGATGGCGCAGTTCCTCCTGGGCCAGCGCGACGAGCCCATCGCCATCATCGACGCCGGCCACATCCGCGAGCGCGACCTCGCCATCGAAGTGCCGCGCTCGCCGCTGGGCGCGGTGATGCCCACCGAGGTCTGGGCCGAGCTGTACGACCGCCTCGCCGAGCTGGTCGTGCAGCACCGCACCACGCTCATCTTCGTCAACCAGCGCCGCACGGCGGAGCGCGTGGCGCGCCACCTGGCCGAGCGCCTGGGCGAAGAGCACGTCACGGCCCACCACGGCAGTCTCGCGCGCGAGCACCGGCTGAATGCGGAACAACGCCTCAAGCAAGGCGAGTTGAAGGCGCTGGTAGCCACCAGCTCGCTGGAGCTGGGCATCGACATCGGCGACATCGACCTCGTCTGCCAGATGGGCTCGCCGCGCGCCGTCAACGCCTTCCTCCAGCGCGTGGGCCGCGCCGGCCATGCGATCGGCGCCATCCCCAAGGGCCGCTTGTTCCCGCTGGCACTGGACGACCTGCTGGAGTGCACCGCCCTGCTCCACGCCGTGGACCGCGGCGAGCTCGATCGCATCCGCGTGCCCGAGAAGCCGCTGGACGCGCTGGCGCAGCACGTCGTCGCCGAAACGGCCTGCCGCGAATGGCCGCTGGATGCGCTGTACGAGTCCCTCAAGCGCGCGCAGCCCTATCGCGCGCTCACGCTGCACGAATTCGAGCAGGTGGTGCAGATGCTGGCCGACGGCTACAGCACCCGCCGCGGCCGCCGCGGCGCCTACCTGCACTACGACGCGGTCAATCGCATGCTGCGGGCCCGCAAGGGCGCGCGCCTGGCCGCCGTCACCAACGCCGGCGTCATCCCCGACCAGTTCGACTACGACGTCGTGCTGCAGCCCGAGGGCCACAAGGTGGGCACGCTCAACGAGGACTTCGCCTTCGAGAGCCTGCCCGGCGACATCTTCCAGTTGGGCAACACCTCCTATCGCATCGCCAAGATCGAAACCGGCAAGGTGATGGTGGAAGACGCCAGGGGCCTGCCACCCTCCATGCCCTTCTGGCTGGGCGAGACCCTGGGCCGCAGCGACGAACTGTGCGAAGCCGTGTCGCGCGTCTGCGAAACCGCCGACCGGCTGCTGGCCGACGGCGGCGTGCCGGCCTGCGCAACCTGGCTGCGCGATGCGCTGCACCTGCCGCTGGCCGCGGCGGAACAGCTCGCGCTGTACCTGGCCTCGGCCTGGCAGGCACTGGGCGTGCTGCCCAGCCGCCAGCACATCGTGCTGGAGCGCTTCTTCGACGAGGTCGGCGACACGCACCTGGTGATCCACTCGCCCTACGGCTCGCGCATCAACAAGGCCTGGGGCCTGGCGCTGCGCAAGCGCATGTGCCGCAAGTTCAACTTCGAACTGCAGGCCAGCGCGCTGGAGGACAGCATCGTGCTGTCGCTGGGGCCCACGCACAGCTTCGCGCTGGAAGAAGTGCGGCATTACCTGAAGTCCGCCACTGCGCGCGACGTGCTGGTGCAGGCGCTGCTGGACGCGCCGATGTTCGGCACCCGCTGGCGCTGGAACGCCACGGCCTCACTCGCGGTGCGCCGCATGAACGGCGGCCGCAAGGTGCCGCCGCAGTTCCAGCGCTCCGACGCCGAAGACCTGCTGACGGTGGTGTTCCCCGACCAGATCGCCTGCGCCGAGAACCTGGTGGGCGAGCGCGAGATCCCGGACCATCCGCTGGTGGCGCAGACCTTGCACGACTGCCTGCAGGAGACCATGGATGCCGAAGGCTTCGTGGCGCTGCTGAAGCGCATCGAGGCCGGCGAGGTGGAGGTCAGCACCCGCGAACTGGCGACGCCTTCGCCGCTGTCGCACGCCATCCTCAACGCGCGGCCCTTCGCCTTCCTCGACGACGGCGCGGCGGAAGAGAGGCGCACCAAGGCGGTCCGCACGCAGCCCATTTCGGAGCTGCAGTCGGCGCAGGACGTCGGCCGTCTCGACCCGCAGGCGATCGCGCAGGTGCGCGAGGATGCCTGGCCGGAAATCGAAAGCGCGGAGGAACTGCACGACGCGCTGGTGGTGCACGGCTTCCTCGCCGTGGACGAAGCGCCGCAACTGGAGTTCGCGCAGGCGCTGGCGCAGCAGCGGCGCATCACGCGCCTGCAGACGCCCGCAGGCGCGCTCTACGTGGCTGCGGAGCGCCTGCACGAGATGCTGGCTGTGTTCCCGGGCGCGCTGCTGTCCCCACCGATTGCTGCCGTGAACGGCACGCAGCCCACGCGCGAAGATGCCCTGCGCGAACTGCTGCGCGGCCGCCTCGACCTGCTCGGGCCGGTGACGGCCGAAGCGCTGGGCGCGCCGCTGGACCTGGGCGCGGACGAAGTACTGCCCGTGCTTTTCACGCTCGAAGCCGAAGGCGCGGTGATGCGCGGCGCCTTCACGTCGCCGCTCGCCAGCGAATGGTGCGACCGCCGCCTGCTGGCCCGCATCCACCGCCTGACGCGCGACAAGCTGCGCGCGGAGATCCAGCCGGTGCCGCCGGCGCAGTTCCTGCGCTTCCTGTTCCAGTGGCACCAGCTGGCCGGCAGCGAAGGCGACGAGCGCCGCCAGGGCGAAGCCGGCCTGGCCGACGTGCTGCGCCAGCTGGAAGGCCATGCCGCACCTGCGGGCGCCTGGGAAGAAGACCTGCTGCCCGCGCGCGTGGGCGACTACCAGCCGGCGATGCTGGACCGCCTCTGCGCCGTCGGCCGCGTCGCCTGGTGGCGCCCGGCCGAAGGCGGCGAGGCCGCCGCGCGCAAGTCGGGCCCGATCCGCGGCACGCCGGTGCTGCTGTGCGAGCGCGACGCGATGCCGCACTGGCAGCAGGCCGCCGGCGCCACGCCGGTCGACGAGTCCGTGCTGTCCGGCCCCGCCCGCGTCGTGCTGGACCTGCTGCGCCAGCATGGCGCCAGCTTCTTCCCCGACCTGCAGCGCGACGCGCGCATGCTGGGCACGCAGGTGGAACAGGCGCTGTCGGAACTGGTGGCGCATGGCCTCGTCACCTGCGACTCCTTCGCCGGCCTGCGCACGCTGGTGATGCCATCGGACAAGCGCAACAAGCTGCGCCGCAGGAACCGCGACCCCATCGACGATGCGGGCCGCTGGTCGCTGACGCGCAGCCCGCGTCCGGTGGAGCCCGTGCCGGGCGCGCTGGCCGCGCCGCACGTGGAGCACATCGCGCGCGTGCTGCTGCGCCGCTACGGCGTGCTGTTCCGCAAGCTGCTGGAGCGCGAGGAAGGCCTGCCGCCCTGGCGCGAGCTCTATTACGTGCTGCGCCGGCTGGAAGCGCGCGGCGAGGTACGCGGCGGCCGCTTCGTCAGCGGTTTCTCCGGCGAGCAGTTCGCGCTGCCCGAGGCCGCGACGGCGCTGCGCAGGATTTCCAGGACGCCGGGCCGCGAGCGCGTGGCCATCTCCGCGGTCGACCCGCTGAACCTGGCCGGCATCCTGACGCCGGGCGAGAAAGTGCCGCGCCTGCCCGGCAACCGCCTGCTGTTCGAAGGCGGCGTGCCGGTCGCGGTGCAAAGCGGCGGCGACGTCCGCTACCTGCAGGCGCTGGAGCCGGCGGCGCAGTGGGAAGTGAAGAATTTGCTGATCCGGCGCCAGCAGCCGGCCAGTTACATCCTGCCGCCGCCGGGGCTTTCCTGAGGCCTCCTAAAATGCGCGTCCCCCACCCAACAACGCGCAGCAACTTCCCGCATGGACCTGGTCGTCAACGAAGAAATCAAAGCCTACATCGAACCCTTGACGCCGGACGAGTACCAGGCCCTGGAGCGCAGCATCCTGGCAGAGGGCTGCCGTGACGCGCTGGTGGTGTGGGGTGACGTGCTGGTCGACGGCCACAACCGCTACTCCATCTGCCAGAAGCACGGCCTGCCCTTCCAGACGGTGCAGAACACGCGCTTCCAGTCCATCGAGGACGTGTACCTCTGGATGATCGACCAGCACCTGGGCCGCCGCAGCCTGTCGGACTTCCAGCGCGGCGTGCTGGCGCTGCGCAAGCGCGAGATCGGCGCCGAGCGCAAGGCGCGGCAGCAGGCCGCGGTGCCCGCGCCCGCCGAGGAAGCCGCGCCGGCGCCCGCGGAAGCCACGCCGGCCGAAGTGCCCGAGACGCGCGAAGCGCTGGCCCGCGCCGCGCGCCTGAGCAGCGCGCAGGTGATGCAGATCGAGAAGATCCAGAAGAGCGCGGCGCCCGAAGTGGTGGCCGCGGTCAAGGCCGGCACCATCTCCATCAATGCAGCGGCCACGGTGGCCAGCCTGCCGCTGGAGGAACAGGTGGCCGCGGCCGCCGCCGGCAAGGAAGAACTGAAGGAAGCGGCCAAGCGCGTGCGTGCGGCGCGCAAGAAGCCGGCGGCCGAAGAACCGGCAGCCGAGACGGAAGAAGCAGCAGCGCCCGTCCCCGAGGAATCGGTCGAGACGCTGCGCCAGCGCATCGCCACGCTGGTGGCCGAGAACATGGCGCTGCGCGAGCAAGTGGCACGCCTGCAACGCGAAAACGCCGAGCGCGCCGAATCCTGATCCTGGTTACGCCTCGCGCGGCGCGCGGACGCTACGCTTGCGCGCAATGACAGGAAGTATCGAAAACCGGCGGCATTTTTGCCTGGCCGCCGTAGCCATCGCAGCCCTTGCCTTCGGGCCCGCCGCGCACGCACGCAAGAGCCCGCTGGAAAAGGCCGTCGAATCCGCGGTGGAAAGCGCGCTGGAGCCCGGCTCCACCACCGTGGCCGGCACCGGCCAGGTGGAATTCGCCTTCTCGCCGCGCGAAGGCGCCGAAGGGCTGGTGATCAAGGCGATCCGCTCCAGCCGCCACGACATCCGCATGCTGGCCTACGCGCTGACCAGCGCGCCCATCGTCGAGGCGCTGATCGCCGCGCACAAGCGCGGCGTCGACATCGCCGTGGTGGCGGACTACAAGGAAAACATCAAGGCCGACCGCAGCGGCAAGGCCCATGCGGCGCTGAGCGCGCTGGTGACCTCCGGCATCGCGGTGCGCACCATCGACGTCTACGCGATCCACCACGACAAGACGCTCGTCATCGACGGCGCGACGGTGCAGACCGGCAGCTTCAACTACACGCAGGCGGCGGCCAAGTCCAACAGCGAGAACGTCATCGTGCTGTGGAACAACCCGCAGCTGGCCCGGGGCTACCTCGCCCACTGGGAGCGCAACTGGAAGCAGGGGCGCGCTTTCGAGCCGGCGTACTAAGCCGGTCCGTTCGACATGTCCTGCACCGCCGTCTGCGGCAGGTGCAGCAGCAGCCGGCCGAGGAAGGCGTCGGCCGCGGCCGACAGCGGCCCCTCGGCCTGGCCGCCCAGCGGCGGCGTCAACGCTTTCGGACGTCGAACGCTTCGGCCACTTCCGGCGGCTCGAAGAACGAGGAGATCTGGGCGAACTGCTCCGGCGTGAGGTGGTGCGAGCCTTCGGGCCGCTCCGCGTTGCGCCGGACTATCTGTTGCAGGCAAGCCGCATCCGTGCGCTCGACGTAGTGCAGCATGTGCTGCACATCGGCCTCGTCGATCACCGAACGGAACCACGCGCGTGACGCGCGGTTGTTCGCGGGGAAGTCCAGCACCACGCTGCGCCCCGAGCGCAGCAGCTCCACGACCAGCGGCCCGACCACGGTCTTCAGGCGCCGGGACAGCCGGACGTAGTCATCGAAAGTCTGCAGCTGGTCACCGTAGAGGCGCGCCATCCAGACGTCTTCGCTGATCAACATGGCGCCTTCGGCTTGCGCGAGCCCCTGGGCCAGCGTGCTCTTGCCGGCGCCGGCCTTGCCGCAGAAGAAATGCAGAGTAGTCTCGGACATCCGCCCATTGTCATGAATAACCTGGAACTCTTCGCCGACGCGCCGCGCCGCACCGAGATGATCGGCGCGCAGGCCTGCGTGCTGCGCGGCTTTGCGCTGGACCACGTGGATGCGGTGCTGGCGGCGCTGGACGGCATCCTGCAGGCCGCGCCGTTCCGGCACCTGGTCACGCCGGGCGGCTTCACCATGCAGGTGGCGCTCACCAACTGCGGTTCGCTGGGCTGGACTTCGGATCGCCGCGGCTACCGCTACACGGCGCAGGACCCGCAAAGCGGCCAACCGTGGCCGGCGATGCCCCACGCATTCCTGCAGCTCGCGCGCGCTGCCGCAGCGGCGGCCGGCTTCGAAGGCTTCGCGCCCGACGCCTGCCTGGTCAATCGCTACGCGCCGGGCGCGCGCCTCAGCCTGCACCAGGACCGCGACGAGCGCGACTACGGCGCGCCCATCGTGTCGGTGTCGCTGGGCATGCCGGCCACCTTCCTGTTCGGTGGACTGGCGCGGACGGATCGCACTGCCAAGGTGCCGCTGCAGCATGGGGACGTGGTCGTCTGGGGCGGCGAAGACCGCCTGCGTTTCCACGGCGTGTCGCCGGTGAAGGATGCGCCGCATCCGCTGCTTGGCAGCCAGCGCATCAACCTCACCTTCCGCAAGGCGGGGTGATCAGCGCAGCCAGCGGTCCACCACCCGGTCGTACTCGCCGGTCGCCTTGGCCAGGTGCAGCCACTGGTCCATCCAGGCCTTGAAGGCGGCGTCGCCGCGCGGCAGCAGCCAGGCCATCTCGCCGTACTGCAGCGGCTTGTCCGGGTTCACCGCGCACAGGCCCGGGCGCGCCTTGGCCTGCGCGATGGTCTCCACCGACTCGGAGATCATCACGTCGGCGTGGCCCTTCAGGATCTCGTCGAAGATGGTGGTGTTGTCGTTGAAGATGACGATCTTCGCGTTCTTGAAGTTGGCCCGCGCGAAGCGCTCGTTGCTGCCGCCCGGGTTCTCGATGACGGTCACTTCGGGCTTGTCGATGTCGGCGACGGTCTGGAACTTCTTGACGTTCTCGCACTTCGTGATCGGCGCCTTGCCGTTGACCATGTAGGCGTCGGTGAAGAAGGCGGTCTTCTGCCGGTCCAGGGTGACCGAGATGCCGCCGATGGCCACATCGCACTTCTCGACGAAGTCCTTCATCAGCGTGGGCCAGCCGGTTTTCACGATCTCGACCTGCACGCCCAGCGCCTTCGCGGCCGATTGCACCAGGTCCACGTCCAGGCCTTCGAAGCTGCCATCCGGCTTGGCCAGGCTGAAGGGCTTGTAGTCGCCCGGCGTGCAGACGCGCAGCTTGCCTTGCTTCTGCACCGCGTCGAGCCGCGAGGCGTCCTGGGCAAGCACGCAGAAGGGAAGGACCAGGGCCGCGAGGGCGGCGAGAACACGGGCAAAACGCATGGCGGGATGTCTCCGGTGTTGTGGGCCGGGCCATTGTAGGAACACCAGGCGCATCCCGCCCGCCGGTTTCAATCCGCGGTGATCTTGCGCGTCTCGATCAGCTTCTTCCAGCGCAGGGACTCGCGGCCCTGGAACTCGGTGAATTCCGCCGGCGAGTTGCCGACGATTTCCATGCCCTGGTCGGTGAAGACCTTGGCCACCGCGGGATCGCGCACTGCCGCGACGGCGGCTGCGGCAAGCTTTTCCTTGACGGCCGGCGGCAGGCCCTTGGGCGCGACCAGGCCCTGCCAGGAATAGACCTCCGCGCCCTGCACGCCGGCTTCGGCCAGCGTCGGCACGTCGGGCAACACCGGCGAGCGCTTGCTGCCGGTGACGGCGATCGCGTGCAGCTTGCCGGCGCGGATGTAGGGCAACACCGCGTTGACGTTCTGGAACGAGTAGTCCACCTGGCCGCCCAGCAGGTCGTTGATGGCGGGCGCGCCGCCCTTGTAGGGCACGTGCAGGCCGTCGGTGCCGGTCTGCTGCCAGAACAGTTCGGCCGACAGGTGGTCCGAGGCGCCGTTGCCGGAACTGGCGAAGGGCACCTTGCCCGGCCTGGCCTTCAGTTCCGCGATGACGTCGGCGACCGTGCGCGCCTTCTTCTGCGGCGCGGCGACCAGCACGTTGGGCGCCTGGACCGGAATGGTGATGTAGTCGAAGTCGCGGGTGGCGTCGTAGCCCAGGCCCTTCTGCAGGTGCGGCGTGATCACGTAGGTGGCGAGCGAGGACACCATCAGCGTGTAGCCGTCGGGCGCCGCGCGCTTCACCTGCGACGCGCCGATGGCGCCCGTCGCGCCCGGCCGGTTGTCGACCAGGAAGGTCTGGTGCAGGCGCTGCGTGAGCTGCTGCGCCAGCGCGCGTGCCACGGTGTCGGTGGACCCGCCCGGCGGGAAGGGCACGATGACGGTCACCGGCCGTTCGGGCCAGGCGGTCTGGGCGCCGCAGGCGAACGCGGCACCCAGCGCCAGCAGCGCTGCGATTGTTCTGATCATTGCTTGCTCCCTTCAAGGCGGTGACGAGTGACAGATGATTCATTGTCCGAACCGTCCCGCGAACCTGTCAATGGAATCCAGAACTTGTCAAACAACCCAGGCGATTCACTCCGCACCGGAAGTCAGCAGGGCCGGCACCTCCTGCTGCAGGAGCCCGAGCAGCCGCTGCGCCACCGGTGACAAGTAGCCCTCCCGGCGGGCCGTGACGCCCAGCTCGCGGCGCAGCAACAGCAGCGAGGGCTGCACCTCGCGCAGGCGCGCCCTCCGCTCGCTGGCGATCGCGTGGCGCGGCACGAAGCTCAGGAGGTCCGTGCTCGCGATCAATTGCGGCAGCAGCGGCACCGAGTTCGCTTCGATCTGCACGCGCGGCGCGGCGAGCCCGCGCGCGCTGAAGGCGGCGTCCAGCCATTGCCGGCTCGGCGTCTCCGGCTTGGGCAGCACCCAGCCGTGCTCCAGCAGCATCGGCAGCGTGACGCGCCTGGCCTTGAAGATCGGGTGGCCGCTGCGTGCCGCCACGACGACTTCGTCGACGGCCAGCGGATGCCGCACGAAGTCGCCGTCCTTCTCCGGCGGCAGCAGGCCGACGACCAGGTCCAGCCGCTTCTGGCGCAGTTGCTCCAGCAGGTCGAAGCTGGCCCCCAGCTCGATGCTGACCTGTGCCTGCGGCGCCTGTTCGAGCAGGAGCCCGCACACCTTCGACAGCAGCGAGCCCACGGTGACCGTGCCGCTGCCGATCCGCACCAGGCCGGCCAGGCCCTGGGAGAAATCCGCGACGTGGCGCAGCGCCTCGTCGGCGGAGACGCGCAGTTGGCCGGCCTCCCGCAACAGCACCTGGCCCACCGGGGTCAGGCGGACCCCGCGGCCGGACTTTTCGAACAGCGGGCTGCCCACCGTCTGCTCCAGCCTGCGGATGGCCTTGGTCAAGGCCGGCTGGCTGCGGGCAATGGCCTCCGCGGCGCGCCCCAGGTGCTCCGCCTGCGCCGCGATTTCGAAGTAGCGCAAGTCCCGCAGGTTGAGTTCCATTCCAAACTTCCAGTTATCGGTTGGGGAATATTAGCGAATGGACAGTTAAGCATCGCAAGCGGAGCATCCGGGCCCATGGACGCCACGATCCCCTTGCAGCAGCAGAGCGCGAGCCGCGCGCCGGCCGGCATGCTGGCCATCTGGCACGACGTCGCGCCGGGGCAGGCCGCGGCGGTGCGCGACTGGTATGCGCGCGAGCACCACTTCGAGCGGCTCGCGGTGCCCGGCTTCCTGGACGCCCGCCGCTACGAGCGGGTGGCCGGCAACGGCGCCGAATTCTTCGGCAGCTACCGGCTGGCCGCGCCGGCGGTCCTGCGCAGCGCCGCCTACCAGGCGCGCGTGGATGCGCCGACGCCCTGGACCCGCGAGGCGATGCGCCAGTTCCGCAACATGTGCCGCACCGCCTGCACCATCGCGGCGGAGGCCGGACGCGCCCGGGGCGGCCACCTGGCCACCCTGGCCGCGTCGGATGCGAGCGAGCTCGAGGATGCGGCAGGCCTGTGCGAGCGCCTGCGCGCGCTGGCCGGCGTGCTGCGGGTCACGGCCATCGCCGCCGAAGCTGGCGAGGCGACTCCGCCCAGTACCGAACTCGCGTTGCGCGGCCGGCCGGACGCGCAGGTCCGTTGGGCCCTGCTCCTCGATGCCGACAGCCAGCAGGCCGCGGAAGACGCGCTGCTCGCCGCCCAGGACGCCACGGCGTGCCGCCGCCCCGCGCAGTTCGCCGTCTACCGGCTTTGCTTTTCCGCCCGCCATCCCCAGTGAGACCCTGCCCTTGGAACACCTTCGCATCATCCTGAAAAACCATACGAACCCCGCCTATGGCGGCGCCCTCGTCGGCGCGCGGCAGGTTGCGCAGCGGCTGGGCTGCACCATCGACCACCGGGCGCCGGCGACGCCCGACAGCCCGCAGGAGCAGTCCGCGCTGGTGGACGAAGCCATCGCCGAGCGGCCGGATGCGATCGTGCTGCTGCCGGCGCATGCGACGGAGGTGAACGGCGCCATCGCGCGCGTGAACGCCGCCGCCATCCCGCTGGTACTGTTCGTGAGCGAGCCCAGCACCGGCCACTGGGCAGGCTTCATCGGCTCGGACGACACGCGCATGGCGGCCTCGCTGGCGCACCACGTGTTGCGCCGGCTGCGGCCCGACGCCAGGGTGGCGTTCATCGACGGCCACCCGGGATCGATCACCACACCGCAACGCCGCCGCGGCTTCGAGCAGGCGCTGGCGCAGTACCCGCGCATGCGACTGGTGGACACCGCCTGCGGCTACTACCAGCATGCGCCAGGCCGCGAAGCGGCGCTGCAGTTGCTGGATCGCCAGCCGGAGCTGGACGCCATCCTGTCCGCCAACGACCTGATGGCGATGGGCGCCCTGGAAGCGCTCGCCTCCCGCCAGCGCGCCGTGGCGCTGGCCAGCATCAACGGTACACCCGACGCGATCGCCGCGGTGCGCGCGGGCCGGCTCGTCGCCACCGCCTCCTTCAACACCCACCGCTTCGGTTGCCTCGCCGTCGAAATGGCCTTGCGCCACCTGCGCGGCGAGCGCGTGCCGCGCCGCATCGACCTCGTGCCGGACCTCATCGACGCCGGCAATGCGGCCGACTGGGACCAGCCCTACGAGCAGCGCTCGTGCCCCGATTGGGACCAGACCGTAGCCAGCGCCGCCGAACCCGCCGCGGCCTGAGCCCCCGATTCATTCACTCAAAGAGAGACATTCATGCGTTTGAAAGACAAGGTCGCGTTCATCACCGGTGCAGGCGCCGGCATAGGCGCGGCGGCCGCCCTGCGCTTTGCGAGGGAAGGTGCAGCGGTCGTCGTCGCGGAGCTCGACGCGGCGCGCGGCCGCGACGTGGCCGAGACGATCGTGGCCGCCGGCGGCCAGGCCAGGTACGTGCATTGCGACGTGACGGACGAGGCCTCGGTGGAACAGGCCGTCGCCGAAGGCACGGAGGCTTTCGGCGGCCACCTCGATATCCTCTACAACAACGCCGGCGGCTCCACGCCGCACGACGACATGGTGACCGTGGTGGACATGGCCGAATTCTGGCGCTGCATCAAGCTGGAGCTGCTGGGAACCTTCCTGTCCAGCCGGTTCGGCATCCGCCAGATGCAGAAGGCGGGCCGCGGCGGCTCGGTGATCAACACGGCCTCCTACAACGCGACGATCGGCACCGCCGGGCGCGACTGCTATACCGCGGCCAAGGGTGCCGTGATCGCGTTGACGCGTTCGATGGCGGTGGAGTACGCGCCCGACGGCATCCGGGTGAACTGCATCGCGCCCGGCGTCGTCATCAGCCCGCGCATGACGCGGTTCCAGCAGGACTTTCCGAACCACCGCATCTTCGACAAGAAGAATCGCCATCACCGCCCCGAAGTGCCGTCGCACCTTCTCGGCATGATCGAGATCGAGGACCTGACCCATATGGCGCTGTTCCTGGCGTCCGACGAATCGCGCCGCGTCACCGGGCGCATCGAGCTGGTGGACAGCGGCGCGACCGCTTCCTGAGCGGCAAACAACGAGGAGACAAGACATGCAGCAGAACCGACCCATCGCGCGGCGCCTGTTCCTGGCCACCGGCCTGGCCGCCACCTGCGGGGCTGCGCTGGCGGAGAGCGCCGCGGGCTACCCCAGCAAGCCGATCCGCCTGATCGTGCCCTTCACGCCCGGCGGCGGCTCCGACGCCGCGGCCCGCTTCTTCGGCGACAAGCTCGCCGATGCGCTCGGCCAGCCCGTGGTGGTGGAGAACAAGCCGGGCGGCAACAGCGGCTCGATCGGCACGGCGCTGGTCAAGTCCGCGCCGGCGGACGGCTACACCATCCTCCTGGGCAGCACCGCACCGCTCGTGACCAACGTGGTGATGGTGAAGGAACTGCCCTACGACGCCGGCAAGGACTTCAAGCCGGTCGCCGGCCTGACGAAGAACACCACGGCGATCGTGGTGCCCGCGAACTCGCCGCACCGCACGCTGGCCGACCTGGTGGCCGCCTCGCGCAAGGACCCGAAGCTGAACGCGGGAACGGCGTCCGCGGGCTTCCAGCTGGCCGCGACCTGGTTCGCGAGCACGGCGGGCTTCCGCTTCACGCACGTGCCCTACAAGGGCCTGAACCAGGCCTTGACCGACCTCGCGGGGGGCAACCTCGATTGGGCGATCGTCGACCTCGCCGGCGCCACGGCGCTGCTGCAGGCCCAGCGCATCCGCGCGCTCGCCGTCACCGACGACGACCGCCATCCCTTCTTCCCCGCCGTGCCCACCGTGCGCGAAAGCGGCTATCCGCAGTACGTCTACAACACCTGGACCTCGTTCCACGTGCGCGCGGACACGGCGGACGACATCACGCGCAAGCTCGTCGAGGCCACGCTGAAGGTCTTGAAGTCGCCAGCCGCCCTCGAATACGCGAAACGAGCCGGCACGCCGCTGCTGCCGCTCGGACCGGCGGATTTCGCGAAGTACCAGCGCGAGGAGGTGGAACGCTTCCAGAAGGTCGCCGACGCCGCCGGCATCAAGGCGGAATGAGGGCCACGCCTTGAGCAACGTATTCCTCGCCAACGTCGCCGACATCGACTGGCTGCAGTATCCGGGCCACTTCGGCGGCGCGCTGTCGAAGCCGCTGGTGGCGCCCGAGACCTGCCGGTCGCGGCGCATCGACCACCGCATCTCCTGCTATGCCCCGATGGCCCGGGTGGAGGACCACGCCCACGAGGTCCAGGAACAGGTCTACCACGTGCTGGAAGGCGAAGGCCTGCTCACGCTGGACGGCCAGCGCCACGTGATGCGCCGGCACGACTACGTGTTCGTGCCGCCGGGCGTGCGGCACGGTTTCCGCAATACCGGCACGGTGCCGCTGGTGTTCCTGGTGATCACCACGCCCGTCACCGACCAGGAGGTTCCGCTCTGATGGCCCCCGAACTGCTTTCCTGCCGGCTGCTGCTCGCCGGCACCTGGCAGGACGGCTGCGACAGCAGTCCCGTCCTCGACAAGTTCCGCCAGGTCCCCTGGGCCCTCGCGCACCTGCCCTCGCGCCAGCAGGTGGGCGCCGCGGTTGCCCACGCCGAGGCGTCATTTCGCGCCAGCCAGCTGGATGGCTACTCGCGTGGTGCCATCCTCGAGCGCTGCGCCGCCATCATCGAGGGCCGCGGCCAGGAGCTCGTCGCCGTCATGCAGGCGGAAGCCGGCTTCACGAGCCACGACGCGGCCAACGAGGTGCGCCGGGCGGCCATCACGCTGCGGCTGTCCGCCGAAGAGGCCCGGCGCTTCGGTGGCGAGTTCGTGCCGATGGAGGGCGCGCCCGGCCAGGGCGGCCGCATCGGCTTCACGCTGCGCGTGCCGCTGGGCGTGGTGTGCGCCATCACGCCCTTCAACGCGCCGCTGAACACCGTCGTCCACAAGGTGGCGCCGGCGCTGGCCGCCGGCAACGCGGTCGTGCTCAAGCCCTCGCTGCACACGCCGATGACGGCCTGCATCCTGGCCGAAGCGCTGCTCGAGGCCGGCCTGCCGGCCGGGCTGCTCGCCGTGCTCCACGGCGGCGCCGCCGTCGCGCAATGGCTGCTGGACGAGCCCGCCGTGCGCTTCTATGCCTTCACCGGCAGCACCGACGCCGGCCGCGCCATCCAGCAGCGCGCCGGGCTGCGCCGCACGCAGATGGAGCTCGGCTCGATCGCCCATTGCATCCTATGCGACGACGCCAACTTCGGCACCGCGCTGCCCAGGATCGTCAACGCCGCCTACCGCAAGGCCGGACAGGTTTGCACCTCGGTGCAGGTGCTGCTGGTGCAGCGCCCGCGCGTGGCCGAGGCCGAGCAAGCCCTGGCACGGCTGGTCGCGGACCTGCCTTGCGGCGATCCGAAGCAGCCGGGGACCGTGGTGGGTCCGGTCATCACGCAAGCCGCGGCCGAGCGCATCGACGACTGGCTCGCCCAGGCGATTGCCCGGGGGGCGCGGCGTCTCGCCGGCGGGCCCCGCCACGGCGCGGTCGTGCCGCCGACCTTGATGGCCGACGTGCCGGCCGACACGCCGCTGGGCTGCCAGGAAGTGTTCGGCCCCGTGATGTGCATCGCGCCCTTCGACACGCTGGACGAAGCCATCGCACGCGTGAACGCCACGCCCTACGGCCTCGCCACCGGCATCTTCACCAACCGGCTGGGCGACGCGCTGGCGGCCGCCCGCCGGCTGGAAGTCGGCGGCGTGCACGTCAACGAAACCTCCAGCTCGCGCATCGACCTCATGCCCTACGGCGGCTCCAAGGACAGCGGCTTCGGCCGCGAAGGACCGCAGCACGCCGTGCGCGAAATGAGCGAAGAACGCATGGTCACCCTGCTGGCCCCCTGAACCGCATCCCGATGGAACTCCCCATGACCAACATGAAAGGCGGCGAGCTGATCGCCGAATACCTCGTCCAGCAGAAGGTGCCGTATGTCTTCGGCATCTGCGGCCACGGCAACGTCGGCATGCTCGACGCGCTGCACCAGGTGCGCGACCAGGTCAAGCTGGTATCGCCGCGCCACGAGCAATGCGCCGGCCACATGGCCGACGCCTACTTCCGCGTCAAGCACCAACCCGTCGCCACCCTCACCTCCACCGGACCCGGCAGCGCGAACATGGTGATGCCGCTGGCCACCGCGCTGTCGGACTCCTCGGCTTTCCTGGCCATCACCGCCAACGTGCCGACCTCACAGGCCAACCGGGCGCCATTCCAGGAGCTGTACGCCCACAACCAGTCGGACTTCGCGCAGGTGCTGCGGCCGGTGGTGAAGCGCAGCTTCCAGCCCAGCCGCGTCGACATGCTGCCGCTCGCCCTGCGCCAGGCCTTCGACACCATGGTCACGGGCCGGCCGGGTCCCGTGAACCTGGACATCCCGTACAACGTCTTCCAGGAAGAGGCGGAGGTCCAGGTGCCGCCGCCCTCGCACCGGCATGGCGGCCACCGGCCAGGCGCCAGCGAGAGCGACCTCGCGGAGGCAACGCGCCTGCTGGCGAAGGCCCGGCGTCCCGTGCTTTTCATCGGGCACGGAGCCACGCTGGCCAACGCCAGCGAGGAGCTGACCGCGCTTCAGCAGCAATTGGGAATTCCCGTCATCACGTCGCCGAACGGCATGGGTTGCGTCCCCGCGGACGACCCGCTGACGCTTGGTTTCATCGGCCGCAACGGCGCCTACCCGGCGAACCAGGCCGGCCGGTACGCGGACCTCGTGGTCTGCATCGGCACCCGCTTCGACGACCGGTCTTCATCGACCTGGCAGCCGGGCTACTCCTGGAACTTCCCCGAATGCGCGCTGATCCACGTGGACATCGACCCGGCGGAGCTGGGGCGCAACTACCCGCCCACGCTGGGCATCATCGCGGACGCCAAGGTCTTTGCGGGGCAATTGCTGCACGCGGTGCAAGCGGGCGACCAGGTGCGGCGCGGCAACTTCGCCGCCTGGCGCGAACAGGTGGGCGCATGGCGCGCGGAATGGGAGGCCTTCGTCCGGCCGAACTTCGAGGCCATCACCACGCCGCTGCGCCCCGAATACGTCGTCGGCGCGCTGCAGTCCGTGCTGCCGCAGGACGTGATCCTGGCGCTCGACTCCGGCGTCCACCACAACTGGTTCATGCAGTTCTGGCAGCCGCAGCGCGCGCAGAGCATGCTCAATAGCTGGGGCTATTCGTCGATGGGCTTCGGCGTCTGCGGCGTCCTTGGCGCGCAGCTGGCCGCGCCGGAGCGTCCGTGCGTGGCGGTGGTCGGCGATGGCGGCTTCATGATGGCCCCCTACGTCGTCGCGACGGCCGTGGAATACGAGCTGCCCTGCGTCTGGGTGGTGTGGAACAACTTTGCCTGGGGCGCCATCCGCGACCTGCAGTACGGCCTGTTCGACGGGCGCGAGATCGGCACCGGCTTCTACAAGGGCACGCAGGGTCCTGGCGGAGAGCGCTACAACCCCGACTTCGCCGCCTGGGCCCGCGCCTGCGGCGCCGACGGCATCACGGTGACCCGCAGCGAGGATCTGCGCGGCGCGGTCGAACTGGCCGTGCGCAACCGCCGGCCCTGCGTGATCGACGTCCACGTCGATTCCGAGGTACGGCCGCCTTCGACCGGCACCTGGCAGCTGCCGCCGATTCCCTACAAGGAACCGGTGTTCGGCCAGCCACGGCGGGGCTGAGCGGGGCTAAAGGGTCGCGTCGAACGCCGGAAGCGGGCATCCGCTATGCTTCCCGCAGTGATCCGTTGCTCCCTTCCGGCCCTCGCGGCCTGCGTCTCCTTCCTCTCCACTTCCGCGCACGCCCAGTCCCTGCCCGGAGGCGCGGAGCTGGGCATGACCGTGCCGCAACTGCAGCAGGCCGTGCCGGGCCTGCGTCCCGTCCCTCATCCCGCGCGACTGGCCGGCGGCCTGGTGGGCGGCTGGGCCGGCCCCGCCATCGACGTGGCCGGGGTTTCGCTGGCCCCGACCTTCTTCCTCGCCGAAGGCCAGCTGCGGCGCGTCGAGTACTTGGCCGCGCCCGGCGGCTTCGACGCCCTGCTCGCCTGGGGCCGCGCCGCCTGGGGCCCCGAGCTGGCCTCGCAAAGCCCCGAGGGCGCGTACGCGACCTGGACCAGCGGCGACCTGGATGCCTACCTGCAGCAGTCCGGCAGCACCGTGCGCCTGGTCCTGAAGCGCCGCGTCGTCAAGGACGACAGCGAGCTCTGAGCGCATGGGGGTCGCCTCCGGCTTCGTCACCTACTGCGCGGAGCTGCTCGCCGGCGCGGGCACGGTGCGCTCCCGGCGCATGTTCGGCGGCTACGGCCTCTACGTCGACGACGTGTTCGTGGCCATCATCAGCGGCGAGACGCTGTACCTGAAGGTCGATGCCCAGACCCTGCCCCGCTTCGAAGCCGAAGGCTGCCGGCGCTTCGAATACACCGCGCGCGGCAAAACGCACGGCCTGGGTTTCTGGACGGTCCCGCCGGAGGCGATGGATTCGGCGCGCCTGATGCAGCCCTGGGCCCGGCTGGCGGTCGAAGCGGGGCTGCGGGCCCGCCGGCTGTAACCACCGGTTGCAAAACCCCGGCTTCCCTCCTGCGTGCCGGCCCCCTAGGATGGGCTGGCAAGCAAGGGGAGAAGAACAATGGAATCGATCTGGCCCGACGACACGGGAGACGAGTTCGCGCGCCGGCGCGCGGCCGTGCAGCAGAGCCTGCACGCACGCGGGGTCCGCCGGCTGGTCCTCACCTCCACCGAAGCCATCTACTACCTCACCGGCGCCACCTACGAGCCGCTGGAACGCCCGGTCTTCCTGATCGTCGACGCCGAGTGGACCGACTACAAGCTGCTGGTCCCGCTGCTCGAACGAACGCACCTGGAGAAGGCCTGGGGCGTGCGGCCCGCCGGCATCCTCACCTACCGCGAATACCCGGCGCCCAGCGGCGAAGGCTGGGCCGACCGCATCCTGCCGCTGCTGGACGCGCGCTTCCTGTTCGAGCCCGGCACGCCATTCGAGATCGCCGACCACTTCGTCCGCTCGCGCGGCAAGCCGGTCGACGTGCTGGGAGCGATCCGCCTCGTCAAGTCGCCGTGGGAGATCGAGCAGATCAAGCGCGCAGCGAAATATGCGGACTGGGGCCTGCAGAAGGTGCTGCAGGCCAGCTACTACGGCGCGACGGTGGCCGAGGTGTACGCCGCCGCCAGCGTCCTGCAGCGCAAGGTGATCCGCGAAGTGCCGGACTACGACGCGCTCGCCAGCAAGTCCATCTGCGCGCCCTGGCCCGCGCCGCTGTCTTCCGAGCCCCATTCGGTGCCGCCGCTGCGCATGAAGCTGGAGCGCGGGCCGCACGTGGCCCTGGCGCTGACGCGCGTGAACGGCTATGCGGCCGAATGCGAGCGCACCTTCTTCACCGCCCCGCCCCTCCCCGAGGAGCGCGAGCGCTTCGAGCTGATGCGCGCCGCGCGCCGGCTGGTGGCGCGCCATGCCCGCCCGGGGGCGTCCTGCCATGAACTCGATGGCGCGGTGAACCGCTTCCTGGAGGAAAAGGGCTGGACGCCCGCGCTGCGGCTGCACCGCGTCGGCCACGGTTTCGGCCTGGGCAACCACGAGCCGCCCTGGCTCGCCGAAGGCAGCTCCGACGTGCTGGCGGCCAACATGGTGATCTCGATCGAACCGGGGCTGTACCAGACCGGCGTGGGCGGCTATCGCCACTCCGACACCTTCCTCGTCACCGACGACGGCGTCCAGCGCCTGACCCATGCGCCCGATACGCTGGAAGCGCTGACCCTGCGCAGCCGCTCGCTGAGCCACCGCGTGCGGGCCGTCTTCGTGCAGCGGGCGCTGGGCACGCATTCGGCGCCCGTGCGCGGCGTGCACGTGCAGACCCGCGCCTCGGGCGTCGCGGCGCCGCCCGCCTGAGCCAGGCGAGCCCCCGGGCCAGGCCGGGGTTTGGCCGGCCCGGCCAGCGCCCTTGCGGCCGGGCAGGTATCCTTGATCTCGTGCGTTGCGAAGACATCCACACGAACGAGCAGTTCCGGCATCTCTCCACCATTCCCGGCATCGCGATCGACCTGCGCTACGCGGGCGCGAACAATTTCGTCGGGCGCGACCTCTACGGCTCCCTCGACTGCGCCTGGCTGCACCAGCGCGCGGCGCAAGGCCTGGAGCGCGCGGTGGAACTGCTGGCCCAGCAAGCGCCCGGCCACAGGCTGCTGGTGCTGGACGCGCTGCGCCCGCACCGGGTGCAGGAGCAGCTGTGGGACCACCTGGGCGACACCGCACTGCGCCGCTACGTGGCTGACCCGGCCCGCGGCTCCATCCATTCCTTCGGCATGGCGCTGGACGCGACCTTGCTGGACGCCGGCGGCCGCGAGCTCGACATGGGCAGCGGCTTCGACGAGATGACCGAGCTGTCGCATCCGCACCTCGAAGCCCGCCACCTGGCTGCGGGCAGCCTTACGCCGGAGCAGCACCGCAACCGCGAACAGCTGCGCGGCGTCATGTTCGGCGGCGGCTTCCAGGGCATCGAGGACGAGTGGTGGCACTTCGAGATGCTCGATCGCCACCACGTGCGCCGGCACTTCCTGCGCGTGAACTGACCCGGGTGCGGCCGAAAGGCCGTGCCTGTACCATGGGAATGACGCCGCCTCTGCCGCGTGCAGGCACGATGGGGATCACCCATGTACTTCCTCTGGCCCCAGTATCTCTGGCTGTTGCTGGCGCTGCCCTGGCTGGTGGCGGCCTACCTGTGGCTGCTGACGCGCCGCAGCCGGCAGGCCGTGCAATACAGCAGCCTGCGGGTGGCACGGGAGGCGGCGGCGCGCAACTGGCGCCGGCACGTGCCGCCGGCGCTGCTGCTGCTGGCCCTGGCCGGCCTGCTGGTGGCCATGGCGCGCCCGGTGGCGCGGGTGCCGCTGCCCTGGGCGCGGTCCTCGGTGCTGCTGGCCATGGATGTGTCGCTGAGCATGCGCGTCACCGACGTCAAGCCCTCGCGCATCGTCGCCGCACAGGAGGCTGCCAAGCTGTTCCTGCATGACCTGCCGAAGGACGTGGAAGTGGGCTTGATCACTTTCGCTGGCAGCAGCGAAGTGGTGCAGCGCGCCACCCTGGACCGCGAGGCGCTGGTCGCGGCGATCGACGGCTTCCAGATGCAGGTTGGCACGGCGATCGGCAGCGCCATCGTCGTGTGCCTGGCGGAGCTGTTCCCCGACCAGGGCATCGACGTCGGCGAGATGACCTTCGGCGTGCGGCGGCAGGTGCGCGGCCTGGACGACAAGGACAAGCCCGGCCCCAAGGAGTTCCAGCCGGTCCCGCCGGGCTCGTACCGGTCGGCGGCGATCATCCTTCTCAGCGACGGCCGCCGCACCACCGGCGTCGACACCCTGGAAGCCGCGAAGATGGCGGCCGACCGCGGCGTGCGCATCTACGTGATCGGCCTGGGCACCGTCAACGGCGACGCCAGCACGCCCGAAGGCCTGCCGATCTACATGCAGCTGGACGAACCGACGCTGCGCGAAGTGGCGCGCATGACCGGTGGCGAGTACCACCATGCCGCCACCGCCGAGACCTTGCGCGGCGTGTACCAGAACCTCGGCAAGCGGGTGCAGGTGACGGCGCGCGAGACGGAACTCACGGGGCTCGTTGCCCTGGCTTCGGCGCTGGTGATCGTGCTGGCGGGGACGCTGTCGCTGGTATGGTTCCGGCGGCTTGCGTGACCTTCCACCACGCCGGCAACAACTCGCGCACCGACGCACGCGCAAACCGGTCGTCGATCAGGTACACGACGCCGCGATCCTCCTGCGTGCGGATCACCCGACCTGCCGCCTGCACCACCTTCTGCAGCCCCGGATAGAGATAGGTGTAGTCGTAGCCCGCGCCGAAGGCGTCCTCCAGGCAGGCCTTCAGCTGCTCGTTGCGCGGGTTCACCTGCGGCAGGCCCAGCGTGGCGACGAAGGCGCCGACCAGGCGGTCGCCGCGCAGGTCGATGCCCTCGCCGAAGCTGCCCCCCAGCACCGCGAAGCCGACCCCGGCGCCGCCCGGCTGGAAGCGCTCGATGAACTGCGTGCGCTGCGCCTCGCCCATGCCGCGCGACTGCGTCCACATCGGCACGTCCGGAAAACTGCGCTGGAACTCGGAAGCCACCAGCTCCAGGTAGTCGAAGCTGCTGAAGAAGGCCAGGTAGTTGCCTGGCTGCGCTTCGAACTGCCCGGCGACCAGCCGCGCGATCGGCGCCGCCGAACGTTGCCGGTCCGGGTAGCGCGTCGAGATGCGGTTCACCACCCGCACCTGCAGCTGCTCGGGGCCGAAGGGCGACTCGACGTCGATCCACGCCGTGTCGTCCGGCAGCCCCAGCATGTCCAGGTAGAAGCGCGGCGGATTGAGCGTCGCGGAAAACAAGGTCGCCGTGCGCGCCGCCGCGAAGCGCGGCTTGAGGAAAGGCGCGGGGATCAGGTTCTGGATGCGGATGGTGACGGCCGGCTTGCGCGCGCTGGTGGCGTGGTCCGCCAGCTCCAGCACCGAGTGCGGGCCGAAGCTTTCGGCCAGCCGCAGGAAGCCCACCATGTCGAAGTAGCACTGCTGCAGCGATGCATCCACGGCACCGGGAGCTGCGTCGGTGAAGTACGCCTCCAGCCCTTCGCAGGCCTTCTTGAGCGCCGCGACGAAGGGGCCCGGCACGTCGTCGGGCGGGCCTTCGGCCTTGCGCAGCGCGTTGAAGCCGCGGTTCACCTTGTCCAGCGCCAATCGGACCGCCTTGGTCGCGCCTGCGCGCACCTCGCGGAACGCTGCCTGGCTGAGATCCGCGGAGTACATCGTGCGGGCCCGCTCGACGAGGTTGTGCGCTTCGTCCACCAGCACGCCCACCCGCCATTCGTGGGCCTGGGTCATCGCGTGCAGCATCGCGCTCACGTCGAACCAATAGTTGTAGTCGCCGACCACCAGGTCCGCCCAGCGCGTGGCCTCCTGCGCCAGGTAGTAGGGGCAGACCGCGTGCTTGCGCGCGACTTCGCGCAAGGTTCCGGCATCGAGGTGGCCGGCGGCCAGGGCTTCGGCACGTGCGCCCGGCAGGCGGTCGTAGAAGCCGCGCGCGAGCGGACAGGATTCGCCATGGCAGGCCTTGTCGCGGTGCTCGCAGGCCTTGTCGCGCGCGGTCAGTTCCACCACCCGCAGCCGCAACGCCGGCGCGCTGCGGACTATCAGTTCCGCCCCATCCAGCGCCAGCTGGCGGCCGGTCGTCTTGGCCGTCAGGTAGAACACCTTGTCGATGCCCTGCGGCGCCACCGCTTTCAGCATCGAAAAGATGGTGCCCACCGTCTTGCCGATGCCGGTGGGCGCCTGCGCCAGCACGCAGCGGCCGCTGGCCGCGCCCTTGTAGACCGCTTCGGCCAGTTCGCGCTGGCCGGTACGGAAGGACGGGTAGGGAAAGGCCAGTGCCGTCAGGGCCTGGTCCCGCGTCGCGCGGTGCTCCAGCTCCTGCGTGGCCCAGGCCAGGAAGTCGCGGCAGCTCGCTTCGAAGAAGGCCCGCAGCGCATCGGCCGAATGCGTCTCGGCGAAGGTGGTCTCTTCCTGGCTGGCGATGTCGAAGTACACCAGCGCCAGCTCCACTTCGGCCAGCCCGCGCGCCTGGCACAGCAGCCAGCCATAGACCTTGGCCTGCGCCCAGTGCAGCGCACTATGGTTGGCCGGCTGGCGCGCGATGTCGCCGCGGTGGGTCTTGATCTCCTCCAGCCGGTTGCGCGCGGGGTCGTAGCCGTCGGCGCGGCCGCGCACCGTGAGGTGCTCGAATTCGCCGCGCAGCGTGATTTCCGTCTCGTAGCCGTCGCCGCGCCGCCCCGCCACGAATTGGTGGCCGAAGATGCCCTCCTGCGCGCTGGGCGTGGGGGTGAAGCGCAGGTCCAGGTCGCCGCGCTTGGCGGTGAACTCGCACAGGGTGCGGACGGCGACCGAATACTGCATTGCCCAATGGTAGCCGGGAGGCGAGAATGGGCCAGCCCGCAGGCCCCACCCATGCCCGCCCCGCCGCACGCTCCCGCCCCCGCGAGCTCCCTCGCGGAACCCAGCGTGCTCGCCGACCTGCTGGTCGTCACGGCGGTCACCGCCCTCTTCTTCCTCGTGGCAGTGCAGGTGGAACTGTCCGAGCGCATCGCCGGCTGGACCTTGCGCCACGAAGCCTGGCAGGTCGACGAATTGCCCATGACCCTGGTGGTGCTCAGTGCCTGCCTGGCCTGGTTCGGCTGGCGGCGCTTGCGCGAACGCACCCGCGAGATGCAGGCCCGCCTGCAGGTCGAGGACGCCATGCGGCTCGCCGTGGAAAAGAACCGCGAGCTGGCGCGCCACCTGCTGCGCCTGCAGGAGGACGAGCGCCAGCGCATCGCCCGCGAACTGCACGACGAACTGGCGCAACAATGCGTGGCGATCCGCGTCGAAGCCGCGAGCATCGAGGACGAAGCCCTGGCCTGCGAGTTGCCCGTCGTCGCCGCTGGCGCGCGGACGATCCGCGACGCCGTGGACCACCTGCACGGCGTCGTGCGCGAGATGCTCACCCGCCTGCGGCCGCCGATGCTGGATGCGCTGGGCCTGGAGGCCAGCCTGCGCACCCTGGCCAGCGGCTGGTCGCAGCGCCATGGCATCGCCTGCAGCGTGCGCGTCGATCCCAGCTGCGAGCACCTGCTCGACGAAGTGCAGGTCGCGCTGTTTCGCGTCGCGCAGGAAGCCCTGACCAACGTGGCCAGCCACGCCGGCGCGACCCAGGCGCAGCTGGTGCTGGCCCCCGATGGCACCGGCCTGCTGCTGACCGTGGACGACGACGGCCGCGGCCTCGACGGCCAGGCGCACCACGGCGGCCTGGGGCTGGTCGGCATGGCGGAACGGGTGGCGGTGCTGGGCGGCAGCCTCGCGCTGGCCAGCTCGCCGCGCGGCGGCCTGCGGGTGGCCGCCCGCGTGCCCGGTCTGCAGAAGCTGCAGGCCGAGGAGCTGCCCGCTTGATCGGCATCCTGCTGGTCGACGATCATGCCGTCGTCCGCGAGGGCTACCGGCGCTTCCTGGAACGCAGTGACGACCTGCGCGTGCTGGGCGAAGCCGAGGACGCCGAAGAAGGCTATCGCCTGTGGCAGCAATGCGCGCCGGACGTGACGGTGGTGGACCTCTCCATGCGCGGTACCGGCGGCCTGCGCTTGCTGCAGCGTGTCACGGCGCGCGCGCCCAGCGCCCGCTGCCTGGTTTTCAGCATGTACGAGGACGCCCTGGTCGCGCAGCGCGCGCTGGAGGCCGGAGCGCGCGGCTACGTCACCAAGAGCAGCCAGCCGGAGGTGCTGGTGCAGGCGGTACGCGCGGTGCATGCGGGCGAGGTCTACCTGAGCGCCGACATCGTGCAAGGTCGCGCGGCCCTGGCGCAGGACGCCGGCCGGCTGGCGACGCTGACCGGCAAGGAGCACGAGATCTTCCGCCTGCTGGCGCAGGGGCGCAGCGTCGCCGACATCGCGAGCCTGCTGAACCTGAGCGCCAAGACGGTGGCCAACCACCAGTCGCAGATCCGGGACAAGCTGGGGCTGGCCACCGCCGCGGCGCTGGTGCACCTGGCCTTGCGCCACGGCGTGATCGAAGCGACGCCCTAGGGTCACCCGGGAGCTAGGCCGGGAATTCTTCCCTGTCCTTCGGTGCGCGCGCGGCGCTAGGCTCGCGCTCATCATGCCCACGCTGCGCCCACCTCTCCTGGCCGCGATGCTCGGCGCCGCGGCGCCCGCGGCCCTGGCGCAGGACGCGAACACCGCGCCGACGCTGCCGCAGGTCAACGTGATCCAGCAGGCGCCGCTGCCAGGCTTCGGCATCCCGCGCGACCGCTACCCCGGCAACGCGCAGCAGGCAGACGAAGCGACGCGGCGCGCGGCCGACCCGCTGAACCTGCCGGACTTCATGAACAGCCGCCTGCAAGGCGTGGTGGCCAGCGACGTCCAGGGCAGTCCCTTCCAGGTGGACATCACCTACCGTGGCCAGAAGCTGTCGCCGCTGCTCGGCACGCCGCAAGGCCTGTCGCTGTACCTGGACGGCGTGCGCATGAACCAGCCCTTCGGCGACGTCGTCAGCTGGGACCTGCTGCCGGAAGCCGCCATCGCCGACCTGGTGCTGGTGCCCGGCTCCAATCCGCTGTACGGCCTGAACACGCTGGCCGGCGCGCTGGTGCTCACCACCAAGTCGGGCCGCACGCACCCCGGCGGCCAGGCGGAGTTCTCGCTGGGCAGCGGCCAGCGGGCGCGGCTGGATTTCTCGCAGGGCCTGCGCAACGCGGACGGCTCGCACTTCTTCGCGGCCGCGACGCTGTTCCAGGAACAGGGCTGGCGCGAACGCTCGCCCGGCGAACTGGCCAACGCCTACCTGAAGTACGGCCGCACGCAGGGCGACACCGACTGGAGCGTGAGCCTGCTGGCCGCGGGCAGCAACATCAATGGCCTCGGGCTGCTGAACGACTCGCTGGCGGCCGTCGACTGGCGCGCCGTGTACACCGCGCCCGACACGAACCGCAATCGCGATGCGCTGCTCACCTTCCAGGGCAGCCACGGGATCGATGCCTACAACACCCTGGGCCTGCAAGCCTGGCTGCGCTCCGGCAGCCGCAACGGCAGCACCGGCGACATCGCCGAGGTCGAAGCGGGCGACGACGTGAGCCCGCCGGCCGCCGTCTTCAACCGCAGCAAGTCGCGCCAGGACGAAGCCGGCCTCTCGCTGCAGTGGAACCGCAACCAGGGCATGCACGCGATCACGGTCGGCACCGAGCTGGCGGCCAACAAGATCCAGCACGACCAGTACACGCAGCCGGCGGCTTTCGACGTGAACCGTAACGCGCTGAAGTTCGCCGACGCGGTGGAGGAGCACGAGATCGCGCTCACCGGCCGTACGCAGCGCTTCGCGCTGTTCGCCGCGGACATCCTGTCGCTGTCGGAGCGCGCGCAGCTGGCGCCTTCGGTGCGCTGGAACCTGGTGCGGGTCGAGAACTCGCTGGGCCATCCCGCGCCCGCCACCGACGAATCCTTCCGCTACAGCAAGGTGAACCCGGCGCTGGGTGGCAGCTACGTGGTCAACGACGGCCTGGTCCTGTTCGGCAATGCGGCACAGGGCAATCGCGTGCCCACCGCGCTGGAACTCGGATGCGCCGACCCTGCGACCCCCTGCGTGCTGCCCACCGGCCTGCAGGCCGATCCCTTCCTGAAGCAGGTGGTCAGCCGCACCCTGGAAGGCGGCGTGCGCGGCAAGGTCGCCAGCAGCGTGCAGTGGTCGGCCAGCGTGTACCGCACCGACAACCGCGACGACATCGTGTTCGTGCGTTCGGGCGTATCGCAGGCCGGCTACTTCACCAACATCGACCGCACGCGCCGACAGGGCGTCGAGCTCGCGGCGCAGGGCACGCACGGCGCCTGGGACTGGGTGGCGAGCTACAACTTCGTCGACGCCACCTACCAGTCCAGCGGCGTGCTGCCGGGGCCGCTGAGCACCGATGACAACCCCAACACCTTCCAGCCCGGCACACGGATGGCGGGCATCCCGCGCAACGTCGTGAAGCTGACCGTGGGCTGGCGCGCCCTGCCGCAACTGCGGCTGGCGGCGGACCTGCTGGCCGCCAGCGGGCAGGTGGTGTCCGGCAACGAGAGCGGCACCCAGCCCGAGCTGGGACGCGTGGCCGGTTACGGCGTGGTGAATGCCCGCGCGAACTGGCTGTTCGCGAAAGGCTGGGAAGCCTGGCTGCGCGTCAACAACGTGACCGACAAGCACTACGCCACTTCGGCCGTCGGCAACTACGACTTCTTCCCCGCCGGCCAGGTGCTGCCGGCCGGCGCGCAGCCGCAGCCCGCGCGCTTCATCGGTCCGGCCGCGCCGCGCATGGCTTTCGTGGGCGTGCGCTACGCCTGGGACTGAGCGCGCGGCTTCCGCTACCATGCCTCCTGCTCGCGCCCGCCGCGGGAGCAAGAGGAGACAACATGAAAAAACTGGTGTTCGCGGCGTCCTTCTGTGCCGCCTTATTGCCTGCCATCGTGCCGGCGCAAACCGCGCCCGGCAGCCATGCCGAAGCGCTCAACATGCGGCTGGTCGGCACCAACGACCTGCAGGGCCGCACGGCCTACCAGCCCACCATCCACAAGCAGGGCAAGCGGTGGATCCTCTACGTGGGCCACCACGGCGACAAGAAGCTCAACCCGCTGGATGGCGCGATGGAGGACAACGGCACCTCCATCCTCGACGTCACCGACCCGGCGCATCCGAAGTACCTGGCCCACATCCCGGGCGAGGAAGGCAAGGCCGAACAGGGCGGTGCGCAGATGGTGCGCGTGTGCAGCGGCTCCGACCTGCCGCGCGCCGACAAGAGCAAGTACTACATGCTGCGCGTGTTCGGCAACCAGGCCCACGAGATCTGGGACGTGACGGTGCCGGAAAAGCCGGCGCTGCTCACGACCATCGTGCGCGGACTGAAGGGCACGCACAAGAACTTCTGGGAATGCGATACCGGCATCGCCTACCTCGTCTCGGGCAACCCGCAATGGCGGACCAACCGGATGACGCAGATCTACGACCTGTCGGATCCGGCGCACCCCGTCTTCATCCGTGACTTCGGGCTGGTGGGCCAGCAACCCGGCGCGGGCGGCGCAGTGCCGATCGCGGTGCATGGCGGCATCTCCACCGGCCCCAAGGGCAACCGCGTCTACTTTGGCTACGGCACCAGCACCGACGGCGTGTTGCAGATCGTCGACCGCGAGAAGCTGCTGAAAGGCCCGAAGGAGCCGACGCCGGAGAACCTGCTGGCGCCGCAGATCGCGCGCCTCGACATGCCGCCCATGCACGGCGCGCACACGGTGTTCCCGATGCTGGGCGTCGACGTGCCCGAGTTCGCGAAGAACTACCTGGGCAAGACGCGTGACTTCGTCGTCATCACCGACGAGGCGATCCAGAAGGAATGCCTGGAAGGCCGGCAGATGGTCTGGTTCGTCGACATCAGCACGGAGACGAAGCCGTTTGGCGTCGCCAACTTCACGGTGCCGGAAGCCAGCGGCGACTTCTGCTCGCGCGGCGGCCGCTTCGGCACGCACTCGTCCAACGAGAGCATGGCGCCGGTGTTCTACAAGCGGCTGATGTTCTTCGCGCACTTCAATGCCGGCGTGCGCGCGCTCGACGTGCGCAACCCGATGGCGCCCAAGGAAGTGGGCTTCTACATCCCCGCGATGACGGCCAACACCGTGGTGCTGGAGACGCCGGCCAGTTCGGCCAACGGCCCGCGCCTGCCCTACACCGAGGCCGCCAACCGCCGCGCGATCCAGACCAACAACGTCGAAGTGGACGAGCGCGGCTACATCTACATCGTCGACCGCGCCAACACCGGCCTGCACATCCTGGAGCTGACGGGGCCGGCGCGCGCCATCGCCAACTGGGACGCCGCGGCGAAGGAGTAGCGGTGCTTCGCAGGGTGCTGCTGTTGGGCGCCTGCGGGAGCGCCTTCGCGCTGGAGAGCGTCGTGGAACTGCGCATTGCCGGCGGCAAGCTGCCGGAGGCGCAGCGCCGCATCGTCGCCCTGCAAGGCGATCGCCTGCGCTGGCGCGTGAGCAGCGATGCGCCGGGCGAACTGCACCTGCATGCCTATCGGCTTGCGGTGCGGGTCGGGCCGGGTTCACCGCAGGAACTGGCCTTCACCGCGGCGGCCACCGGCCGCTTTCCACTGGAGTGGCATGCGGGAGCCGGCCAGCACCACGAAGCGCCGCTCGCCTGGCTCGAGGTGCGTCCGCGTTGACCCGCTCGCGGTTTGCCTTCTGCCTCGCGCTCGCATGCGCCGCACCGGCCGCCGGCGCACACGCGCTGCAGGACCGCTATGACCTGCCGCTGCCCTTGTCGTGGGTGGTGGCCGGCGCCGGCGCGGTGGTGCTGCTCACTTTCGTGCTGGCGGCCTTCTTCGCGCGCGGCGCGGCGGACGCCAGCGCCTTGCGCCGCCAGCGCGTGCTGCGGCTTCCGCAGCCACTCTTGCTGCCACTGCAGGCGCTGTCGCTGCTGCTGTTCACCGTCACGGTGGCCGCGGCGCTGTGGGGCACGCAGGACCCGTTGATGAATCTTGCGCCGACGATGGTGTGGATCGTGGCCTGGCTCGGCCTGATCTTCGCGGCAGCCTTCTTCGTGGACCTGTGGCCGGCGCTGGACCCGTGGCGCAGCCTGCATGCATGGCTGCCTTGGCGCAATGCGGGCCCGCTGCGCTGGCCGCGCGCGCTGGGCTGCTGGCCCGCCGTCGCGCTGCTGCTGGCGTGGTGCTGGCTGGAGATCGTCGCGCCGATCGCGAGCTCGCCGCGCCGCATGGGCTGGCTGCTGCTGGCCTGGACGGTGCTCTCGCTGGCGGGCATGCTGGCCTTCGGCCGCCGCCGCTGGCAGGCCCATGCCGACGTCTTCGCGCTGGTGTTCGCCACTTTCGGGCGCATGCCGCCGCGGCGACTGGAGCTGGCCGACCCGCCCTCGGCTGAGTCCGTCGCGGGCCTCGTGGGCTTCGTGCTGGCCCTGTTGTCCACGGTGATCTTCGATGGCCTGCATGGCGCGCCCGCGTGGCTGGTCTTCGAGGAAACGCTGCGCCGGTTCTCGCCCGTGACATTGGACGTGAACGGCCATCTCGCCGGCACCGCGGGGCTGCTGCTGGTATGGCTGGCATTCGTCGTACTGTTCGAAGCCGCCGCGCGCGCAGCGAGCAAGCTCGCTGGCACCGGCCCGGACCTGCGCGAGCGGCTCGCGCTCACCTTGCTGCCCATCGCCACCGGCTACGTCGTGGCGCACAACTTCTCCACCTTCGTGCTGCAGGGCCAGCGCGTGTTCGCGCTGCTGTCCGATCCCTTCGGCCGGCAGTGGGACCTGTTCGGCACCGCGTCCTTCTATCCGGACATCGCCTGGCTCGATGCGCGCGCGATCTGGTTCATCGCCGTCACGGCGATCGTGGCCGGGCATGCGGCTTCGATCTGGTGGTCGCACCGTGTGACCCTGGCGCACGGCGTCGCGCCGCGACGCGCGGCGCTGGCGCTCGCGCCGCTCACGGCGCTGATGGTGGGCTTTACCGCGGTGAGCCTGCTGCTGTTGGCGGCCGGCGAGGCCTAGATGCGCAGGCAGGCCGAACACCGGATCCGCGGCGCAGCCGCACTGGCACGCCCGGGCTGGACCTGGCTCGCCGCCCTGTTGATGAACGCGCCCTCGGTGGGCGGTGCGGTCCTGGTCGGCTGGTTCGCCTTCACGGCCGACGAGCCGGCCTTGCAGGCGCTGGCCGGCATCCTGTTCGCGCTCGCCCTGCTGTGGGCCTGCCTGGTCACGCTGGAGTCGTGGCGGGTGCTGCGGCGCTTCGTGCGGCGAGGGTTCGGCGGGCACGAAGCGGATCGCTGAGCTCCACCTGCATGGAGCAAAGGCCCGGCTCGCGCCGGGCCTTTCACTTTTGCTCGCCGCGTGGCAGGCTGCGGGGCGGCGATCTTGCCGACAAGGAGGCCACGATGAACCGGATGATTCTTGCCGCGGCGACCGCGGTCGTGCTCAGCGCCTGCCAGACGATGGGCTGGACCGAATCGGTCCACCTCGGCGGCGGCCTCACGGGCGCGCAGGAAGTGCCTGCCGTGGCCAGCGCCGGCAGTGGAACGCTGGAAGCGACCTACAACAAGGAAACCCGCAAGCTCAGCTACACCGTCAACTACTCCGGCCTCAGTGGGCCCGCGACCATGGCCCACTTCCACGGGCCGGCCGCGCCGGGTTCCAACGCTCCCGTTGTCGTCCCCTTCGCCAACCCGGCGAACCCGATCAGTGGCGAAGCGACGCTGACGGAGGCGCAGGCCATCGACCTGCTGGCCGGGCGCTGGTACGTCAACGTCCACACCGCCGCGCATCCGGGCGGCGAGATCCGCGCGCAGGTCACGACGCGTTGACCGCGAGGGTGGCCTCGCCTTCCGCCGTGCACCGGCTGCCTGTCGGTGACGGCCATGTGATGCATGTCGAGGAGCATGGGAACCCAGCCGGTCTCCCATTGCTGCTCCTCCACGGCGGCCCCGGATCCGGCAGCTCACCAGCGCTGCGGCTGGGCGTGGACGCGGAGCGCTATCGCATGCTCTGTCCCGACCAGCGCGGCGCGGGACAGAGCACGCCGCGCGGCGGCATCGAAGCGAACACGCTGGCGCACTTGCTCGCGGACTTGCGCCTGCTGCGCGCGCACCTGCATATCGAACGATGGCTGGTCGCCGGCGGTTCGTGGGGCGCGACGCTCGCGCTGCTGCACGCGGTCGATGCGCCCGAGGCCGTGTCGGGGCTGGTGTTGCGCAATCCCTTCCTGGCACGGGCCGAAGACATGGCGGCCTTCTTCGCTGCCGCAGGCTTCCCTCTTCCAGTCACGGTGGATCGGGACGCAGCCTTGCGTTGGTGGCAAGCCGAGCAGCGCCTCGCAGGTGGCCAGCCCGGCTCACCGCCGGACGAAGCGAGGCTGGTCGACCGCTACCGCGTCCAGAGCCACTTCCTGCAAAACCGCTGTTGGCTCCGGCAGCGGACACTTCTCGAGCGCTGCGCCGCGCTGCCCGCCATTCCCATCGTCATCGTGCAGGGAAGCGAGGACGCGATCTGCCCTCCGGCAGGCGCCCGTGCCCTGGCGCAGGCGCTGGGCGAGCGCGCCAGCCTGCGCATGGCGCAAGGCGCCGGCCACGACCCCACGCATCCCGCGCTGGTCGAGGCGATGCGCCAGGCCCTTACGCCGGCAGCATGAAGCGGGCGAAGAAGTCCGCCAGCGCCTGGTGCGCGTCCAGCGGCAGCACGTGCGCGATGTACTGGTCCGGGCGCACCACCACCAGCGCGCCGCGCGCACGGTCGATGCCGCGCAGGTCGAAGATGTCCGGGCCGTTCTTCGGATCCGGGCAGAACACCTTCTCGTAGTCGTGCAGCCCGTGCTTGCCCTTGCGCGGCAGCAGCAGGGCCGGCATGGCTTCGATCGCCAGGTCGCGGTGCGACTGCTGGAAGATCGCCCGCAGGTCGAACACCGCATCGATGTCTTGCCCGGCACGCGTGTAGCGCCGCACCGGCGACTGCGGCGAATCCTGCAGGAACCTGCACAGCGCCCGCAGCGCCTTCTGGTCCGCATCGGCGAAGGCATACAGGCGCCAGCGCCCATCCGCCTTGCCCGCATGCCCCAGCTGCACCGGCTTGGCATCCGTGATGCGCAGCACCGGCGCGGAATGGAAGCGCGTGCCGATCGCGAAGCCGCTGGCCAGGCCCTGGTGCGCCGCCTCGCCGGTGACGAGCGAGGGCTTGTACTGCGTGCCCATGCCGGCGGTGAAGCGGCCGTGGCGCTCGAAGTACTTCTGGAATTCCTTCGGGTCCACACCCTCGGTGTCGCCGCTCGCGGCCTGCCTGGCGCGGTCGCTGAACATCTTGGCCCACTCGCGGTCGAAGTCGATCAGCTCCTGCGCGACCACCTGGCGTTCTTCCGAATAGGTCTGCAGCAGCTGGGGCGCGGCCTGGCCGCGCAGCACCGCGGCCAGTTTCCAGCCCAGGTTGAAGGTGTCCTGCATCGAGAAGTTCATGCCCTGGCCCGCCTTGGGGCTGTGCGTGTGGCAGGCGTCACCGGCGATGAACACGCGCGGCATCCGCCTGGCGTCTTCGCCCGCGGGCACTTCGTCGTACTTGTCGCAGATGCGCTGGCCGATCTCGTACACGGACCACCAGGGCACTTCCTTCACCTCCAGCTTGTAGGGATGCAGGATGCGCTGCGCCGTCGCGATCAGGTGGTCCAGCGTGATGCCGCGATTGGCAACGCGCTCCTCCTCGCCCAGCTTGTCCATCTCCACGTACAGGCGCACCAGGTAGCCGCCTTCGCGCGGGATCACCAGCAGGTTGCCTTCGGCCGACTGCACGGCGGACTTGTAGCGGATGTCGGGGAAGTCGGTGACGGCCAGCACGTCCATCACGCCCCAGGCCTGGTTGGCCGAGTCGCCCACCAGCTGGCGGCCGATCGCCTTGCGCGTCGCGCTGCGCGCGCCGTCGCAGCCCACCACGTAGCGCGCTTTCACCGTTTCCTCGCGGCCCGCATGTTCCAGCCGCACGGTCACCGGATAGTCCTTCGCCTCGCGGTCCACCGTGACGTCCAGCAGCTTGCGCCCGTAGTGCGGCTCCAGCCGGCTGGGCGAATTGCGCATGGATTCCAGGTAGAAGTCGTGCACCCGCGCCTGGTTCAGCACGACGTGCGGGAATTCGGAGAGGCCGTCCTCGGTGTCCTGCACGCGGCCGTGGCGGACGATCCTGCCGGCTTCCTTCTCGTCCGGCTTCCAGAAGGTCACTTCGTTGATCCAGCACGACTCCTTCAGCACGCGCTCGGCGAAGTTGAAGGCCTCGAACATCTCCATGGTGCGGCAGGCGATGCCGTCGGCCTGGCCCAGCTGCAGCGGGCCGTCCTTCTGCTCCACGATGCAGGTGCGGAGATCGGGAAAGGCCGCCAGCTGCGCGGCCAGCGTGAGGCCCGCGGGGCCGCAGCCGACGATGAGCACGTCCACCTGCGCCGGCACCGCGGCCTGGTGCGGCACGGCCTGGGCCGAAGCGTCTTGAAGGTGGGGATCGCCGGGCCGGAAGCCGTCCTGGTGGAATTGCATCAATGTCTCCTCGTGCGGATTTGATAAGTATACATATCAATTTCCAGGAAGCGCAAGATATCCCTTCCGCCATCTAGCCGGAAGGCGGCTCTTGCACCAAGATGCGGGCGTGCCCGCGAACCTATCGCCCGAGTACAAGGCGGCGGAGGCTGCCTTCCGCAAGACGCGCGAACCGCAGGAACGCCTGCACGCGCTGCGGGACATGCTGCGCACGATTCCCAAGCACAAGGGCACGGAGCACCTGCAGGCGGACATCAAGGCGCGGATCAAGGACCTGTCGGAGCAGCTGGAAGGCGGCGCGCGCAAGGCAGGCGGCCATGGCGGCCCCGCGCTCGTGGTCCGCCCGGAAGGCGCCGCGCAGCTGGCGCTGCTGGGTCCGCCGAATTCCGGCAAGTCCTCGCTGCACGCGCGCCTGACGGGATCGAACGCGCACGCGGGGCCCTACCCTTTCACGACGCAGTTCCCGGAGGCCGGGATGCTGCCCTTCGAGGACATCCACCTGCAGCTGGTCGACCTGCCGCCCGTCAGCGCGGAGCATCCCGTGCCCTGGCTGGCGCAGGCCTTGCAAACCGCGGATGCGGCACTGCTGGTCGTGGACCTGGCCGATCCGTCCTGCCTGGAGCAGCTGCAGTCGGTGCAGGCCTGGCTCGCGCAGCAGCGCGTGACCCTGGGCAGGCAGTGGCCCGGCGATGCAGCCCTAGCCTGCACGCCAGACGACGACCCCTTCGCGCTGCGCCTGCCCGCGCTGCTGCTGGCGAACAAGGCCGACGGCAACGCCGATGCGCAAGCCGAACTGCAGGTGTTGCGCGAGTTGAGCGGCGCGCCCTGGCCGATGCTCGCCGTCTCCGCGTCCACGGGCCAGGGCCTCGACGAACTGGGGGCGTGGATCTTCCAGCACCTGGGCATCGTCCGCGTCTACACCAAGATTCCGGGCCATGCGGCGGACAAGCATCGGCCCTTCACCTTGCGCCACGGGCAGACCGTGGGCGACGTGGCGCGGCAGGTGCATGGCGACGTCGCCCGCTCGCTGCGTTTTGCGCGCGTCTGGGGCCACTCGGCCTTCGACGGGCAGCAGGTCGGGCCGGAGCATGTGGTCGACGACGGCGATGTGGTCGAGCTCCATGCCTGAGCCGGTACGCAGGTCGAGCCGGTCCTTCCTACGCCGATTCATGGGCGCCGCTGGCAAGGCGCAGCGGCTGCGGTCCTAAGCTGGCTGCGAATCGACCTCCTGGGAGCCATGATGAAGCGTTCCGTCCTTTCGCTGTCCCTGCTGGCCGCCGTGCTTTGCGCCGGCTGCGCCGACACCTACTACGCCCGGCCGACGGCCTACTATTCCTCGCCGGCCTACTCGCGCACGACGGTGACGACGACGCGCACCACCACCCTGGGCGCAGGCCCGGCGACGATGTCGGGCACCTTGTGCCAGGACGGCACGCTGCTGCCGGCCAACAGCGGCTGCGCGCTGCACGGCGGCGTCGACCGGCAGTCGAGCTACTGGCAGGCGTTCCCGCGCTACTAGGCTTCAGGCGTCCAGCGCACGCAACGGTCGCGGCCCTGTGCCTTGGCGCGATACAGCGCGTCGTCGGCGCGCTGGAGCAGTTGCGCCGCCGACCCGGCGTCCGCAGGCGCGACCGCCACGCCGACGCTGACCGTGCGCGCCTGCTCCGGCCGGTCGGCGAAGCTGGCCACGAAGTCCTCGCGGACATGATTGGCGATCTGCACCGCGCCTTCCCCCGGCGTGGCCGGCAGGATCACCGCGAACTCCTCGCCGCCGAAGCGCGCGGCCAGATCGCCCGGGCGCCGCGCGCGGCCGCGGAGGCAGGCCGCCAGCCGGCGCAGCGCCTCGTCGCCGGCGGGGTGGCCGTGCTCGTCGTTCAGGCGCTTGAAGAAGTCGATGTCGAACAGCAGCAAGACCAGCGGCTTGCCATCGCGCTGGCAGCGCCGCCATTCGGCCTGCAGGCCCTGGTCGAAGGCGCGCCGGTTGGCGGCGCCGGTCAGCGGATCGGTGAGCGCCAGCGCCTCCAGTTCGCGCCCGGCCTGTTCCAGCTGCAGCTCCGCGGCCTTGCGCGCGCTGATGTCGCGCAGGTTCAGCAGCTCGGTGCCACCGCCTGGCGGCGCTGTCGTCAGCCGGATCTCCACCCAGCGCTCGCTGCCGTCCGCGTGGCGCGCGCGCGCCTGCAGCGGCTGGGTCATGCCCAGCGCGATGGCGGACTGCAGCATCGACGCGTGCTCCGGCGCCAGCAGGTCGCCGGCCTCGCGCCCGGCCAGCTCTTCGGGCCGCCATCCGAGCAGCTGCTCGATCGAAGGCGAGACATAGTCCAGGCGGCCTTGGCGCACCGCGGCGATCGCATCACCGGACAGCTGGGCCAGCAACCGGTAGCCGCGTTCGAGTTCGTCGCGTGACAGCACTTCATCCCGTTCGCGCTCGCCGCCCCGGCGAAGTCCCGCCACCCGGGCGCGCCAGACGCTGGCCCGTCCCAGCCCGGGCACGTCGACCGAGGCGACGTCGATCTCGCGCCCATCGTCCAGCAACACCTGCTGCGTCTGCACGGCCGCGGCGCCATCGCTGGGCACCAGCTGCCGCAAGCTGTCGTCCGCCGGTTCGCCGACGTGGATGTGGCCGCTGTGCTCCGGGAACATCGCGACGAAAGCATCGTTCCACAGCAGCGTGCGGTGCGCCTGGTCGAAGGCGCAGAACCCGATGTCGACGCCATCGAGGATCTGGCTCAGCGCATGCAGGTCGGCAAGGGCCTGGGGCATGGGCGCACCCTAAGGCCGGCGCGACGCGGCCGGGGTAGGACCATGGCTCAGCCTTCGGTCAGGCCTATAGTCCAGGGACACTCCTCCGCCACCGGAACCGACCATGTCCACCACCCTCGAATCCCTGGCCCGCGCCTGCCACCAGGCGCTCGCCACCGACCAGTCGCCTGCCGCCCGCGAACGCGTCGCCACGCTGGTCGCCGAAGCCTTGAAGGACCGCGCCTTCGTGCAATCGCAGTTCCCGGCCGGCGCCCCCGAACGCAAGGTCGTCTACGAAGACCCGGAGCTGGGTTTCTGCATCCTGGCCCACGAGTACCGCGGGCCCAAGGAAGGCCTCCCGCACGACCACGGCCCGTCCTGGGCCATCTACGGCCAGGCCGAAGGCGAAACGATGATGAGCGACTACACGCTGGTGGAACCGGCCGCGCCCGGCCAGCCGGCCAGGATCCGCAAGGGCCGCAGCTATGCCCTGGGCCCGGGCGACGTGCATGTTTACAACGAAGGCGCGGTGCATGCGCCGAGCCGCCAGGGCCCGACGCGCCTGATCCGCGTCGAGGGGGTGAACATGGAAAAAGTGGCGCGCGGGCGCTACCAGCTGGCCTGAGGCCGCTTCACAGCCGCGTCAGTACGCCCTAACATGATCCTCCCGCCGCAGCGCTGGAGGTTCTCCATGGCCGCCCGTTCGATCGCTTCATTGACGCTGAGCTTCGGTCTCGTCTCGATCCCGGTGAAGCTGTATTCCGCGACCGAGAGCTCGGGCGCGGTGAAGTTCAACCTGCTGGCCAGGGACGGCTCGCGCCTGAAGCAGCAATACGTCTCCGAAAAGGACCAGAGCGTGGTCGCCCGCGCGGAGATGCTGAAGGGCTACGAATTCGAGAAGGACCGCTTCGTCCTCTTCACGCCGGAGGAGCTGAAGGCCCTGGAGGAGTCCAGCGACCCCAGCATCGACATCATGTCCTTCATCCCCTCCAGGTCGGTCGACCCGCTGTTCTACGACAAGGCCTACCTGCTGGCGCCGGACAAGCGCGGCGCCAAGCCCTATGCCCTGCTGGCCGAAGCCATGCGCCAGAGCGAGCGCTGCGCGCTGGCCCGCTGGCGCTGGAAGGCCAAGCAATACGTCGTGCAGGTGCGCCCGGCCGAAGACGGCCTGGTGCTGCAGCAGCTGCTGTACGCCGACGAAGTGCGCTCGCTGAAGGACCTGGGCATCGAGCAGGTGGACGTGTCCGCCAGCGAACTGCAATTGGCGCTGCAGCTGATCGCGCAGATCTCCACCGACAGCTACGACCCCGCGCAGTACGTCGACGAGGAGAAGAAGCGCATCCTGGCCGCCATCGACGAGAAGATCGCCGGCAAGCAGATCGTGGGCGCGCCGCACGCCGAGGAGCCCACCGCGCAGGTCATCGACCTGATGGAAGCCTTGCGCGCCAGCCTGAAGAAGCCAGCCGCCGCGCCCGCCAAGGCGGCCGCGATCGAGACACAGCCCGTCATCGCCACCAAGGAGCGCAAGGCCGCGAAGCGCGGCGCCGCGCCGGCCGAGGCGGCGGCGGCCAAGCCGCCCGCGAAGGCCCGGGCCGCCCGCAAGTAAGCCGTGGCGCCGGCGGACGACGCTTCCACCTTCACCTTGCGCCGCGTGCAGGCCATGCTGGGCCTGTCGCGGCACATCGTCACGGGCCTCATCGATGCGGGCTTCGTGCAGCCCACGCGCGGCAAGCGCAACGAGCTGCGCTTCACCTTCCAGGACCTCGCGCTGCTGCGCACCGCGCACGCGCTGCAGGCGCAGAGCATTCCCGCGCGCCGCATCCTGCGTTCGCTGGCGCGGCTGAAGGCGACCTTGCCGGCGGAGCTGCCGCTGACCGGCCTGCGCATCACGGCGATCGGCCCGGACGTGGCGGTGCGCGACCGCAGCGGCCGGCTGCAATCCGACAGCGGGCAGTTGCTGATGGACTTCGAAGTGGCGCCGGTGGCGGGGACGGTGACGCTGCTGGAACATGCGGCGTCGCGCGAGGAGCCTTCTGCGCAGGAACTGTTCGAACAGGCTCTGTCTTTGGAAGAAGACGACGCAGCAGCGGCCGAAGCCGCGTACCTGCAGGCGCTGGCCTTGTCGCCGGACCTGGAGGATGCGTACCTGAACCTCGGCGCGATGTGGGCGGAGGCGGGGCGCTTCATCGACCTGGTGCGGCTGTCGGAAGCCGCCCTGGAGAATTGTCCCCAGTCCGCGCTACTGCACTTCAACCACGGGGTGGCGCTGGACCACCTGGAGCGGCTGGACGAGGCGGCGGCGGCGTATGAGCGCAGCCTGGAACTCGATCCGAACCTCGCCGATGCGCACTTCAACCTGGCGCAGCTGCGGCAGCAGGCGGGGGATGAACGCGGGGCGTTGCGGCATTACAGCGCGTACCGGCGTTTGCAGCGCTGAGGAAGTCCAAGCCTTGAAGGTGATCCAGGAGTGCCTCCGCACCGGCAGGAGCACCTGCGCCTGCGCGGAGGGGGCAGACTCATGGCATCGGCGAAAGAAGATCGCCAAGCGTCACGCCATCGGGCACGGCTTCCCGGAACAGGCCCAGGAAGACATCCAGGCCGCAGAAATGGCCGTGTGCGTCCGCGTGCACGATGATGCAGACCGGGTCTCCCGCGTCCGATGAAAAGGCCAGTTCGCAGGAAGTCCGGCCGCCGTCTCCGAACAGGGGGGACAGGCCGGCGCCGGGCGGCACCGCGCACACGAAGGAGTTGCAGCCGCACTCGCACAGGCGCGTGAGGCGGGCCTGGGCGAAGTGCTCCCGCAGCCGCGCGGCGAACGGCACGTCGAAGCGGCTCGCAAGCGCCGTCACCCACTTCGCGGCAGTGGCCTCGGTATTCGGCATGTGCTCCCCTGCTCCTGGTGTTCGCGCGCATTGTCGAGCCGCGCGCGTCAGGCTCGCAACCCCGCATTCGGGTGTGCTCCGTACAAGCCGATATCCCAGAAACTGGAGCGCAGTCCATGATCCCTCTCTTCCTCGGCCGCCTGCTGGCGCTCGCCTGGCTGGCGCTCGCGGCCTGCTCCGCCGCGGCGCAGGTCCGCACACCCCCCGCCGTGCTGCGCGTGCCGGATGCGCGGCTGCCGGTGGAGCTGCGGCGCGTCAGCATCGAAGGCAGTGTCACCGGGCTGGCGGCGCAGACCCGCGTCGAACTGGAGTTCTTCAACCCGAATGCACGCGTGCTGGAGGGCGAGCTGCAGTTTCCGCTGCTGCCCGGGCAGGTGGTGACCGGCTTCGCGCTGGACATCAACGGCGAACTGCGGGCGGCGGTGCCGGTGGAGAAAGCCAAGGCGCGGCAGGTGTTCGAGGACGTGACACGCACGCGCGTCGACCCCGCGCTGCTGGAAGCCGCGGGCGGCAACAACTACAAGCTGCGCGTCTATCCGCTGCCCGCGCAGGGCACGCGGCGCGTCGTGCTGGAGATCGGCCAGACTCTCGCGCGCGGCCCGGCCGCCGGCAAGCCCACGGCGGCGTACGTGCTGCCGGTCGCCTTCGGCACCCGCGTGGACCGCCTGCACGTTTCGGTGCGCGTCGCGCGTTACGAGGGCGCGTTCGCCAACTGGGGCCAGTTCGGCGGGCAGCGACTGGCGGTGCGGCCGCAGCCGGATGGATCGGCGCTGCTGGACCTGGACCGCAGCGGCTACGACGGCCGCGACAGCTTGCGCCTGGACCTCGCCGTGCCGGCCAACGAACCCGCGGTGCTGGCGCAGGCCTTTGGCGACGCCACCTGGTTCTACGCCGAGGCGCCGGTTGCCCTGAAGACGCGGGCGCGCAAGTTGCCGGGCAACGTCGCCATCGTGTGGGACGCTTCCGGCTCGGGTGCGAAGCGCGACCTCGGGCGCGAGATTCAACTGCTAGCCGCGTTCTTCCGCCGCGTGCCGGACGTGCAGGTGCAACTGCTGGTGGTTCGCGACGTCGCCGAAGCCCCGCAGCGCTTCACCGTGGCGGGCGGCAACTGGCTGGCCTTGCGCGAGCACCTGCGCACCCTGGCCTACGACGGCGCGACCCGCCTGGACCAGATGGCCGTGCCGGCCGGCGCCGATCTGGCGCTGCTGTTTTCCGATGGCCTCGGCAACTACGGCGAAGGCAGCCTGCCGACGAGCCCGGTCCCGCTGTACACGGTGAGTTCCACCGCCGGGGCCGACACGGCGCGGCTGCGGCATGCCGCCGAAGCCAGCGGCGCGACCCTTCTGGACCTGACGCGCGCCAGCCCCGTGGCAGCGACGGCCGAAGCGCTGCAGGCCCGCACCCGGCTGCTCGCGGTGGATGGCGCCGGCGCGAGCGACATCGTCTTCGAGAGCCGCTATCCGCAGGACGGGCGCCTGCAGGTGGCGGGACGCCTGGACCAGCCGCGTGCGGAGCTCGCCCTGCAGTTGCAGGAACCCGATGGAACCCTCGTCTCCCGCAAGCTGGTGATCTCCGCGAGTACCGGTACCGCGCCCGGCGCCGTGCCGGTCGCGGCGCAGCGCTGGGCCATGCTGCGGCTGGCCGAACTGGAAGCCGACCGCGATCGCAACCAGGCCGCGATCCGCCGCATCGGCAAGCAGTTCGGCTTGGCCACGAGCGGCACTTCGCTGATCGTGCTGGATTCGCTGGCCGACTACGTGCGCTACGAGATCGAGCCGCCGCCGTCCATGCGCGACGCCTACCTGAAGATGCTGGCCACGCGCGCGCGCTGGAACGGCGATGAGCGCCAGGCACATCTCGAGAAAGTGGTGCGCCGCTACGAGTCACAGCGTGCATGGTGGGAGAAGGACTTCCCCAAGGACGCCCCGCCCCGGACGCAAGCCACGACGAAGGCGGACGAGGAAGCGCGCCAGCGCGAACGCGTGGCGGGCACCGCTCGCCCGATGGCGCAGGCCGTGCCGGCACCGGCGCCGATGCTGCGCGCCGCCCCTGCGCCAGCCGCGGCCGAAGCGCCTGCGGCCGACCGCAGCGCAGGTGGCAATACACGCAAGGACGCCGCCGCCACCGTGGCGCTGCAGCCCTGGCAGCCCGACTCGCCCTACGCCCGCCGGCTGCGCGAGTCCGCGCCGGAAGCGATGTACGCGATCTACCTCGACGAGCGGCCTTCGCATGCGCGCAGCACGGCCTTCTTCCTCGACGCCGCGGACATCTTCCTGGAGCGCGGGCAGCGGATGCTGGCGCTGCGGATCCTGTCCAACCTGGCCGAGATGGACCTGGAGAACCGGCAGGTGCTGCGCCTGCTCGCCTACCGCCTGGTGCAGGCGAAGGAAGTGCAGCTCGCCTTGCCGCTGCTGCGGCAGGTGCTGGCCCTGAGCCCCGACGAGCCGCAGTCCTACCGCGACCTCGGCCTGGCGCTGGCCGCGGCCGGCCAGCCGCAGCAAGCCGTCGAACGCTTGTGGGAAGTCGTCACGCGACCATGGGCCGACCGCTTCCCCGACATCGAGCTGGTGGCGCTCGAGGAGCTCAATGCGATTGCCGCGCGCGATCCGGTCGACGTCTCGAAGTTCGACGCCCGGCTGCTGCGCGCCATGCCCGTGGACCTTCGCGCCGTGCTGGCCTGGGACAGCGACAACACGGACATCGACCTGCACGTGATCGACCCCAACGGCGAAGAGGCCTTCTTCGGCCACCCGCTGACCTACCAGGGCGGCCGCATGTCGCGCGACTTCACCGGCGGCTACGGCCCGGAGGAGTTCAGCCTGCGGCAGGCGAAGCCCGGCACCTATACCGTGAAGGCGCACTTCTACGGACACAACCAGCAGATCCTGTCGGCCGGCACGACGATCATGCTGCGGCTCACCACGGGCTTCGGCACGCCGGCGCAGAAAGACCATGAAGTCGTGATGAGGCTTTCGGGCGCGGGGCGCGAGGTGGTGGTAGGGACTTTCGAGGTGGGCGGCCCTTCGCCCTAGGCCAAACGGGCGGCTTGACGGCGCCGCACCCGCGTGGCTCCATTCGCGCATGCAGATCGACTTCCACCACGCAGTCACCTACGTCTGCTGCCGGCTCGCCGGCATGGACGACGCCGGCGCCGCCGTCGTCGCGCATGCCGCGCAGTACGTGGACGACGCCACCAACGACGGGCCGCTGCAGTTCGCCACCGGCGAGCGCTACGTCCGCGTCACATCGGCGCACCAGACCCTGGACCTGCGCCTGAACAGCGACGCCGCCGACAACCGCATGGTCTGGGTGCCCTTCCATTTCCTGCCGGGCAACGACGCCGTCGCGCCCGGCACGGATGCGGATGAAGCCTTCATCCGGCGGATGGTCTGCCGCCCCAACAGCCAGGTGGCCCAGGAGATGGTGTTCGACTGCATCGAGCGACAGGACAAGGTCTTCGCGCTGCATCGCCTGGGCGTCGCTCTGCACACCTACGTGGATACCTGGGCGCACCAGGGCTTCGTCGGCATGGTGAACGACTTCAACAAGGTCGATGCCATCCAGGTGCAACCCGATCCGGCTTACCGGAACACCGAGGTTTACGCGGACCTCACGAGTGGCGCGACCCGGGCCAAGGCCTTCGTCGCGGGCCACCTGCCGGTGGGCCACGCCAGCGTGCTGACCTTTCCCGACCTGCCTTTCCTGCGCTGGTCCTTCACCCGCGACAACGGCGAGAAGGTGGTGCGCGACAACCCGGGCGACTTCCTCGTGGCCGCACAGAACATGTTCGACATGGCCCGGCGCTATGTCGCCAGGGACAGGAACCTGGCATCCGCCGACCTGCCGGCCGCCGACCGCCAGGCCATCGACACGCTGCTGCGCAACACCATCGCCCTGGAGGGCGAGGAGCGCCACAAGGCCTGGGCGGAAGCCATCGCGCAGGGCCGCTTCTCCTTCGGCCCGACGCAGGTCGACTACATCGACTCAGGTCCCGGCTCGTGGAAATTCCAGGCGGTGGGACAGGACCCGGACGTCGAGGACGGCAGCGAGCGCTTCGACTTCACGCCCGCCTTCCTCACCTCGCACTGGAAACGCTTCCACGACGCCGTGCAGCACCATCGCCTGTTCATCCTGCATGAGCTGCTGCCGCGCCACGGGCTGTCGGCATCCTGAGCCTTACCAGCGCGCCAGCTTCGCCTGCAGTTCCGCCTTCAGCCTGGCATCGGCGAAGCTCGCATCGATGGAAGTCCGCGCGATGTCGCGCAAGACTTCGTCGCTCCAACCGAAGGCTCCGGCGCACAGCGCATATTCGCGCTCCAGCGTCGTGCCCAGGAGCGCGGGATCGTCGGTGTTGATCGACACCGGCACGCCGGCGCGCCGGAGGCGATCGATGGGATGCTCCGCGAGCGAGGGGTAGACCTTCAGCACCAGGTTCGAACTGGGGCAGATGCCCAGCGGGATCTGCCGCTCCACCAGCAGCGCGACCACTGATGGGTCTTCGATGGCGCGCACGCCGTGGTCGATGCGGTCCGCACCCAGCAGCTCGATGGCGTCGCGCACGCCCTCGGGCCCGCTCGATTCGCCGGCATGCACGGTGCGACGCAGGCCAGCGGCCGCAGCGCGGCGGAAGGCGTCGGCAAAGCGCGGGCCGGTGCGGCCGGCCGCGGCCTCGTTGCCATCGATCGACAAGGCCACCACGCGCGGATGGCGCAGCGCCACCAGCTCGTCGACCACCTGCACGGCGGCCTCGGCCGATTGCGTGCGCAGCAGGCTCACGCACAGGCCCACGCGCGGCAGGCCTTCCTGCTCCGCCGCGCGAAAGCCGGCATCGAGGGCGTCGATCATGGCCGGCAGGCGCGCCGTCCAGTGATGCCAGTGGGTCGGGTTGAAGATCAGGTCCGCGTAGCCCGTGCCGCTGGCCGCCATGCGGCGGCTGAAGGCGTAGGCGGCTTCTGCCAGTTCGTCGCGGGTACGGACCAGGCCGCAGGCCCAGTCGAGGAACTCCAGGAAGTCGGCCAGGCCCTGGAACTCGAACAGGCGCTCGACGGGACGCGGCATGCTTTCGCCATGGCGGCGTGCCCATTGTTCGAGCAGCGGCGCATCGAAGCAGCCTTCGAGGTGGGCGTGCACTTCAGCGCGCGGCAAGGCGCGCAGGCGGGTGAGATCTGGAACGGTCATGGCGGGCCCATCATGCGCCACATGCCGCGCGCCGGATCGCCTGGAACAGGTTCACGTCCCGGTGCAGGGGTTGAACATCCGCATGCATCGGGACGGCCGCTGGTGCGGCTTTTCGCTAGTAGGGCCCGATATAGGTCGTCAGCGATTTCACGAAGCTGATGCCGTTGATCGTGGTGGTCACGTCGATGCCCAGAGGAACCGACGACGACGATCCATAGCCGGTACTGGGGTACGTCCCGGAAATCGTGCCTGTCGCGGCGTCGAGCGTCAGGCCGGCGGGCAGAATGCCGCTCGCCAGGACGTAGTTGTAGGCAATGCCGTTCAGCGGATCGGAGCTGTTATTCGTCACGCTCGGACTCATCGTGAAAGGCTGGCCCCTGAAGGCTTGCCCACTGGAATAATTGATGTACACCGGCGACTCGACGAACAGCTGCAGTTGCGTATGCGTCGTGAACGTGCCGCCGGTGCCGTTGGCCGTCATGACGATGTCGAGGTTGCTCGGGTACACCTGCGGCGTCGTCGCGACGCCTGAAATGACGCCGGTCTGGGAATCCAGTGCCAGCCCCGGCGGCAGCGTCCCCGTCGTCGAGAACTGGAAGTTGACGCCGCCCGCGGGCAGCTTCGGCGAACCCGTGAAGGGCAGCCCCACCCATGCCGCGGTGTGGTCGTACATGATCGTGGGCACGTACACGCTGACCAGGTTGCCGAATTGCTGCACCTGGTTCGCCGTGCGGCCGCCGTTGAGGACCTGCACGGCCACCTTGAACTGGTAGTCGCCCGCGGCGATGGGCGTCCCCTGGACGCGGCCCGTCGAATCGATCGTCAGGCCGGGAGGCGGGTTGCCGACCAGGGAGTAGGTCACCGTGTCCGAAGGCGTCGGCTGCCAGAACACGTTGAGCGGACGGACATCCACCGTCGCTCCCGCACTCACGGTCGAAGGGAAGGTGTAGACGACGGACGGGCCCAGGACGGTCACCGAGGTCTTGAAATCGAGCGTATTCGAAACGCCGGATGCGCCCAGGTGCACCGTGATCGGGAAGCTCCCCGCCTGCGTGGGCAGGCCCGAGATGCTGCAGTCGGCATTGAGGACCATGCCCGGCGGCAGCGAGCCGGCCGTCAGCGAGCAAGCTGGCGTGTAGCCGTTCAGCCCCGTGAGCGTCGGCGGGATGACGACCTGCCTGAAAAGGCTGGCGCTGCCGTTGTAAGCGAGGTTCACGTTCAAGGTGCTGCCGTCACCACCGGAGACCGTGCCGCCGCCGGTCACCGAGCCTCCAGTTCCGGCTCCGCTGGTGTCTGTGCCACCCGTGCCACCACCACCACCACCGCCGCAGGCCGCGAGCGCGGCTCCGAGCACCATCACCGACGCCAGCTTCCAGCCGCGCGCCTCCCATCCTGTCCGCGCCATGCGCAGGCCCTGCATCATTTCCTCGATCCCTCTTGCTTGCTGCGCCGTGAAAACCGGCGCTGTTTGTATGCTAACAAACAAATGTAACCGCGCCGCGGTCATACTGACGGTTGGAGGTTCCTGCCCGTGCGAACGACATTGCTTGCCGCCCTGCTTCTTCTTGCCTGCGCTTTCACGGCCCGCGCCGAAACCGCCTGGCCCGCCTACATCGGCACGCTGCCGCGCGCCGTCTCCGAAAGTCCGGTCGCCGCCGAACTGCCGGCGGAGGTGGCGAAGCTCGCGCCCGATGCCAGCCTGCCGCCGGAGCTTGCGCGCTGGAGCGGCGCCTGGAACGGCTGGGCCTGCTTCGCCGCGCTGTGCGACATCAAGCTCGCGATCCGCGATCTCACGGCCACCGGTGCGCGCGTCACCTATGCCGGCGCCAGCGCGCAGCAGGTGAACAACGACGAGGCCGCGGGGACCTTCGACGGTGGCGAACTGCAGGTCCGCCTGCGCACCGGCGCAAAAGTGGTGCTGCGGCTGCGCGCCGACGGCGACATGGAGTTCAGCCTGTGGCGGCCCGACACGCAGCTGCTGTCCGCCGGCGTGCTCTCGCGCAAGCCACCCGCGTACGTGCGCCAGGCGGAGTGGATCACCACGCCCTGGACCGAGCAGGGCAAGCCCGTGCGCCTGGAACTGGTCGTGCATCGTCCGCCCGGCGCCGGCCCCTTCCGCACGGTCATCATCAACCACGGTTCCACCGGCGAAGGCAACCGGCCCGAGTGGTTCAAGCAGACGTGGACGAGCCCCGAGCTGAGCGCCTTCCTCGTGGCCCGCGGCTGGCAGGTGATGTATCCGCAGCGGCGAGGACGCGGGCGCTCGGATGGCCTCTACGACGAAGGCTTCGAGCGCGACCGCTCGCGCTACTCCTGCGATCCCGAACTGAGCTTGCCCGGCGCGGAGCACGCGCTGGCCGACCTGGAAGTGGCCTATGCCGCAATCAAGGCGCGGCCGGATGTCGATGCGCGCCAGCTGGTGGTCGGCGGCATCTCGCGCGGCGGCATCCTGTCGGTCGCCTTCGCGGGACGCCACCCGCAGGAACTGCGAGGCGTGCTGAACTTCGTGGGTGGCTGGGTCGGCGGCGGCTGCCCGCAGGCCAGCCTGGTGAACACAACGCTGTTCAACGCGGGGGTAGGCTTTCCGCGCGATACGCTGTGGCTGTACGGCGAGAAGGATCCCTTCTATCGCATCGCGCACAGCCGCTCCAACTTCGATGCCTTCAGGGCCGCCGGCGGCAAGGCCAGCTTCCACGTGCTGCCGCCGCCCGACGGCCTGGACGGCCACAACATCTACCGCCAGCCCGCGCTGTGGGCGAGCGAGGTCGACGCCTACTTCACGGCGATCGGCTCAGGCCCCCGTCCACCCGCAGGTTCTGCCCCGTGATGTAGCCGGCGCCTTCGGACGCGAGGAAGGTGATGGTCGCGGCGATCTCGCGATGGCGACCTTGCCTGTTGTCTTGGCTAGCAGGCGGCGACCACCGGCCAGCGACTGGACAGCCGCAGGAAGACCTTCAGCCAGATCAGGGAGTCGGAGTGGACCAGGTCGACCTGGTCGGGGGAGTAGGTCTGGCGCCGGGTGCGGCCGGCAGCATCGATCCAGGCGCAGAGCAGCAGCTCATTCACTTCGAACTTGACGGCCATGACGGGACCGCCAGCCTTCAGCCGGACCAGGTCTCCCTCACGGAACACATGCTGTTCTACAACCACGTGAAAATTCTAAACGGATGTGTGCGGGCGGGTAGCTCAGCAGCGGCCGAAAAAATGTAAAACCGCGAACGTCGCGGGGTAAAGCACTGATCCATGCAGCACGCGCTTGACGTCTTCCTCTCCCTGGCCGGCCGCCATCCGCGGGCGGCGCTGGCCTTCATCGGCCTGGTCGCTTTCGCGGAGTCGCTGGCGATCGTCGGCACGCTGGTTCCGGCGGCGGTGGTGCTGTTCGGCGCCGGCGCGCTGGTCGGGCATGGCACGCTGGACCTGGCTTGGGCGCTGGCCGTCGCGGTGGTCGGCGCGGTCGCGGGCAACGCACTCAGCTACGAGCTGGGCCGCCACCAGCAGGAACGCGTGCGCGCCTGGCCGCTGTTCCGGCGCTACGCGGACCACCTGGGCAAGGCCGAGGGCTTGATCGCGCGACATGGAGCAATGAGCGTGCTGCTCGCGCGCTTCGCCGGCGCGGTACGAGCCTTCGTGCCGCTGCTCGCGGGCTTCGCGCGCATGCCGGCCGGGCGCTTCTACGCGACCAACGTCGCGTCGGCCCTGCTCTGGGCGCCGGCGCACATCCTGCCGGGTGTCGTATTCGGCGCATCGCTGCACCTGGCCGAACAGGCCAGCGGCCGGCTGGCGGTGCTGGCCCTGCTGCTGGCGGCTTTGGTCTGGGGCGCGACCTGGATCGTGCGGATCACGATCCGCGTCGTCGTGCCGCTCACGCGCGTGCTGCGCGCGCACGCGCTGCGGGCAGCCGGCACGCGCGAGGCCTGGTGGACCCGCTTCATCCGCTTGCTGCTGGACCCCGGGCGCCCGGGCTCGGAAGCGCTGCTCGCCGCGCTGGCGCTGCTGCTCGCCTCGATGTGGCTGTTCCTGGGCATCGTCGAAGACGTCGTCACCAGCGATCCGCTGGTGGCCGCCGACCACGCCGTCTTCACCTTCCTGCAGCAGCTGCGCACGGAGCCGATGGACCGCGTGATGTTCGCCATCACCGAGCTGGGCAGCGTCGGCGTGATGCTGCCGCTGGTCGTCGCCGTGGCTGCGTGGCTCGCGTGGCAGCGCAGCTGGCGCACCGCGGGCTACTGGATCGCCACCGTCGCCAGCGCGGAAGCGATGGTGCAGGTGTTGAAGTTCACGCTGGGGCGGCACCGGCCGCTGTCGCTGTACCGCGGCGTGGAGCAGTTCTCCTTTCCCAGCGGCCACGCGACGATTTCGGCGGTCGTGCTGGCCCTGCTCGCCTTCCTGCTCACGCGCGGGCAGTCGATGCGGTGGCGCATCGGAATCGGCGCGGTGGCCGCGGTCTACGCGGCGCTGGTCGGCTTCTCGCGGCTGTACCTGGGCGCGCACTGGCTGTCCGACGTGCTGGGTGGCTTCAGCTTCGGGCTCGCCGCGGTGGCGCTGTCGGCGATGGTCTACACCCAGCACCGGGTGGACGAAACCATCCACCCGCGCGGCATGGCGGTCGTCGCGCTGGTGACGGTCGTCGTCGCGGCGAGCGGCTGGGGCTGGTGGCGCGCGCCGGCCGACCTCCAGTTCTACGCCGCCGCGGTGCCGCCGCAAGCCACCACCTTGCAGGCCTGGTCCTCGGGCGGCTATCGCCTGCTGCCGCTGCGGCGGCACGAAGTCGCCGGCGAACTGAAGGAGCCGTTCACGCTGCAAGTCGCCTGTGCCGAGGGCGCACTGCGCGATGGCCTGCGGCGCTCCGGCTGGGTGGCAGCGCCCGGACTGGGCATTGCCAGCGTGCTGCAGGCCATCGCGCCGCACCCTGCCGTGGGCCAGCTGCCGCTGCTGCCGCGCTACGACGGCGGCCGCGCCTCGGCCATCGACCTGATGCTGATGCCAGCGCCGGGCGCGAACGCCCGCAACGTGCTGCGGCTGTGGGACTCGGGCTGGCGGCTGCCGGGCAACGTGCCGATCTGGTACGGCGCCTACGACCGCGAAGTGCAGCTGCGCCCCAACTACAGCTTCCTGCGCCGCCAGCCGCAGCCGGCCAGCGCCTTCGTCGGCAACCTGGCGACCACGGGCTGGCAGCGCCTGGATCAAGCGGGCGGCACGGCGCCGGAGCTGTGGGCCTGCACGATGCGCAGCCCCTAGAACTGCCGCCACGCGGCGTTGCCCGCGGATGCGAGCACGGGCCGCAGCGCGATGGAGGCAGGCGATGGCTCTGCCTCCGTCTCGCGTCCCACCTGGAAGCGCGCCACCAGCTTCAGCAAGGCCGCCGCCTGCTCCTTCATCGACTCGGTGGCCGCCGCCGCTTCTTCGACCAGCGAGGCGTTCTGCTGCACGACGCGGTCCATCTGCGCGACCGCCGTGTTCACCTGCCCGATGCCGGAACTCTGTTCCTGCGTGGCCGCGGCAATCTCCGCCAGCAGCACGCTGACATCCTTCACCGAATCCACGATCTCCTGCATCGTGCGGCCCGCGGTGTCCACCAGCTGCGCGCCGGCCTGCACCTGGCCGACCGAGTCGCCGATCAAGGCCTTGATCTCCTTGGCCGCGGTGGCGCTGCGTTGCGCCAGGTTGCGCACTTCCGCCGCCACCACCGCGAAGCCGCGGCCCTGCTCGCCCGCCCGCGCGGCCTCGACCGCCGCATTCAAGGCGAGGATGTTGGTCTGGAACGCGATGCCGTCGATCACGCCGATGATGTCGGCGATGCGGCCAGACGAGGCCGAGATGCCGTTCATCGTGGACACCACCTGCGCTACCACGTCGCCGCCACGGCGCGCGATGTTGGACGCGTTCACGGCCTTCTGGCTGGCGGCCTGCGCGTTGTGCGCGTTCTGCGTCACGGTGGCCGTCAGTTCCTCCATCGAGCTGGCGGTTTCCTCCAGCGTGGTCGCCTGTTCCTCGGTGCGCTGCGACAGGTCCAGGTTGCCCTGCGCGATCTGCACGCTGGTGTCCGCCACCGCGTGGGCGCCGGCCGCGACGTCGCCGACCAGCGAGCGCAGGTCCTGCTTCATTTCCGCCATCGCCTGCAGCAGTTCGGCGGTCTCGTCGCGCCCGCTCACCTGCAGGTCCGAGGCGAGGTCGCCGCGCGCGACCTGGCGCGCCGCCGACACCGCATTGCGCAGCGGCCGGACGATGGCGCGGCTCATGAACAGCGTCACCGCGCCGGAGACGAGCAGCGACAGCGCGAGCACCGCCACGAAGGCCAGCAGCACGCGGTCAAACGCCGCTTGCGCGCTGTCGTAGCTTTCCTGCGCCCGTTGCTCCTCGATGCGCACGAGCGACTGCAGGTCCTTCAGCATCGCCTGGAACTCGGCGTCCGCCGTCTGCATGGTGGCCATGCCGGTGTTGACGTCGACCGTGCTCAGGTCGATGGCCGCGGCGAAGTCGCGCTTGTACTTGCCCAGCACCTGCCTCACGGCCTCGGCAAGCTGGCGCTCCTCCGCTCCGCCGGCCTGCGTGCCGAACTGCGCCACCTTCGCGGTCACCGCGTCGATGCGCGCCTTCTGCTCGTTGGTGATCCGGGTGACCTGGTCTTCCTTCAGGTTGGAGATCCAGGTGAAGAGGCGGTACACGTTGGAGTGCACCTCGCTGATCGCCTGCGCGGCGTCGGCCGCCACGCGGTAGCTGGCGAAGCGGTGCTTGTACATGTCGTCCAGCGACGCATGCTGGCGCGCGATGACGCCATACGACACCGCCCCCAGCACCACGAGGAACAGGATCGCGATGCCCGGCGCCGCGACGATCTTGTGCCAGATCCTGAGGCCCATGCCGCCGCTGTCTATTGCTGGCCGGAGTAGACGCCGGCGCAGACGTAGCTGTCGCCCGCGCCGCGCATGCAGTAGGACTTCTTGGTTTCGACCTTGTTCGTCACCGGATTGTTGAACCGGTAGGGGCCATACCAGCCGGAGCCCTTGGCCTTGACCAGGGCGATCTGGTCCTTGATCAGCGGCTTGCCGTCGATGTCCTTCAGTTCGAGCAGGTTCTTGCCCACCATCTTGGCGTTGGCGCCCTGGGCGAGGCAGTTGCCGTCGAAGTCGTAGACGAAGATGTAGAGGTCGCGGTCCTTGAAGGTCGCGCCGGGGTTCTCGGTGAAGGTCTTGTAGGCGCTCTCGGGGCCGGCGGACTTGATCAGGGCGACGGCCTTCGTGACCATCACCTGCGCCTCGGCTTCGCTACCGTGTTCGGGCAGCGCGGGCGCGGCCGCGGTGGCAAGGCCTTGCACGGCGCAGAACAGCGCCACGGCCAGGCCGGACTTCAGACTCTTGCTCATTCGGACTCTCCTCCAGGATCGGCGCTCCGGGCGCCGGTTGATCAGGACTTGGCCTGCCCATCCTGAAGGATGTATCCAAATGCTTCAATACTCGCGAACCCTGTTACACCGGGGAATTGGCGGAGCGTGCCAAAAAGTTGGCACTCCGAAACCACTTCGCGATCGGAAACAGCGGAGCCGGTTGGGGCACCACCACCTTGGCAGTGCCCACGGCCATGACGGAGGCGTTGGGCGGCAGGTCGCCGAGGACGGCCGGCGCGACGATGCGGACCGGCGAAGGAATGACGACCGTGCCGGCCAGCCATTCCGCGGGGGCCTGCACCAGCAGTTCGCCTTCCGCCAGGATCGCCGGGCCCGCGCCGAAGCGGGATTGCGGCAGCGACTCCCCGGCCTGGAGGCGCTGGACTTGTGCTTGCGTGTTCATGGGCCCAAGTTTAGGATTCAATGGTTCTCACATTCAATTGAATCCAGATTCAATGCGGTCCGACGCCGGTTTTCCCACCCTGCGCCAGCTCGAACTGCTGGTGGCCTTGCCCGGCGCGCCCAGCATCGCGGCGGCCGGCGCCCGCATCGGCATGAGCGCCTCGGCCACCAGCCACGCCTTGCGCGCGCTGGAAGACGGCCTGGGCAGCGAAGTCGTGGACCGCATGGCCGCCGGCGTGGTGCTGACGCACGCGGGCGAACTGGCGCTGGGGCATGCGCGCGATGTCTTCGCGTCCCTGCAGCAAGTGCGCTCCGCGACGGCCGCTTCGCGCGGCCTGCACACCGGCCTGCTGCGCATCGGCTCGATCGGCCCCAGCACCTCGCTGCGGCTGCTGCCGCCGCTGCTGGACAAGTTTCGCCAGCGCTATCCCGGCGTGGAGGTGCACGTCACCGAGCACGCCGATGCCGTCGTCGAACAGGACTTGATCGAACGCCGGGTGGAGATCGCGGCTGTCCGCCTGCCGCAGCCTTCGCTGGACACCGTGGCGCTGGCGACCGACGAACTGGTGGCCGTCCTGCCGCAGGACCATCCGCTCGCGCGCAAGGCCACCGTGTCCGTGCGCGAACTGGCCGACTACCCGCTGATCCTCACGCAGGCGGGTTCGCAGGACATGGTGCTGCGGATGTTCGAGCAGGCGGGGCTGCGGCCGAAAATCGCCCACGAACTGTTCCAGATCGCCTCGATCCTGGAGTTCGTGGCGCACGACAACGGCGTTTCCGTCCTCGCTTCGCTCGCCGTCCCCGAAACCCGCCCCGGCCTGGCCTTCCGCCCCATCACGCCGCGCTTCTCGCGCCGCGTCGCCCTCGCCTGCCTCGACATGGCGCGCCTGACGCCGGCCGGCCGCGCGTTCTGGGACCTGGCGCGGCGCGAGGCACCGGCCAAGGGCTGACGGTTCACGCCATCTGGCTGATCGTCCGCCGGAAGCGCCGCAACGCCACGCCGAAGAACACCGCGGCGATCAGCAGCAGCGCCAGCAACTGCGGCCAGACGAGCGCCAGGCCGGCGCCGCGGAACAGGATGGCCTGGCCGGCGATCGTGAAGTGCGTGGTCGGCGCCACCAGCATGATGTCCTGCAGCAGCTGCGGCATGCTTTCCCGCGGCGTGGTGCCGCCGGACAGCATCTGCAGTGGCAGCAGGATCAGGATCAGCAGCAGCGCGAACTGCGGCATCGAGCGCGTCATCGTCGCCATGAAGATGCCCATCGCCGTGGTCGCGAACAGGTGCAGCGCGGTCACCAGCAGGAAGAGGCCCATCGAGCCCTCCACCGGAACGCCCACCAGGCCCTTGACGACGAACTGGAGCGACGCCGCCACCGCCACCAGTACCACCAGCCCCATCGACCACACCTTGGACAGCATGATCTCGGTGGGCGTGACCGGCATCGCCAGCAGGTGCTCGATGGTGCCGTGCTCGCGCTCGCGGATCAGCGCCGCGCCGCACAGCAGGATCGACACCATCGTGATGTTGTTGATCAACTGCGTCATCGCGCCGAACCAGCCCTGGTCCAGCGTCTGGTTGAAGCGCGCGCGCAAGGCCAGTTCCACCGGCGCAGCGGTGGTCCGCTGCGCGCGCTGCACGAAGGCCGAGACTTCGCCCTGCACGATCTGCTGGATGGCGCCCGAGCCGTTGAAGGCCTGCGTCATGCGGGTCGCATCCACATTGAGTTGCAGCGCCGGCCCGCGACCGGCCAGCACGTCGCGCTGGAAGTTGGCCGGGATCACCAGCACGAAGGTGTAGATGCCCGCGTCCATGCCGGGATCGACCTGGCCCAGCCCGATCATGGCCGGGCCGACGAACTGCGGCGGGAAGAAGGCCGCCGCGATGCGCGCGGACAGCGGCGAGGCGTCCTCGTCGACGATGGCGATCGGCGCGCGGTTCAGCGACTGCGGCATCGAGCGCGCGCCCGAATACACCGAGAAGCCGAACATGAAGACGATCAGCACCAGCATCGCCGGGTCGCGCCACAGGCCCCAGAGCTCCTTGACGCCCAGGTGGAAGATGTTGGCCAGCGTGCGCAGCATCAGCGGTCCTGCTTCTTCAGCAGCGCGATGGCCAGCAGCAAGATCACCGGCACCGCCGCCGCCAGCGACCAGACGGCCGACGACAGGTCGGACCACGACAGCGCCTTGTTGAAGACGCCGCGGCTGATGTCGATGAAGTGCGTGGTGGGATAGACCGCGCCGATCACCCGGCCCATGCCTTCCAGCGAGCTCACCGGGTCCATCATCCCGGAGAACTGCGCCGCCGGGATCATGGTGCCTATCATCGCCAGGAACATTGCTGCGACCTGGCTGCGCGTGAAGCTGGAAGCAAGCAGGCCGATGCCGGTGGCGCAGATCACGTACAGCACCGCCGCGCCCAGCAAGGTGGCGAAGCTGCCCGTCACCGGCACGCCGAACACCGTGACCGCCAGCAGCACCATCAGCAGGAAGTTCAACAGCGCCAGCACCGCGTAGGGCAACTGCTTGCCCAGCATGAACTCGGTGCGCGTCACCGGCGTGACGTACAGGTTGGTGATGGAGCCCAGCTCCTTTTCGCGCACCACGGCCAGCGCGGCGAGCATCGCCGGCACCATCATCAGCAGCATCGGGATCACCGCCGGCACCATCGCCGGCAGGCTCGCCACGTCGGGGTTGTAGCGGAAGCGCGTCTCGATGTCGGCGGCCGCCGTCGCGGCACTGCCCGCGCGGAACTGAGCGCGCTCGGCCAGCCAGCCCTGGTGCATGCCGTTCACGTAGCCGGACACCGTCTCCGCGCGCGAAGGCATCGAGCCGTCGATCCAGGCGCCGATCTGCACCGCCTGGCCGCGCGCCATGTCACGGGCAAAGCCTGGGGGAATCTCCAGCGCCAGCGCCAGCTCGCCCGCGCGCATGCGGCGATCGAGCTCCGCGAGGTTGGCCAGCGGCCGGTGCGCGATGAAGTAGCGCGAGCCGGACAGGTTGTCGGCGTAGTCGCGGCTCGCCGCCGTCTGGTCGCGATCGAGCACGGCGAAGCTGAGTTCGTCGACGTCCATGTTGATGCCGAAGCCCATCACGAACATCAGGATCAAGGTGCCGCCCAGCGCCAGGGTGGCGCGCACCGGGTCGCGCAGCAGCTCCAGCGATTCGCGCCAGCTGTAGGCCAGCAGCCGCTGCAGGCTGAAGGGAGCAGGCCGCGCATGCACCGCGGGCGCGGGCACCGCTTCTTCCGTGGCCGGCGGCAGCTCGGTGCCGCCACCCGCTTCGACCAGGTAGCCGATGAAAGCCTCCTCCAGGTTGGCCGCCCCGCGCTTGGCCACCAGCGCCGCCGGGGCGTCGCTATCGAGCACGCGGCCGGCGTGCATCATCGACATGCGGTCGCAGCGCTCGGCTTCGTTCATGAAGTGGGTGGAGATGAAAATCGTCACGCGGTCGCGCCGCGACAGTTCTACCAGCAGCCGCCAGAAGGCGTCGCGCGCAACCGGGTCGACGCCCGAGGTCGGCTCGTCCAGGATCAGCAGTTCCGGCTTGTGCACCATGGCCACCGCCAGCGACAGGCGCTGCCGCATGCCCAGCGGCAGGCTCTCGGGCAACGCGGAGCGCACCTCGCCCAGGCCGAAGCGCTCCACCATCTCGTCGACGCGGGCGCCGATCTCCGCCGCCGGCACGTGGAACAGGCGCGCATGCAACACCAGGTTCTGCTGCACCGTCAGCTCGCCGTACAGCGAAAAGGCCTGCGACATGTAGCCCACGCGCCGCCGCGTGCCGATGTCGCGCGGGTCCACTTCGTGGCCGAACAGCCAGGCCTGTCCTTCGCTCGCCTCGAGCAGGCCGGTCAGCATCTTCATCGTCGTCGACTTGCCGCAGCCGTTGCTGCCCAGGAAGCCGAAGATCTCGCCGCGCCGGATGCGGAAGCTCACGTGGTCGACGGCCACGAAGTCGCCGAAGCGCATCGTGAGGTCGTGCGCCTCGATCGCGATGTCGTCGTCGGCCGCGGTGAGCGGCGGAATCTGCACCGGCTCGTAGCCGCGCTGCTTCTCCTCGGGCAACAGGCGGATGAAAGCGGCCTCCAGGTTCTGGCTGCCGGTGCGTTCCAGCAGTTCGGCCGGCGTGCCGGTGGCGAGCACGCGGCCGGCGTCCATGCTGACGATCCAGTCGAAACGCTGCGCTTCGTCCATGTAGGCCGTGGCCACGAGCACGCTCATGCCAGGCTGGCCCACGCGGATGTGCGCGATCAGGTCCCAGAACTGCGCGCGCGCCAGCGGGTCGACGCCGGTGGTGGGCTCGTCGAGGATCAGCAGGTCGGGGTCGTGGATCAGCGCGCAGCACAGTCCCAGCTTCTGCTTCATGCCACCGGAGAGCTTGCGCGCGGGCCGATCGAGAAAGGGATGCAGGCCGGTGCGGCGCGTCAGGTCGTCGATGCGGCGGCGGCGCTCCGCGGCGCCGTGGCCGAACAGGCGCGCGAAGAACTGCAGGTTCTCCTCCACCGACAAGGTGGGATAGAGGTTCTTGCCCAGGCCTTGCGGCATGTACGCGATGCGCGGGCAGACGCGCGACCGGTGCCGCACCGAGGCCATGTCGCCGCCCAGCACCTGCAGCCGTCCCTGCTGCAGTGCGCGGGCGCCGGCCACCAAAGACAGCAGGCTGGACTTGCCGACACCGTCGGGCCCGATCAGGCCCACCATGCAGGCGCCCGGCAGGTCCAGGGTCACGTCGTCCAGCGCCAGCGTCTTGCCGTAGCGCAGCTGCAGGCCTTCGAGCCGCGCCACCGGTTCCGGCGCCGTCATCGCTACTCCGGCAAGCGCACTTGCAGCGTGCCGGGCCAGTCGCGCCCGGAGTCGGTACGCATCCAGGCGACGCCCGGCAGCCCGGTCTTGACCTGCTTCAGGTGCTTCTGCAGCAGCTCGCGGTCGATCTGCCCGCGCACGCGGAACATCAGCTTCTCGCGCTCGCTGGCCGTCTCCACCGTGCGCGGCGTGAACTGCGCGGTGGCGGAGACGAAGGACACGCGCGCCGGGATCACGTACTGCGGCGCGGCGTCGAGCACGATGCGCACCTCGCTGCCGATGGCGACACTGCCGGCCACGGTGGCGGGCAGGAAGAAGGTCATGTAGACATCCGAGAGGTCCACCAGGTTCAGCACCTTGCCGCCGGCCGCGACGATCTCGCCGACGTTGGCTACGCGGTACTGCACGCGGCCGGGCCGCGGCGCCGTGAGCGTGCTGTCGTCGATGTAGGTCTCGGCGCGCGCCACCGCGGCCTCGCCAGCCGTCACCGCGGCCTGGGCGCCCGCCACCTGCGAGCGCGCGGCATCGATGGCGGCCTGCGCCGCGTTCGCCTTCGCGCGCGCGGCGACGGTGGCCGCCTCGGCGCCCTTGACGCTGGCAAAGTCGTTGTCCAGTTCCTGCCGGGGCCACATGCCTTCGGCGGCGAGCTTGCTGGAGCGCGTGTACTTGGCCCGTGCCGCGTTCAGCACGCTTTCCTGCTGGGCGATGGCCGCCACCGCGCTCTGGAAGTCGCCCTCGCGCGCGGCCACCTGCGCCAGCGCCGTGGCCACGGCCGTCTTCGACTGGGCCAGCTGCGCGCGCGCTTCGTCGCGCTGCGCGATGAGCACGTCGGTCTGCAGGTGCGCCAGCACCTGGCCTTGCTGGACGAAGTCCCCTTCACCGACCAGGACGTCCTGCAGGCGGCCGCCCTGCTTGGCGGCGATATCGATTTCGGTGGCTTCGATGCGGCCGTTGCTGCGCAGGAAGCCCTCGCCGGGGCCGCTGGCATGCATGCGCTGCCAGGCGACATAGCCGCCCGCGGCGACGACGACCACCACCGCGGCCGGCAGGACAACGCGTTTCCACTGGATGTTCATGGGCGGCCTCGAGTCCCTCGGCCCGTGCGGCCCAGATGGTCGGCCGCGGCGCCCATTCGCTGAATTGGACCTAGGTCCAATGGGTTCAGGACCCCGGGAAATCCTCCTCGAAGAACTCCAGCGCGCCGCGCTCGCCGCTCGCGCGCCGCTGCGCTTCGCCGGCGCGCAGCTCCACGCGGCGGATCTTGCCGGAGATGGTCTTCGGCAGCTCGGCGAATTCGATGCGGCGGATCCGCTTGAAAGGCGGCAGCTGCTCGCGCAGGAAGGCGAACAGTTCGCGCGCGACCTGTGCCCCCGGCTCGTGTCCCGCGACCAGCACGACGAACGCTTTCGGCACCGCGAGCCGCACGGGGTCCGGACTGGGCACGACCGCCGCCTCGGCCACGGCGGGATGCTCGATCAGCACGCTTTCCAGCTCGAAGGGGCTGATGCGATAGTCGGAGGCCTTGAAGACATCGTCGGTGCGGCCGACATAGGTGATGTAACCCTCTGCATCGCGCGAGGCGAGGTCGCCCGTGTGGTACGCGCCGTCGCGCATCGCATCGGCGTTGCGCTCCTGGCTGTCGATGTAGCCGTCCATCAGCCCCAGCGGCCTGGCGGACAAGGGCAGGCAGATCTCCCCCATGTCGCTGTCCTGCCCGTTCACGTTCAGCAGCACGACCTGGTACCCGGGCAATGGCCGTCCCATGGAGCCGGCCTTCACCGGCTGGCCCGGCGAATTGCCCACCTGCGCCGTGGTCTCCGTCTGGCCGAAGCCGTCGCGCAGGTCCAGGCCCCAGGCCGAACGCACGCGTTCGATGATCTCCGGGTTCAGCGGCTCGCCGGCGCCGATCACCTCGCGCAGGCGCAGCCGGCCCCGGTACGCCGCCAGGTCCTCCTGGATCAGCATGCGCCAGACGGTCGGCGGCGCGCACAGCGAAGTCACGCCGCGCGTCGCCAGCACTTCGAGCAGCGCCTTCGCCTGGAAGCGTTTGTAGTTCGAGATGAAGATGCAGGCGCCCGCGTTCCACGGCGCGAAGAAGCAGCTCCAAGCGTGCTTGGCCCAGCCCGGCGAGGAGATGTTCAGGTGCACGTCGCCCGGCTGCAGGCCCAGCCAGTACATCGTGGATAAGTGCCCCACCGGATAGCTCTGGTGCGAATGCAGCACCAGCTTCGGCTTGGCGGTGGTGCCGGAGGTGAAGTACAGCAGCAGCGGGTCGGTCGCCTTCGTCACGCCGTCGGGCGTGAAGGTGTCCGGCTGCGCTTCGGGCGCGAACGCCTTGCAGCCCGGCGCGGCGCCGCCGATGGTGAGGCGGCCGCAGTTGGCCGGCAGCGGCGCGAGCTTGTCGGCGTTCGCGGCGGCGGTGATCGCGAACTTGACCTCGCCGCGCTCGACCCGGTCCTGCACGTCCTGCGGCGTCAGCAGCGTCGTCGCCGGGATGACCACGGCGCCGAGCTTCATGGAAGCCAGCATGATGTCCCACAGCGCGACCTCGTTGCCGAGCATCAGCAGGATGCGGTCGCCGCGGCGCACGCCCTCGCCCCGCAGGAAGTTGGCCGCGCGGTTGGAGCGCGCCGCCATCTCGCGGAAGGAGAACTTCTGTTCGCTCCCGTCCTCTTCGACGATCCACAGCGCCGGCGCCTCGTTGTCGGCGGCCAGCGCATCGAAGTGGTCGAGCGCCCAGTTGAATGCATCCAGCACCGGCCAGCGGAAGTCGCGGTAAGCCGTGGCGTAGTCCTGGCGGTGTGCCAGCAGGAAGTCGCGCGCCTGCAGGAAGGCGTTTGCATTGCCCATAAATGTCTCCTTGCTGCGATGATCGCCGCGCGGCGACCGGCCGGCGAAGGGGAGTTTCCCCAGACCAGCAGGCGTTGCTAATCTCTCGTCCCAGCCATGACCTTCCACCTCGGCTCGCAGCAGCTGCTGACCCTGCACACGGCGGTGGTGCTGCTGTCGCTCGTCACCTATGCCGGCATCTCGCTGGCGCGGCGCCAGCGCCGGCATCCGTCAGCGGCCATCGGCTGGGTGCTGCTGCTGGCGCTCGCGCCCTACGTGGGCTTGCCGCTGTTCCTGATGTTCGGTTCGCGCAAGACCGCGCGCGCCCGCCGCCAGCCGCGGGTGGCCATGCACGACATCATCCGGACGATGCAGGGCCCGGGCGGCCGCATGCGGGCGCTGGCACTGGGCCTCGGCCTGCCGCCCGCGGTGCGCTGTGACGACCCGGTGATCCACCAGGATGGCGCCGCCGCGCTGCAGCGCCTGAAGGCCGTTCTGCTGTCGGCGCGGCGCACCCTGGACGTCAGCACCTTCCTGCTCGGACGCGATGCGCTCGGCGCCGAGATGGTGGCGCTACTTGCGCAGCGGGCCCGCGAAGGCGTGCGCGTGCGCTTCATGATCGACGGCATCGGCCGCTACCTCGGGGGCATCCCGGACCTGCGGCCGCTGCGCGCCGCGGGCATCGAGGTCGCCCTGTTCGTGCGGCCGTGGTCCTCGCCTCTGCGCGGCCGCGTCAACCTGCGCAACCACCGCAAGATGGCCATCGCCGATGGCGACTGGCTGTGGACCGGCGGCCGCAACCTGGCGGCCGAATACTTCACCGGCGGCGACGCGGCGCCCTGGACGGACCTCACCTTCGACCTGCGAGGCCCGGTCGCCGTGCAGGCGCGCGAGCAGTTCGAACGCGACTGGGCGGTAGCGCTCAAGACCGCGCCGCCGACTACGCCTGCGTTGACACCGGCGCCGGTCGAAGCGACGGATGCGCCGCTGGCGCAGCTGCTCCCCAGCGGCCCGGACCAGGCCGACGACACACTGTACGAGCTGCTGATGGACGCCTGCTTCAACGCCGGCGACCGCATCATCGCCATCACGCCCTACTTCGTGCCCGACCCGGCCCTGCTGATGGCCCTGGGGCTGGCGGCCCGGCGCGGCGTCACCGTGGACCTGCTGCTGCCGCGCCGCTCGAACCACCGCCTGGCCGACCTCGCCCGGCCGCCGGCCGTGCGCGACCTGCTGGAATGCGGCGCGCGCGTATGGCTGGTGCCGGGCATGGTGCATGCCAAGCTGTTCGTAGTCGACGAAACGGTCGCGCTATGCGGCTCGCTGAACCTGGACTCGCGCAGCCTGTTCCTGAACTACGAAATGATGGTGGCCTTCTACGACGCCGCCGTCATCGCGCGCTTCACGGCCTGGGCCGACGGCGTGCGCGCCGGCGCCAAGCTGCTGCAGCCACGGCAGGTGAGCGCGCTGCGCGAAGTGGGCGAAGGCCTGCTGCGCTGGTTGACCTTCCAGCTGTAGCCGGCCTCACTCGCGCACCTGCAGCCAGTCCCAGCGGCTGCGGTACGACGCCGCCTTGGCGCGGAACAGAGGCAGGTGCAAGACCAGCGGATTGGGCGCGAGCTCGCCGGCATACAGGATCTCCAGCCCGTTCGGGACATACACGCGATGCCCCTCCGCGCCCGGCTGCACGCCGACGCAGGTGGACGGAATCAGGAAGCGGTCGATGCCGTCTCGCGCGTTACCCAGCTTCGGATACGGAAAGCCGAAGAATTCCTCGTACCAGAGATGCACGCGCGCCTGGTTCTTCACTTCCACCGGCACGCCCAGCGGACCCAGCACGGCATCCACGCGCTTTTGCACCGCCTCCTCCGCTTCCGCCGACAGGTCGGACGGGTCGAAGTAGAAGATGTCGTAGTCCTTGATGCCCGATCCGGGTTCGCGGCCGGCCTGCAGGTTCCACACGGTCTGGAACAGGCAGCCGGCCACCAGCCAGCCATCCGGCAGGCCCAGCTGCGGCCAGGCCTCCAGGATGGCGCGGTTGTGCGGGTTGTGGAGGATGTCGGAGACGAAGCGCTGCGTGTCGATCACGCGGCGAGCTTAACCCGCCGTGTACGGCACTTCCGGCACCGGCATGCGGAAGCTGGCGTTCAGCATGTTCCACGCGCGGATCGCGCCGACCGAGAAGGTCAGTTCGGCGATTTCCTCGTCGCTGAAATGCTCCTGCATGGCGGCGAAGTCCTCGTCGCTCGGGCTGCGCTGCGGCACCGCGTTGACGGCCTCGGCCCAGTTCAGCGCGGCCTGTTCGCGCTCGCTGAAGAAGCGGCCCGCTTCGCGCCAGCCGGCGACCGCGTTCACGTGGCGCGCCTCCATGCCCATCTTCAGCAGGTCGGCCCAGTGCATGTCGATGCAGAAGGCGCAGCCGTTGATCTGCGACACGCGCAGGTTGACGAGTTCCTTCAGCTTCTTGTCCGGCCCGCCGGCGGCGAACGAGAACTGGCTGAGCGCGCGGGCCGACTTGGGGGCGAGCGCGTGGTAGTTCAGGCGGGGATCGTGGCTCATGTCTTGTCCTTGGAAGGGTTGGGAAGCAAGTCGCTTCTTCCCTTAGACGCGCCACGGCGCCGGCTTGTGACAGGCGTTCAGCCCGCGAGCGAAAGAATCCCCGGCGCAATGCTTGCCAACTTGTCCGGGTTGCGGACCACGTAGATGGAAACGATGCGCTCGCCATCGGTCACCAGCGCCTGGGCCGACTCCAGTTGGCCATCGACGTAGCGCAGCAGGCCGGGCTCGCCATTGATGGTGGCCAGGCGGTAGGCGATGCGCTCGCCGTACTTCAGCGACAGCGCCCAATAGAGATTGGTCACACGGTCGGCGCCATGCATGCCGCCCGCTACGCTGGGGACCTTGCCGCCGCCGTCGCCGATGGCTTCCGCGTTCTCGGCCAGCAGCGCCCGGATCGCGTCGCGCTGGCCGCTCTGCGCGGCCTGCATGAAGCGCGCCAGCAGCTTCGTGTGCGTCTCGCGCGGCACCTCGAAGCGCGGCCGCTCCGCGCGCACGCGCTCGCCTGCGCGATGCACCATCTGGCGCAAGGCCGGCTCGGTCTTGTCCATGATCGCGGCGATCTCGTCGTAGTCGTAGTCGAACACCTGCCGCAGCAGGAAGGCGGCGCGCTCCTCCGGCGCCAGCCGCTCCAGCAGGTGCAGGAAGGCGACGGACAGGTCGCTGGCCAGTTCGGCCGCCGTCTCCGGCGTGCGCTCGTCCAGTTCCACGATCGGCTCCGGCAGCCACCAGCCGACATAGGCTTCGCGCTCTGCCTTGGCCGCGCGCAGGCGATCGATCGACAGCCGCGTGACCACGGTCACCAGCCAGGCTTCGGCGGACTGCAGCGCCGCGTGATCCGCCGCGTTCCAGCGCAGCCAGGCGTCCTGCAGCACGTCCTCGGCATCGGCGCGCACGCCAAGCATGCGGTAGGCGATGCCGAACAGGCGCGGACGCAGGGCGGCGAAAGGTTCGGCGATTGGCTGGTCTGGGATGGACATGGGGGTTCCTGGCGAGTCTATCCAGCCAAGACGGCCCTGGGTTCCGGTTTGTGACAGGTGGCGCTGGCCGCTTCAGGCTTTATCGGCCAACCGGGCCGGAACAGCTTCCTGAGGGCTGGTGGCGTCCCCGGCGGCCCCGAGCATCCGGTGCACGGCCACCGCGCAGGCCGCCCCCGCGAGTTCGGCCAGCACGAAGCCCGGCACGCTGGCCGGCGCAATGCCGGCGAAGCTGTCGCTGAACATCCGGCCGAACGCCGCTGCCGGATTGGCGAACGACGTGGAAGCGGTAAACCAATAGGCTGCACCGATATAGGCGGCGACCATTGCAGCGACCCGCGATGCCGGTGCCCGCAGCACGACGAGCAGCAGCCCGAAGGTTGCCACTGCTTCCGCGATCCACTGTCCCTGGCCGGTGCGCGCCTTGCTGGAAAACTGCAGGATCGCCACGTCGAACATGGCATGGGCGAGCCAGGCGCCCAGCAGCGCGCCGAGGAGCTGGCAGGCGACGTAGGGCGCGAGCAGTCGCCACGGCAGGTTGCCGCGGAAGGCCATCGTCAGGGAAACGGCCGGATTGAAGTGGGCGCCACCGATGGGGCCGAACAGCTCGATCAGGACGTACAGGCCGCCGACGGTGGCCAACGTGTTCGCCAGCAGCGCCATGGCGACGTTGCCGCCGCTGAGCCGCTCCGCCATGATCCCGGACCCGATCACCACGGCGAGCAGCAAGGCGGTGCCCAGGAGCTCGGACAGCAGCTTCTGTCGCAGCGTGGAGGGCATGTCAGGTCCTGGAGATCTTCTCGAGCGCGGCCTGCAGGTCGGCATCGCTCAGGCGCTCGAAGGGCAGTTGCACCAGTTGCAGCATCCGATACGCAATGGCCTGTCGCGTCAACTCGAAGGCCTTGCCCTTCTCGGGCTCAGCGGCATTCGAGGGATCCGCATAGCCCCAGTGCACCTGGACCGGGCTGCCCGGCCAATACGGACATTGCTCCGCCGCGGCGCTGTCGCAGACCGTGATGACAACGCGCATCCGCGGGACGCCCTCCCCGACGAATTCGTCCCAGCTCTTGCTGCGCAATGCTTCGGTCCGCACGCCCGCGTTCGACAGCGCCTCCAGCGCGTACGGGTTGACGCGGCCGCTGGGCGCGCTGCCCGCGCTGTAGGCGTGGACGTCCCGCCCCAGCGCGCCAGCCCAGTGGTTCAGCATGCCCTCCGACAGCACGCTGCGCGCGGAGTTGTGCGTGCAGAGGACCAGGATGTTGGTGCTCATCGCTTCAGCAGCAGGAATCGCCGGACTTCACCGGAATGCCGACCGGCTTGCCGCGCGGGGGACAGCAGGCGGCGGGCGCCTCTGCGTTCGCTTCGCGCTGGCTGAAGACCGGAATGTCTCCCAGCGTATGGAAATGTTCCCAGGCGATGCCTTGCGGATCGGTGATCCAGTGCTTGTCGCTCTTCGCATAGCAGCAGGTCGTCGCGCCGACGTCATGCAGCGCGAGGTCCGCCGCCTCGGCGCGCGCCTTCATCTCAGCGAGTTCCTCCTCGCTGTCCGCCTGGAAGCCCAGGTGGTCGATGCCCGGCTGGCTACCGCGGGTGGAAATGGCGAAGTTGATGCGCGGGTCCTCCAGCATCCACTTGGCGTAGTCGGCCTCGATGCGGGTGGGTTCGGCGCCGAACAGCTTCGAATAAAAGGCGATGCTCGCCTGCAGGTCGGCAACGTGGGTGTGGACGTGGAAACGCTTCATGGCGAGGCTCCGTGAGGTTCAACACTGGCAGGCGGCGCCGTCCGCCTGCACTTCGCAGGCCGCGCCCTCGCAGCAGTTCTGCGTGAGGTAGCCGAGCACGGCATTCATCTGGTCGAAGGCCGCGCGGTAGATCAGGTTGCGGCTGGAACGCTCCTGCGTCACCAGGCCCGCATGGACCAGCTCCTTCAGGTGGAACGACAGCGAGCTCGGCGCGATCCCCAAACCTTCGGCCATGGTCGACGGAACCATGCCGCGCGGCCCGGCGATCACCAGGGCGCGAAACACCTGCAGGCGCACCGGTTGCGCGAGCGCGGCCAGGGCCTTGACGACAGCGGCTTCTTCCATGGATCGATGTTACCGCAATTCAAGGATTGTCGAAATATAACCCCGCGACTAGACTGGCTCCATGATCGTCCTCCACGAAGACCGCGAGACCGCCCTCCCCGGCGCCACCGCGGACGGCGACTCGCTCTGGCTGGATGCCGCCCAGGTCGCGCAAGCCACCGGCTGGACCTGGAAGCCCGAAGGCCTGTGCCACGGCGACACCTGCGTGCCGCTGCCGCCGGCACGGCGCGGCACCATCGTCCGCGATGGCCGCCTGGACCTCGCCGCGATGTGGGGCTACAGCGGCCAGCCCGTGCTGCACGACGCCGCTTCGCAGGTGTGGGTGCTGGGGACCGGCGCGCAGCAGCGCAGCGCCGCTCTCGGCAGCCTGCAAGCGCCGGACTTCGCCCTGCCCGACCTGGACGGGCGCATGCACACGCTGGCGGAACAGCGCGGGCGCAAGGTCTTCCTGGCCACCTGGGCGAGTTGGTGAGGCTGCCGTCTGGACTTGCCCGTGTGGCAGTCGATGGCCCGGGAACTCGCAAGCTACCCCTTCACGGTCCTGGCGATCGCCCTGGACGAAGCCGATGCCGCGCGGCCGTGGATAGACGCGGCGGCACCGAGCTATCCGTGCCTGATCGACCGCGACCATCTCCTGGCCGACCTCTACAACCTGGTCAACGTGCCGCAGGCGGTGTGGATCGATGAAACGGGCCGCATCGTGCGGCCGGCGGAGACCGCGGGATCGACCGACGCCTTCCGCGCGATGAACCGCCAGACCGGCGCGGTGGCGCCGGACGTCCTCGCCGAGAGGGAGCGCACCAAGCGCGACTACCTGCAGGCGGTTCGCGACTGGGTGCGCACCGGCCAGCACGCGCTGCCCGCAATGGAAGCCGCAAGTTCCCTGCAGCTTCCCGGTGACGGGATTGCATGGGCCCACGCCCACTTCCGCCTGGGCCAATTCCTGCGGCGCCAGGGACACGATGAGGAGGCCCGCGCTCACTTGGAGCGCGCCACCGAGTTGCATCCCGATTCCTGGGCGATGTGGCGCCAGTCCGCGCAGAAGAACGAACGCGGCCTCGCCGCCGGCCCGGAGTTCTGGGCACGCGTCGATGCGCTGGGCGAGCGGCCCTATTACCCGGCCGCGAAGATCGTCGGACCGCGCGAAGACTGAGGTCGCCAGCCGGTTTCGGCTGCCGAGCTTAAGATCGACGGCAAAACAAGGCGGCCGATCCAGCATGAAATTCCTCCTCCGCGCTTTCTGCCTCGCAGCCCTGCTCGCCGCTGCCACCCTGGCCCGCGCCGACATCGACCGGCCGGCGGCCGAGAGCCTGGTGCGGAAGTCCGGCATCTGGGAACAGGTCGGCAACCTGGCGCCGCAGGTCGAAGCGGAAGTGCTGCAAGGCTTTGCGCAGGCCGGCGTGGAGCCTGCCGATTCAGAAAAGGCCCGCATCGCCCGCGCGGTCGAGACCGCGTATGCGCCCGAACGCCTGCGCGACAAGTGCACCGCCGTAGTCGCCGAGGAACTCGAAGCCCGGCACCTCGAGGCGCTGCAGCGCTGGTTCGACTCGCCGGACGGCCAGGCCATCACGCGCGCCGAGGAGGCCTCGTCCCAGGGCGAGGACGATCCGCGGGCCGCGATGCAGGAAGGCATGGCCCTGCTGAGGCAGATGCCGGCTGCGCGCCGCAAGCTGCTGCAGAACCTGATGGCGGCGACACGCGCGGCCGAGGCCATGGTGCAGCTTTCCATCGGCACCGCCATCGCGGTGCAGATCGGCGCGGCCAGCGCGCAGCCCGGAGCGCCCGCGCCGTCCGCGGACCAGCTGAAGGACATGCTGGAGACGCAGCGTCCCGAGATGGTCGAAGCCAGCGCCGCGATCACGCTGGCCCTGTTCGCCCGCACCTATGCCACGGTGCCGGCGGAGCGCCTGCGTCGCTATCTCTCCTTCGTCCGCACGCCGGCCGGCACGCGCTTCAACGACGTCAGCTTCGACGCCGTCGATGCGGCCCTCACCGATGCCGCGCGTGAAATGGGCCGCCGGCTGCCCGGCACCCGCGACAGCAACAACATCTGACCGAAGGCGCGCCCGCGCCTCCCGGTCACCTCTTTCGCGACCCGATGTCCACTGCCGCCCCTTCCTTTGCCGCCCTTCGCATCCGCGGCTTCCAGGCCCACTGCGGTACCTACCTGCTGGCGATGATGGCCGACAACATCGAGCACGTCATCAGCTACTGGATGGTGTTCCAGGAGTTCCATTCGCCCGCGCTCGGCGGCTTCGCGGTGGTCTCGCACTGGCTGCCCTTCCTGCTGTTCTCGGTGCCCGCCGGCGCGCTGGCCGACCGCTTCGACCCGCGCCGCATCATCCAGTGCGGCATGGGCCTGTTCATCCTGGCCTCGCTGGGCTGGGCCTGGTTCTTCATCACCGACTCGCTGCAGCTGTGGGAGGCGATGGCGCTGCTGGTCATCCACGGCTGCGCCGGCGTGCTGTGGCAGGGCGCCAGCCAGATGCTGCTGCACGACATCGTGCCGCAGCAGTCGCTGGGCAGCGGCGTGCGGCTGATGGCGACCGCGCGCACGCTGGGCGTGCTGGTCGGGCCGGCCGTCGGCGGCGCGATCATGCTCACGCTGGGGCCGCGCTACGGCCTGCTGCTGAACGCGCTGTTCTACCTGCCCGCCGTGCTGTGGCTGTGGAAAGCGCCCTATGGCCCGAAATTCCGCGCGGCGCCGGCGGCACCGCCGCGGCCGGTGCGCGGCTTCGCGGACATCTCCCGCACGATCACTGAAGTGCGCTCCCAGCGGCTGCTGGCGGCCATGATCCTGCTGGCCGGCTGCGCGTCCTTCTTCGTGGGCAACAGCTACCAGGCCCAGATGCCGGGCTTCGCGCAGGACCTCGGGCATGGAGACCCCGGCGCCACCTACAGCATGCTGCTGGCGGCGGATGCGGCCGGCGCGCTGGTGGCGGGCCTGCTGCTGGAAAGCCGCGGCGGCCTTTTGTCCACGACGCCGCGCACGGCATTGGTCATGGCCATGCTGTGGTGCGTGGCGCTGGCCGGCTTCGCGGCCACGAGCGCCTACCCGATGGCGCTGGCGCTGCTGTTCGCCGCCGGCGTGTGCGAGCTGGCCTTCAGCAGCATCGCGATGACGCTGGTGCAGGTGCACGCGCCGGAGGCTTCGCGCGGGCGCGTGATCGGCCTGTACAACATGTCGGCCCTCGGCCTGCGAGCCTTCGCCGGCATCACCGTGGGCCTGGGCGGCAGCGCCATCGGCATCCACCATTCGCTGGTCGCGTCGGCGATCGTGCTTTTGTTGGCGCTGGGCTTCTTAGGGTATTGGGTGCGGCGGCGGGGCTGATTCAGCGTTCTGTCAGGTGATGGGCGTCGATCGCCGCCTTCGCCTCGTCGAGCGCCGACTGTTCCAGTTTCTTGCTGCCCCAGCGGGGGCGGCCGACATAGTCGGGCAGCGAACTGACCCGCTTCACCACCCTGCCGTCCTGGCGGATGGTGAAGTTCCCGTGCCGATCGGCCTCGATTTCGTAGGCTGGCCCCTCGCCGCCCTTGCTGACATACGTAACCTTCATGGTCCGGGATTTTCGCGTGTGCCCGTGACGAAGACCGGATACACCCGCGTGCTTACGCGGATTTACGCAGTTTTACCTCAGGAGCGAGGACATCGCGGACAGGCAGTTGATCATCCGCAGGGCAAATTCCACGCTTGGCGCCTCGAAGCCGATCTCGTCGCCGGCCAGCCTCTGCAGGGTCGGCCACTGGCAGAACAGGTCGGCCAGCGCCGGCGTCTGGGTCTGGATGCGCACGGCCAGCGGCAGCTGCAGCCTCAGCGGCTGCGCACCATTCCGGTTCGCCAGCGCCTGGGCCACGCCAGCGCGAATGTCGGCGCAGGACTGCTCGGGCGACAGGCTGATGCCGCTGGTCTGGCCGGTCGCGCGCTTGGTCTGCACGAACACGGCCTGCGGAAACAGCGGCCGGTGTTCCTCGATGAAGACGTCGTCACCGCTGGCCATGACCACGGCCGCGCCGCGCTCGCCGGCCAGGGCGCCGTAGATGCCGGCCTCGCCCATTTCCTGGCCGTTGAAGGACACGCGGGCAAAGGCGAAGCTGTTGATGGTGTGCGCCAGGATGCCTCGGCCCTGCGCGCGCGAGTGGTAGCCGACCATGCAGACGGCCGTGGCGCCGGCTTCCAGGCCGCCCATCATGCCCAGATAGCGCGGCTTGCCGGCCACGTACTGCGCCCGCGGGTCCAGCAGTTCGGCCGGCATGTTGCGGTAGTCGCCGTGCGAGTCGTTGACCAGCACTTCCTCGGCGCCGGCGTCGAAGGCGCCGGCGATGGCGGCGTTTGCCTCGTGCGTCATCAGCAGGCGGGCGCGCTCGTACTCCGGGTTGCCGGAGCGCGTCTGCTGGTGGCTGAAGACGCCGGCGACGCCTTCGATGTCGGTGGAGATCAGGACTTTCATGGGGATTCGGTCATCCCCGCGGAGGCGGGGATCCAGGGCGCCCTGGGTTCCCGCCTGCGCGGGAATGACGAAGGGCGCGGTTCATAGGAGGTCCGTCAGCGCTTCGCGCTGGTTGCCGTCGCGGCCGGTGACCGGCGTTGCTCGCCACAGCGCGCGCAAGATGGATTGTTCGGTGCTGTCCGCCGCGGCTTCGAACAGCTTGTCGATCAGGGATTCGTGCAGCATGGCCAGTGCGGGCATCGGGCGCGTGGCTTCCAGCGGCACGGTGTAGGCGGTGGAGAAAGCCAGCGCGATGTCGCCGCTGCCGTGCCCGAACACCGAGCCGGTGCGCGCCAGGCCGGCGCCGGCTCGCAGCGCAAGGCGGCGCAACTGCCGCGCATCGAGCGGCGCGTCGGTGGCCAGCAGCAGGATGATGGAGCCCTTTTCGGGCGAAGCGTCCGAAGCGCGCCGCCCCGCGAGCGTCTCGCCCACCGGCGCGCCCGCGATCCGCAACTGGTGCAGCTTGCCGAAATTCGCCAGCACGAGCGCGCCCACCGTGTGGCCGCCCGCGACGCGCGAAGCCGTCCCGATGCCGCCCTTCAGCTCGAAGCAGGACATGCCGCGCCCCGCGCCGACCGCGCCCTCTTCCACCTGTGCACTGGCATTCGCGAGCGCCTGCAGGTAATGCGGCTCGCCGACCACCATGCGCTGGATGTCGTTGAGGAAACCGTCATTGCACTCGAACACCAGCGGATTCACCGTCGCCAGCCCGCGCCCGCACTCCGGGTTGGCAGCAATGCAGGAGCGAATCTGCGCCTGGGCCACCGCAGCCACCGAAAAGGTGTTGGTCAGCGCGATGGGCGTTTCCAGCACGCCCAGCTCCTCGACCTGCACCAGCCCGACGCTCTTGCCGAACCCGTTCAGCACCACGGCCGCCGCCGGCACGCGATCGCGATACGGATCGCCTGCATGCGGACGCACCACCGTCACACCGGTCTGCACGTCGCCTTCCGCAAGAGTGCAATGCCCCACCGTCACGCCCGCGAGGTCGCTGATGGCGTCACGCGCGCCGGCAGTCAGGCGGCCGATGAAGGGCAGGTCCATGGAACTCAGGAGCGATCGATCTTCGGATCGAGCGCATCCCGCAAGCCGTCGCCCAGCAGGTTGAACGCCAGCACCGTGAAGAAGATCGCGAGGCTGGGGAACAGCGCCACGTGCGGCGCGTTCACCATGTCGGCGCGCGCCTCGTTCAGCATCGCGCCCCACTCCGGCGTCGGCGGCTGCGCGCCCATGCCCAGGAAGGACAGGCTGGCCGCCGTGATGATCGACGTGCCCAGGCGCATCGTGAAGTAGACGACGATCGCCGAGATGCTGCCCGGCAGGATGTGCCGCGTCAGGATGGTCCAGTCGGAGGCGCCGACGCTCTTGACCGCCTCCACGTAGGTCATCTGCTTCAGCACCAGCGTGTTGCCGCGCACCAGGCGCGCGAAGGCCGGCACGCTGAACACCGACACGGCCACCACCACGTTGATGATGCTCGGGCCCAGGATGGCCACCACGCCCAGCGCCAGCAGGATGCCGGGGAAGGCGAACAGCACGTCGGAGATGCGCATCACGATGCGGTCCCACCAGCCGCCGTAGTAGCCGGCCATCAGCCCCAGCGCGGAGCCGATGACGCCGCCGATGGCCACCGAGAAGAAGCCGGTGGCCAGCGAAATGCGCGCGCCCATCAGGATGCGGCTGAAGATGTCGTGCCCCAGCGCGTCGACGCCCATCCAGTGCGCCATCGACGGCCCCTGGTTCAGCGCGTCGTAGTCGAAGTAGTTCTCGGCGTCGTAAGGCGTGATCCACGGCGCGACGATGGCCACCACCACCAGCAGCAGCACGAAGGCCAGCGCGGCCAGCGCCACGTGCTGCTTGCGGAACTTGCGCCAGAACTCGCTCCAGGGCGTGCGCACGCGCGAAGCGGCGGCCATGGCCGGCGCGGCATCCGCTTCCGGCGCGGCGGCGTCGGTCACGAGCGAGGGGTTGTCGGGCTCGTTCATCGGTAGCGGATGGTGGGATTGATGAACCCGTACAGCAGGTCCACGACGAGGTTGATCAGGATGAATTCCAGCGAGAACAGCAGCACCAGCGCCTGGATCACCGGGTAGTCGCGCATGGTCACGGCGTCCACCAGCAGGCGGCCGACGCCGGGCCAGTTGAAGACGGTCTCGACGACGATGGAGCCGCCCAGCAAAAAGCCGAACTGCAGGCCCATCATGGTGACCACCGGGATCAGCGCATTGCGCATGCAGTGCTTGAACAGCACCACGCGTTCGTTGAGGCCCTTGGCCCGCGCGGTGCGCACGAAGTCTTCGCGCACCACCTCGATGAAGGACGCGCGGGTGAAGCGCGCCATCACGGCCGCCACGGCGGCGCCCAGCGTGATGGACGGCAGGATGTAGTGGCGCCAGCTGTCCGCACCCACGGTCGGCAGCCAGCCCAGGTAGACGGAGAAGACCTCCATCAGCAGCATGCCCAGCGCGAAGGCCGGGAAGGAGATGCCGGACACCGCGAGCGTCATGCCCAGGCGGTCCGGCCACTTGTTGCGGTACACGGCCGACGCGATGCCGATCGCCATGCCGAAGACGACCGACCACACCATGGCGGCGATCGTCAGCAACAGCGTGGGCATGAAGCGGTCGGCGATCTCGGTGGCTACCGGCCGCTTGGTCCGCAGCGACTGGCCGAAATCGAGATGCAGCATGCGCCAGAAGAAATCGACGAACTGCGTCGTGATCGGCTTGTCCAGGCCCAGGTCCTGGCGCACGAGTTCCACGGTCTGCTGGTCGGCCTCCGGCCCGGCGGCCAGCCGGGCCGGGTCGCCCGGCAGCATGTGGACGAACAGGAACACCAGCACCGCGACGATCAGCAGCGTCGGCAACAGGCCGAGGAGGCGCTTGAGGAGATAACCGGCCATCGCGGTGCTTGCAGGCTTACTTCAGGTCGACGTCGTCGAAGTTGAAGGAGGCGTCGGGCATCACGTAGAAGCCAGACAGCTTCTTCGAGCTGGCCGACAGCAGCTGCTCGGTCACCAGGAAGGCCCAGGGCGCGTCGGCCCAGATCTTCTTCTGCGCGTCCGTGTACAGCGCGGCCTTCTCCTTGCTGTCGGTGGTGTTCAGCGCCTTCTGGATGTCGCCGTCCACTTCCGCGTTCTTGTAGTAGGCGGTGTTGAACAGCTTCGGCGGGATGGAGCCCGATTCCAGCAGCGGGCGCAGGGCCCAGTCGGCTTCACCGGTCGACGAGGACCAGCCGACGTAGTACAGGCGCACCGGCGCGGTCGCCGGGTCCTGCGCGCTTTCGACCTTCTCCACGCGCTGGCTGGCGTCCATGGCCAGCAGCGTCGTCTTGATGCCCACCTGCTGCAGCTGCTGCTGCAGGAACTGGATCACCTTCTGCGCAGTGGAGTAGTTGTAGGCGGACCAGAGCGTGGTCTCGAAGCCGTTCGGGTAGCCGGCTTCCTTCAGCAGCTGCTTGGCCTTGTTCGGGTCATAAGGCCAGGGGCCCAGCTTCGCCGCATATTCCACGCCGTGGGGCACCACGCCTTCGGCGGGAATCGCATAGCCGGAGAAAGCCACCTTGGCCAGCGCCTGCTTGTTGATCGCGTAGTTGATCGCTTCGCGCACCTTCACGTTGTCGAAAGGCTTCTGCGTCGTGTTCATCGACAGGTAGCGATGCACGATGGAGGGCGCCGCCACCAGCTGCAGCTCCGGCTTGGTCTTCAGCACCTCGGCCTGCTCGTAGGGCACCGGGTAGGTGAAGTGCGCTTCGCCGGTCTGCATCATCGCGGCGCGCGAGTTGTTGTCCACCACCGGACGCCACGTGATCGTGTCGACCTTGGGGAAGCCCTTGCGCCAGTAGCCGTCGAACTTGGCGACCTTCACGTAGTCGGTGGGCTTCCACTCGACGAACTTGAAGGGGCCGGTGCCCACCGGGTGCTGGGCCAGGCCCTTGCTGCCGAATTCCTTGATCGCCGCCGGCGAGATGATCACCGCGGAAGGGTGGGCCAGCGAGTTGATGAAGGGCGAGAAGGGCTCGTGCAGCGTGAACTTCACCGTCGTGGGGTCCACCACCTCGGTCTTCTCGATGTTCTTGTACAGGACATAGCGCTTGAGCTTGTTGTCCGGGTTGGTGACGCGGTCGAAGTTGGCCTTGACGGCTTCGGCGTTGAAGTCGGTGCCGTCGTGGAACTTGATGCCCTTCTTCAGCTTGACGGTGTAGGTCAGGCCGTCCTTGCTGGCGGTGTAGCTCTCGGCCAGCACCGGCACCATCTTCATGTTCCTGTCGAAGCCGAACAGGCCCTGGTAGAAGGACTTGGCCACGGCCTGCGACAGCGTGTCGTTGGCGTCGTAGGGGTCCATCGTCGTGAAGGTCGACTGGACGGCGGCCACCACGTCCTTCGCGGCGAAGGCGGGCGTGGCCAGCGTGGCGCCTAGCGCCAGCGCGGCGACGGCAAACGGTGCGAGGGTGTGTTTCATTGCTTTCTCCTCAGTAAAAATCATCGGTAGTCACCCACCGGATGGCGGGCGACGAAGTGGCCGGGTTCCACCTCGACCAGCGGGCGCACGACGGGTTCGTCGCCCACGGCGCGGATCGGACTGGGGACTTCGCCTTCGAGCAGCGCGCGCTTCAGGTGGCGGCGGCTCGGGTCGGCGATGGGCACGGCGGCCATCAGCCGCTTCGTGTACGGGTGCAGTGGGTTCTCGAAGATGGCGCGGCGCGGGCCGATCTCCACGATCTGCCCCAGGTACATCACGGCCACGCGGTGGCTGATGCGCTCCACCACCGCCATGTCGTGCGAGATGAACAGGAAGGCGACGCCCAGCTCGCGCTGCAGGTCCAGCATCAGGTTGACGATCTGCGCCTGGATCGACACGTCCAGCGCGGACACCGATTCGTCGGCGATCACCACCTTGGGGTTCAGCGCCAATGCGCGCGCGATCGCGATGCGTTGCCGCTGGCCGCCGGAAAACTCGTGCGGGTAGCGCTGCGCCACGTCGGGCGGCAGGCCCACCTTGCGCAGCAGCCATTCGACGCGCGCTTGCGCCTCGGCGCCCGCAGCCAGCTTGTGCACCAGCAGCGGCTCCATGATGGTGAAGCCCACCGTGAGGCGCGGGTCCAGCGAAGCGAACGGGTCCTGGAAGATGAACTGGATGTTGCGCCGCAGCTGCTGCAGCTCGCGCCGCGGCAGCTCGCGCACGTTGCGGCCGCCGAACTGGATGAGGCCGGACTCGCTGTCCACCAGCCGCAGCAGCGACCTTCCGGTGGTCGACTTGCCGCATCCGGATTCGCCCACCAGCGCCAGCGTCTCGCCAGGCTGCAGCTGGAAGCTGACGTGCTCCACCGCATGCACTCGCTTCTTCACGCGGCCGAACAGTCCGCTGGGCACGTCGAAGCGCGTCACCAGGTCCTGCACGCGCAGCACCGGCGGCTCGTCGGCGCGCACCGTGTCCTGCGGCCTGGCAGACTCTGCCGGGGACGCTGCTCCATCGGCACGCAACAAATCGAACTTGCGCGGCAGCTCGGTCCCCTGCATCGCGCCCAGCCGCGGCACCGCCGCCAGCAGCGCGCGGGTGTAGCGCTCGCGCGGGTGCGCGAACACCTCTTCCGAAGGGCCGGTCTCCACACCCCGGCCGCGGTACATCACCAGCACGCGATCCGCCACTTCGGCCACCACGCCCATGTCGTGGGTGATGAACACCACGCCCATGTTCATCTCGTCCTGCAGCGAGCGAATCAGCTGCAGGATCTGCGCCTGGATGGTCACGTCCAGCGCCGTCGTCGGTTCGTCGGCGATCAGCAGCGCCGGCCGGCAGGCCAGCGCCATCGCGATCATCACGCGCTGGCGCATGCCACCCGAAAGCTGGTGCGGATAGCGGTCCAGCACCGAGCGCGCTTCCGGGATGCGCACCAGTTCCAGCATGCGCAGCGCCTCGGCGCGCGCTTCGGAGCTGCTCTTGCCCTGGTGCACGCGCACGGATTCGGCGATCTGGTCGCCGGCCGTGAACACCGGGTTCAGCGAGGTCATCGGCTCCTGGAAGATCATCGCGATGTCGGCGCCGCGGATGCCGCGCATCGTCGCGTCCGTTGCCCGCGCCAGGTCCAGCACGTTGCCGTCGCGGCGGCGCAGGGCCATGCGGCCGCCCACGATGTGGCCGCCGCCGTGCTCCACCAGCCGCATCAGCGACAGCGAAGTCACCGACTTGCCCGAGCCCGACTCGCCCACGATGGCCAGCGTCTCGCCGCGGTCGACGTGGAAGGACAGGTCCATCACGGCGTCGACCGTGCGCTCCGAACCGGCAAAGCGCACCGACAGGTCGTCGACCTGCACCACGCGCTGCTCGGGCAGCACCAGCGGGGCGATGGCGTCTCTTTGCATCAGCGGAAGATGGCGGTCACGGGCTCTTCGCCCACGCGGGCGCAGCCGCGGTACATGCCTTCGGTGTTGAAGGGCATGCTCACATTGCCTTGCCGGTCGACGGCCACCAGCCCCCCGCGGCCGCCGATGGCGGGCAGCGCTTCCTGCACGGCCAGGTCCGTCGCCTGCTCCAGCGACAGGCCGGCGTAGCGCATGCGGGCACAGATGTCGTAGGCGGTCGCCAGGCGAATGAACATCTCGCCGGTGCCGGTGCAGGAGATGGCCGCCGTCGCGTTGTCGGCATAGGTGCCGGCGCCGATGAGGGGCGAGTCGCCGACGCGGCCCGGCTGCTTGTTGGTCATGCCGCCAGTCGAAGTCGCCGCGGCCAGGTTGCCGTGCACGTCCAGCGCCACCGCGCCGACGGTGCCCAGCTTGCCGCGCTCTTCCAGCGGCGCCGCGGGCGGCGCACGGAAGGCGAGCGCGGCGCCATCGTGGTCGAGCATCGCGCGGTCGGTGCCCAGGGCGCGCCGCAGCTGCTCGCGGCGCGGCTCGGTGGAGAAGTAGGAGGGCTCGACCATATCCAGGCCCTGGCGGCGCGCGAATTCCTCGGCGCCGGCGCCGGCGAACAGCACGTGGTCGCTGTCTTCCATGACGGCGCGGGCGGCGCGCACCGGCCGCTTGATGTGGCTGACGCAGGCGACGGCGCCGGCGCGCAAGGTGGCGCCATCCATCACGGCCGCATCCAGCTCGTGCGTCTCGTCGTGGGTGAACACCGCGCCGTGGCCGGCGTTGAACAGCGGGCAGTCTTCCAGCAGTTCGACCGCCAGCGTGACTGCGTCCAGCGCGCTGCCGCCACCGGCCAGCAATTGCTGCGCGGGCAGCAGGATGCCGCGCAGCGCCTGGTGGTAGGCGGCTTCCTGGCCGGCGGCCGCGCCGTTGCGGCTCATGGTGCCGGCGCCGCCATGGATGGCGATCACGGGACGGAAGGGTTGGGCAGTCGTCACTTGGAAATCCTGGAAGTTCGGTTTGTAGCGCGCTTCGGCTCGGCGCGCTTGCTCCGCGCCGCCGGACCAGCACGGTCCGTGCCTGCAGGGGCACTGGCGCCGCCGGCGCCATGCAGCCAGGGCAGCACCGACTCGGCCAGCCGCGTGGCCGCTTGCACCGAACCCTTGGCCCGGTGCGCCACCGCGCTGCAAAGCGCCTCGATCAGGGGCAGCACGCTGGCTTCGGAGGAGGCGAAATAGTGGCTGTCGACCTGGCAATAGAGGCTGACGGTGGCCAGCTTCGCCAACGGCGAAGCCACCCGGTCCGTCAGCGCCAGCACCGGGATGCCGGCTTCGCGCGCCTGCCGGGCGAGCAGCACGGTGTCCGCCAGGTAGCGCGGGAAAGCAATGGCGACCAGCAGGTCGGCCGGCTGGGCGCGCGCCAGCACCTTGGCGGCGAAGGACGCGCTCTCGACTGTCACCAGCGAGTGCACGCTTTCGCAGTACGGGTCCAGGCCGCGCTGCAGCAGCCCGGCCAGCCAGCTGCTGGCGCCATAGCCGACCACGTAGACTCGGCGCGCGCGCAAAATGGCGTCCACGGCCTGCTCGCAGGCCTGCGGGTCCAGCGCCTGGCGCGTGGCCTCGATGTTGTGCTGGATATCGGCCAGCACGCCGGCGCAGACCTCGGCCACGGTGGCGGAGCGCTCCAGCTTGTTGCGCAGTTTCTGCACCGGCGCCAGGGTCGTTTCGAAGCCGAGCACCAGGGCCGCGCGGAACTGGGCATAGCCCTCGAACTCCAGCGCGCGCGCGAAGCGGTTGGCGGTGGCGACCGAGACGCCGACCTGGGCCGCGAGCTCGTCGATGGGCATGGTGGCCGCCTGCAGCGGATGCGCCAGCACCCAGTCCGCCATCTGGCGGTGCGAGGGCGTCAGCGCCGGCAGCACCCGGGCGATGCGCTGCGCCAGGGTGGGGTTACCGGGAGGGGAGGCGCTCATCGATGAAGGTTTTTTTACAAGCGACTGCATCATACTGAAAAGATTCGATCATTCTGCAAACCATGAGTACGACGCCCCCTGCCGGTCCCCTGACCCCCGACGATTTCGACTGGCTCGATGCCGAGCTGGACATGCTGCGCGAGCAGGACGAGAACACGCCCGAATGGGAGTTCTGCGAAGGCTTCCTGGTGGCGCTGGTCTGCATGCGCCGCGAGGTGCCGGCCGAGGAATACTGGCCAGTGCTGCTCGGCGAGAACTTCCGCCCGATGAAGCACATGGAGTTCGTCTTCCGCTGGCGCCGCCGCTGGCAGGAGATCGCCACCGCGCTCGACGAGCCGGTGGACCTGCTGGAAGACGAGCGCACCTACCATCCCGAAGCCATCGACCTGCGCGGCGCCGTGCTGGCCGAACAGCAGGACGCGAGCGAGCTAGGCGCCCTGCCCGCCTACGCGCAGCTGTGGGCCGCGGGCTTCATGCACGGCGTCGAAAGCTGGCCCGAAGACTGGGAAGCGCCGCGTGACCGCGACGCCGCCGAAATGCTGGAAGCGGCGATGGAGGACATCGAAGCGCTGGTCGAGGACGACGAAGGCGAGCCCGCCGTCTCCATGTACAGCGAGGACGGCCCGCCCAGCGTCAGCAACGAGCGCATCGACGCGCTGGCCGCGGCGATCTGGGCGGTGTATTCACTGCGCCAGATGTGGCGCAGCCTGGGTCCGCGCGTGGACCCGATCCGCAAGGCGCCGGAGCCGGGGCGCAACGACCTGTGCCCCTGCGGGAGCGGGAAGAAGTACAAGAAGTGCCACGGCGCGGGGTGAGGGAAGGAAGCAGGCGCTGGCCGCAAGGCGCGCTCAGTCGTCCCGATCCTGGAGCCGCGCATGCAGCCGCGCGTTCTCGATGATCAGCGCGGCGGTGTTGCCCACCAGCTTGACGATTTCGCGGTCGTCCTCGCTCGGGCCGTGCGGCTCGCGGTAGTAAAGCGCGAGCGTACCCAGCACGGACCGGTCGCGGGCCACGAACGGCGTCGACCAGCACGCGCGCAGCCCGTGCTGCAGCGCGAGCTCGCGGAAGTCCGCCCAATGCGGATCGCGGGCGATGTCGGTGACGACGATCGCGTGGCCGAAATACGCCGCCGTGCCGCACGAACCGGCGCGCGGACCGATCTCGTTGCCCTCGATGCCCTGGTTGTACGCGTCCGGCAGCGAAGGCGCGGCGCCATGGCGCAGGTGCTTGCCGTCCTCGTCGAGCAGCAGGATGGAGCCCAGGAACCTGCCGCCGGCCTGCTCCTCCGCGGTCCGCACCAGCACGGCCAGCGCTTCGGACAAGGGCGCGCCACCCAGCGCGAGTTGCAGGGCCCGGTTCTGTCCGGCCAGCAGCTTGCTGAAGCGAAGATCAGTGGCATCCAGGCTATCGGCCATGCACGATTATGGGCCGCCGGCAGGCCAGGGCCTCACATGTGCAGGTCGAACATGCGGTCGCGGAACTCCATCGCCGGGTGCGCGCGCCGCACGATGCCCTGCGGGTCCAGGTAGACGTAATAGAACATGTCGGCGTTCTGCACGTCGCGCCAGCGGTAAGTCAGCACCGGGCCGTTCCAGCTGGCGACGCGGTCCACCCGCGCCGGCGGCCCGAACTCGCGCTCGACGTCCGCGGCCGTCCATTGGCCCGGCACGATACGCTGGAAGTCCTGCTGGTTGAGCACCTGCCGCGCGTTGGTGACGCGGCCGGCGGCGTCCAGGTCGACCATCCAGGCGTACTGCCCGCCCGGTTGCAGGGTGTACTGCAGGCGCTGGGCGCCGTCGGCCAGCGGCACGATCCGCGCAGGCTGGCCCAGCCGGGCGAACACCTCTTCGCGCGGCGTGCCGGGCGCGATGCTGTCGGCGCCGAAAGGCGTGGCACAGGCGCTGAGGAGGACCAGCGCCGCGGCGAGCGTGAGCAGACTCTTCTTCATGCGGATTGGAGTCTGGCGCAAGGCCTGGAGTTCTGGCTCAGAAGCGCAGCAAGGCCGACAGCGCCTGCCCCATGACCCAGGGCTGGTCCGCCGCCGGAATGAAATCCAGCTCTTCGAGGAAATGATCCACGGCCTGCCGGTAGCTGCAAGGCAGCCGCGAGACGTCGGAGCCCCAGCAGAAGCGGCGCGGGCCGAAGGCGTTGTAGACCGCTTCCAGCATCCCATTGAGGTTGCGGAAGGGATACGTCTCGCTGCTGTAGCAAGGCATCGCCGAAGCCTTGACGGCCACGTTAGGCAGGTTCGCCAGCGGCAGCAGGCCCAGCACGTCGGGCCAGCACTGCGCGTCGCGCAGGTTGCTGTGCAGGCCGAGGTGGTCGACGACCAAGGTCAGGCCCGGGTGCTTGCGCGCCACGCGCGCGACCGCATCCAGCCGGCCCGGCGCCATCAGCATCAGCGGGATGCCCAGCCGCTCGCAATCGGCCCAGAACCAGGCGATCGCTTCGTCGTCGCCTTCCAGCCAGCGGCTCCACTGCGGCTTGTGGAAGGTCATGCGGATGCCGGCCATGTGCGGCTGCTCCAGCCAGCCGGCCAGCTGCTCGCGCGCATCGGCCGCCAACGGATCGAAGCGCCCCATCACGGCGAAGCGCCCCGGCCAGGCCGCCGCCGTTTCCAGCGCGAAGAGATTGCTGTCGCCGGCCGGCGACGGCGGCACGATCACCGCGCGGTCCACCCCGGCGGCATCCATCATCGCCACCATCTCCGCGCCGCCCAGGGGCTCGGCCCGATGCGGCCGCGCGCCGGGCACGGCGACGAAGCCGCCGGGCTGCGAGAGGCTTTCGGGCGGCCAGGGGCGCTCCGCGGAATGCGCCTGCCAGACGTGGACCTGCGCGTCGGTGATCTTCATGCGGCCGGCCTGGCGCCGCGGAAATACAGGTCGATCGCGTTGAGCCCCAGCACGCGGCGCATCGCGGCATCGGGCACCGCCTCGTGGATCCAGTCCACCGTGCTCTGGTAGGTCGTAGTCTCCGCGCCGACGAAGGGGCAGTCGCTGGCCCACAGCATGCGCTCGTAGCCGACGCGCCGGCACAGCTCGCGCGCCAGTTCCGCGGAATGGTCACCCAGGCGATAGCCACCGGAGAGCTTGACCCAGGTGCGCCCCGCCTCCACCGAACGCGCCATGGCCTCGAAGCCTTCACTGCGTTCGCGCAGCACGGGGTCGGGCCGGCCGATGTGGTCGATGACGATCTTGACGCCCGATCGCTCCAGATGCGGCAGCACCTGCGGGATGCGCGGGCCGTCCAGGTGCAGGTGCACGTGCCAGTCCAGGTCCGCCAGGCGCCACAGGAAGCGGCGCCACTCGAAGGTGCCCAGGTCCGGCAGCTCCTTCGCGCTGATGAAAGGCAGCCGCACGCCGACGATGCCGTCGCGCGCCAGCTGGTCCAGCTCGTGGCGGCCCACCGTCGGCTCCAGGATCACGGTGCCGCGCCACAGCGGGCGCGTACGCAGCGACTGCACCACGTAGTCGTTGCAGTCGCCCCAGGGGCTGGCCGCGGCGATGACGCAGAACTTGACGCCGTGTTCGTCCAGCGTCGTTTCGAGCTGTTCGGCGGTGAACTCGTAGTCGGGGTTGTGGCGCGGGTTGGGCAGCAGCGGCATGCCGCGCCGGAACACGTGCACGTGGGTGTCGACCAGGGGCGCATCCGGCTTCTGCATGCCGATTCGCGGGGAGGCTTGCATGTCAGACCTTGATGTTGGCTTGCTGGATGACCTGCGCCCACTTGCGGCGGTCATGCTCGAAGACGGCGGCCATCTCCGCCGGCGTGCTGCCGCGCGGCTCGGTCCCCAGCTCCAGCAGGCGCTTGCGCAGATCGGGCTGCGCCATCACTTCGCGCATGGCGGCGCCCAGCACGTCCAGCGCGGCCTGCGGCACGCCCTTGGGTGCGTACACTGCGTTCCAGCCGGTCACTTCGTAGTCCAGCCCCATTTCGCGGGCCGTGGGCACTTGCGGCAGCCACGGGGTGCGCGCGGGCCCGGTGGTGGCGAGGGCGCGCAGTTGGCCGCCGTCGATGCCGCCGCGCAGCGCGGCATAGGACTCGAAGCCGACGTCGATGTCGCCGCGCAGCAGCGCCACCTGCACCTCGCCGGAAGTCTTGAACGGCACCATCACCGCCTGGATGTGCGACGTGGCGCGGAACAGCTCCGCCGACAGGTGCTGCGTGCTGCCCGGGTTGATCGAGCCCAGGTTCAGCGGCCGGCGCGCGCCTTCGGCCAGCAGCGCCTTCAGGTCCTTGAAGGGACTGTCCTTGCCCACCAGCAGGTTGAGGTCGAAGTAGGCCATCGACGACAGCGGCACGAAGTCCGCCTGCGGGTCGTAGGGCAGCTTCAGCAAGGTCTTGGCGATGGTCGTGCCGTTGCTGAAAAGAATCAGCGTGTGGCCGTCATGCGGTGCGCTCAGCGTCGCTTGCGCCGCGACGATGCCGCCGGCACCCGGGCGGTTGTCCACCAGCACCTGCTGGCCCAGCTTCTCGCCCAGTTTCGCAGCCACCAGCCGCGCGGAGATGTCGGCCAGGCCGCCCGGGCCGAAGGGCACGATCAGGCGCAGCGGCTGCGAAGGAAAGCCTTGCGCGAACGCCTGGCCCAGCGGCAGCAGGCTGCCCGCGGCGGCGGCTGCGGCGCCCTGGAGCAGTTGGCGCCGGCGCAGCGCCGGCAGGTGGGGAATGGCTTGCATCGCGGCAGTGTAGGAAGCTGGCGCCGCGCCGGCCAATGAATTGTTCTCACGCGATTCATGGAGCCGGTGCCAGGGCCGCCAGCCGCTCGCGCACCAGGCCGGCCAGGGTTTCCGCGATGAACTGCTCGGGCCCGCGCAGCGGCGCCGGCCCGGGCTTCAGCAGCACCAGCGTGCGCATCACCACCGGCCCGCGCAACGGCACCACGGCCACGCCTTCGTGGCCCGCCCCGGACAGCGCCGGCACGACCGTCACGCCCAGGCCGCCGGCCACCATCTCCAGCGCCATCGAAGTCCGCTGCGCCTCGTACACCCACGGCAGGCGCTCGCGCAACGGCCCCAGCGATTCGTCGATGGTGGCGCTGTTGCCCGAAGGCAGGCTGATGCGGATCAGGCGCTCTGCTTCCAGCTCCGCCCAGTCCACCGCGGGCTTCGCGGCGAGCGGATGCGCGCGCGGCACGACCAGCACGAAAGGCTCCTGCGCGATCGGCTGCTGCGCCAGCGCGTCCGGCACGCTCTGCGCGATGTTGACGCCGAAGGCCGCCGTGCCGGCCTGCACCAGCTCCACGATCTCGCCGGGCGTGCTGTCGAACACGCGGATGCGCAGCCCGGGCAGCGACTGCTGCATGCGCTGCAGCAGCGGCACCAGCAGGCCCGCCGCCACCGTGGGCAGGCAGCCGAAGCTGACCCAGGCCGGCGCGTTCTGGCCGTGCTTGCGCACGACGTCGCAGGACTCCTCCAGCTGCCGCACCGAATTGCGGGCCCGCGGCAGCAGCGCCTCGCCGGCCTGCGTGAGCGAGACGCCGCGCGAAGTGCGCACGATCAGCTGCACGCCCAGGCTGTCCTCCAGCTTGCGCATGCGATGGCTGATCGCCGTCTGGGTCAGGTGCAGCCGGGCCGCCGCCAGGCCGAAGGTGCCGCATTCGACGATGGCCAGAAAGGCCTGGATGCCCAGGAAATCGATTTGCACGCATGTCTCCGTTCGCGGGGATTGTGCCGCTGCGGCCCGGCGGCCCATTCAAAACTTTCATTGGCGCGCTGTCGCCTGCCTTGGTCTACTGGCCGCCCACTGGAGACACTTCGAAATGAGCTTGAGCCTGTCCCGCCGCCGCGCCCTGGCCCTGGGCGCCGGCCTGCTGGCCATCGGCCCGGTCGCCCGCGCCGCCTACCCCGACAAGCCGCTGCGGCTGCTGGTGCCCTTCCCCGCCGGCGGCACCGTCGACACCGTGGCCCGCGCGCTCGGCACGCAACTGTCCAAGGAATTGCACACCGCGGTCGTCGTCGAGAACGTGCCGGGCGCCGGCGGCGCCATCGCCACGCAGCGGGTCGCGTCGGCTGCACCCGATGGCTACACGCTGCTCTTCACGACGCCCAACCACACGATCAACCCCGCGCTGTACGACAAGCTGGGCTTCGACACGGAGCGCGACCTGCGGCCGGTGTCGCTGGTGGCGCAGATCCCGGAACTGCTGGTCGCGCATGCGTCGCAGCCCTATTCCGACTTCGCCGGCTTCGTCGCCTATGCGCGCGCCAATCCCGGCAAGCTCAATTACGCCTCGGCCGGCAACGGCACCTTGCCGCACGTGACGATGGAGCTGCTGCTGCAGCAGCTGCACTTGAAGGTCACGCACGTGCCGTACAAGGGCGCGGCGCCGGCGCTGAACGACTTGCTGTCCGGCGTGGTGGCGGTGAAGATGGACACCATCGCGACTTCGGCGGCGCACATCCACGCGGGCCGCATCAAGCCGCTGGCCATCGCCAGCCTGAAGCGTTCGCCGCTGATGCCGGACGTGCCCACGATCGCGGAGTCGGGGCTGCCCGGCTACCAGGGCATCCTGTGGATGGGCGTCGTCGCGCCGGCCGCGGTGCCGCCCGCGGTCGTCGACACCTTGTACCGCGCCATCCGCGCCAGCCTGGCCGACCCCGCGCTGCAGAAGACGCTGGACGCCGGCGGCGTCGACGCCGTCGGCAGCTCGCCCGCCGAATTCGGCAAGACCATCTCCATCGAACTGCGCCAATGGGCCGAGGTGGTCAAGCACGCCAACATCAAGGCCGGCTGAAAACCATGACGACAGTTTCCACGCAACCGCCGCTGACGCAGCCGCCCGACCCCTATCCCAAGAGGCCCCAGGTGCAGGCACCGGCCGGTGCCATCGACTGCCACATCCACCTGTTCGGGCCGGCCGACCGCCACCCTTTCCACCCGGGCAGCCGCTACACCTCGGCCGATGCCCTGCCCGAGACGAACATCGCGCTGCAGGACACGCTGGGCCTGGCCGGCGCGGTGGTCGTCAGCGGCGGCGGCTACGGCCAGGACACGAGCCATCTCGAAGAAGTGCTGGAGCGCTTTCCCCAGCGCTTCCGCGGCGTCGCGCTGCTGCCCGACGACGTGACGCGCGAGCACGTCGCGCGCCTGGACCGCCTGGGCGTGCGCGGCGCCCGCTTCGTCAGCGCCGGCCACCAGGGTGCGCTGCCGCGGCTGTCGCGGCGCGTCGTCGACCTGGTTGCGGACTACGGCTGGCACGTGCAGTTCTACCCGCATGGCGAAGACCTGCTGCAGAACGCCGACGACCTGCTCGCGCTGCCCACGCCCGTGGTGCTGGACCACTTCGCTGCCATCCCCGCTGCCGACGGCACCGCGCAACCCGCCTTCCAGTGCCTGCAACGGATGCTGGATTCGGGCCGCGTGTGGGTGAAGCTCTCCGGGCCGATGCGCTGCACGCCCGGCGACTATCCCTACGCGCCGGTCACGCCGATCGCGCAGGCACTGGTGCGCCATGCGCCGCAGCGCCTGCTGTGGGGCAGCGACTGGCCGCACGTCAACATGAACGGCCGCCGGATGCCCAACGACGGCGACCTGTTCGACCTGCTGGCCGAGTGGGCGCCCGACGCGGAAACGCGGCGGGCGATCCTGGTGGACCATCCGCGCACGGTCTACGGATTCCAGCCCTAGCTGGAATCCTGCTTCAGCTCTCCCGCCGGAACCAGTCGAGCGGGATCTGGCCGATGTCCCGCCCGGGCTCCATCGTCACGACGTCGCCGCCGATGTCCTTGCTCCAGCAGCCGGAATAGCGCCGGCTGCCCTGCACCACGTCATAGGCGCGCGCCTTGGTGACGCCTTCGGTTTCCAGGGCGCGCGTGAATTCCTCGGAGGCGCAGGGGCGGTCGGTGAGACGCAAGGTCGCGGAGCCGCTGCGCCAGACCAGGCCGGGCACCGCGTCGGAAGGCATCTGCGCCGGGTTGGCGGCGGCCGGCGCGCGCTGCAGCGGCCGGGCGGGAGGCGCGTGCAGCGCCATGGCGGCGGCCGCAGCTGCGGCCATGGTCATCGCGGCGGCAGAGGCGATCAGGATGCGCATGCGTTCTCCCGGTGTTCGACAAACGGAAGAATGCAAACCCCGTGCCTGCGGCAGCGTCAGGCGCTGCTGCGCCAGCCGGCAGGCGGCAAGCTCTTCCCGGGATCGGAAAATGCTGCCGTGGAGCTGGGCGCGCCCGGGGCGACAATGCCGCCATGCCTGAAACCGCCCAGACCATCATCGCCCGCTCCCAGCCCGACACGACCGCCGTTGCGCTCGAAGCCGGCACGGCCCGCTGGAGCGCCGACCTCGCCCAGGCCGCCGGCGGCGCGGGCGAGGCCCCCACGCCGCACGAGCTGCTGGATTCCGCGCTCGCCGCCTGCACGCTGCTCACGCTGCAGCTCTACGCCAAACGAAAGCAGTACCCGCTGGCCAGCGCCGAAGTGCGCGTGCTGCGCGACGAATCGGCCGAGGTCTACAAGCTGCACCGGCAGGTGACGGTGCACGGCGACCTCGACGAGAAGCAGCGCGCCGACCTGCTGCGCGTGGCCAACGCCTGCCCGATCCACAAGGCGCTGGAGAAGCGCTTCGAGATCACGACCGCGCTGGACGCCTGAGGCCTAGCTTGCGCTCGTCACGCGGCGCGCGACGGCTGCAATCGCGCCTTCGCGCTCGGCCTCCGGCGCCTTCGTCGTCGTGAGGTAGGTGACGACGATGACCGGCTTGCCTTGCGGCGGCCAGAAGATGCCGACGTCGTTGGTCGTGCCGCGCGCACCGGTTCCCGTCTTGCTGCCCATGCGCCAGCCGGCAGGCAGGTCGGCGCGCAGGCGCTTCTGGTTCGTCTGCGTGCCTTCCAGCCAGGTGGCCAGCAGCTTGCGGCTGCTCTCCGAAAGCGCATGGCCAAGCAACGCCGCCTGCAGCAAGCCGGCCATCGCGCGCGGCGAGGTCGTGTCGCGCGGGTCGCCCGGACGCGCTTCGTTCAAGGCCGGCTCCCACCGGTCCAGGCGCGTCACCTTGTCGCCCAGGCCGCGCGCAAAAGCGGTCAGGCCCTGCGGACCGCCGAAGCTGGCCAGCAGCAGGTTGGCCGCCGTGTTGTCGCTGAGCGTGATGGCGGCTTCGCAGAGCTGCGCGACCGTCATGCCCTGGTCCACATGCTTCTCGGCGACCGGGGCGTACGAGAGCAGGTCCTTGCGCGTGTAGCGGATCACCCGGTCCAGCTTTTCCTGGCCACGGTCGACGCGCTGCAGCACGTGCGCGGCGGCCACCCACTTGAAGGTGCTGCACATCGGGAAGCGTTCGTCGAGGCGATTGCCGTCGATGCGGCCATCGGACTGCAGCACGGCGATGCCCATGCGGCCGCCGGACCCGGCCTCGATCGCGCGCCAGGAAGCAGGTTGCGCCAGCGAGGGCAGCGCGAAGCCGGCCGCTGCGGCCGCGAGATGAAAGCTGAAATTGCGTCGGTTCACTGTGTCTCCATGAAAGCGGACGGACTGTATCGAGCCGGACGCACTCCGCGCAAACGATGATTTCGTGCGGCAAATAAAAGAAAATCTTGGCCATGAGCCTGCCGTTGAATGCCTTGCGCGCCTTCGAAGCCTCCGCGCGCCACCTGAGTTTCACGCGCGCCGGGCTGGAACTGAGCGTGACGCAAGCCGCCGTCAGCGCGCAGGTGCGCAACCTGGAGGCCCGCCTGGGCGTGCCGCTGTTCCGCCGGCTGCCGCGCGGCCTGGTGCTCACCGACGAAGGCCAGGCCTTGCTGCCGGTCCTCAGCGAATCTTTTGGCCGGCTGGGGACGATGCTCGACCAGTTCGGCAGCGGCAACTACCGCGAGCCGCTGACGATCGGCGTGGTCGCCACCTTCGCCATCGGCTGGCTGGTGCGGCGCCTCGAAGCCTTCCAGCGCGAGCATCCGTTCGTCGACCTGAAGCTCATGACGCACAACAACAAGGTGGACCTGGCCGGCGAAGGGCTGGACTTCGCCATCCGCTTCGGCGACGGCAGCTGGCACGGCACACACGCAGAGCCCTTGCTGGCCACGCCGCTGACGCCGATGTGCACGCCCGCGATTGCCGCCCGCCTCACCGCGCCGGTGGACCTGGCCAGCGAAGTGCTGCTGCGCTCCTATCGCAACGATGAGTGGCGGAGCTGGTTCGCGGCCGCCGGCGTCGACGATTGGCCGGGTCCCTTGCGCGGCCCGGTCTTCGATTCGTCACTGGCGCTGGCCGCCGCCGCCGCGCAGGGCATCGGCATCGCGCTGCTGCCGGCCTGCCTGTTCCAGCACGAGGTGGACGCCGGCCGGCTGGTGCGGCCGTTTGCCTTCGAGGCGCACACGGGCCGCTACTGGCTCACGCGCCTGCATTCGCGCCTGCCTTCGCGCGCGATGCTGCAGTTCCAGCAGTGGCTGCAGCGGGAACTGGGCCCGGCGCCTGCAGCCGCTCCGCCACCCAATCGATGAACACGCGCACCCGCGGCGCCAGCTGCCGGTGGTGCGGGTACATCACGGCCACCGGCATCGGCGGCGGCGGGAACTTCGGCAAGGCCTCCACCAGCTCGCCGGAATCCAGGTAGCGCTCCAGCCGGTAGCGCGGCGCCTGGATGAAGCCCAGGCCCTGCAGGCAGCAGGCGGTGTAGGCCTCCGTGCTCGTGACGGAGATGCGGCCCTTCAGCGTGACGGCCTGCGCCTTGCCCTTCACCGTGAACTCGAAGGGCGAGTGCTTGCCGGTCGCCGTCGACAGGAAGTTCACCGCCAGGTGGTTGCGGAACTGCTCGATCGTGCGCGGCATGCCGTGCGCTTCGATGTAGCTGCGGCTTGCGCAGGTCACCGTCGGCATCGTGGCCACGCGGCGCGACACCAGTCCCGCATCACGCGGCTCGCCCGCGCGCACCACGCAGTCCACGCCTTCGCGCAGGAGATCCACCAGGCGATCCGTCGCGCCGATCTCCAGCTCGATGCCCGGGTAGCGCGCGCAGAACTCGCCCAGGTGCGGGAACAGGAAGGCCGAGCCGATGGCGGTGGACATGTCCACGCGCAGCCGGCCACTAGGCTTGGCCGCGGCTTCGCCGAGGAAGGACTCGGCGGCCTCCACCTCGTTCAGCACGCGGTGGCAGCGCTCGTAGTAGGCCTGCCCCTCCAGCGTGGGGCTCACGTGCCGGGTGGTGCGGTGCAGGAGCCGCACGCCCAGGCGGCGCTCCAGCTGCTGCAGCGAATAGGTGGCGGTTGCACGCGGCAGGTTCAGGTCCTCGGCGGCGGCAGTGAAGCTGCCCAGGTCCACGATGCGCGTGAACAGCCGCATGACGTCGATGCGGTCCATGTTTGTTGGCCATTATTGAACAATCCTGGCAATTGGCGAGCATTGATCCGATGGGCAAGGGCGCCGACCATCTGCACCTCACCGAAAGGAACCCACAGATGGAAACCGGAAAGATCGCCCTCGTCACCGGCGGCAGCCGCGGCCTGGGCCGCAGCATGGCCCTGCACCTGGCCCGCGCCGGCCACGACGTCATCGTCACCTACAAGAGCCGCGCCGACGAGGCGGCGGAAGTGCAGAAGCAGGTCGAGGCGCTGGGGCGCCGCGCCGCGGTGCTGCCGCTGGACGTCGCCGACGTGCCGTCCTTTCCCGCCTTCGCGCAGCGCCTGGCCGAGGTCCTGGAAAGCCGATGGCACCGCAAGCACATCGACTTCCTCGTCAACAACGGCGGCTTCAACGGCCAGGGCAAGCTGGGCGAGACGCAGGAAGCCGTGTTCGACGCGCTGGCCCACGTCCACTTCAAGGGCGTCTACTTCCTGACGCAGCAACTGCTGCCGCAGCTGCAGGACGGCGGCGGGATCGTGTGCGTTTCCTCCGGGCTGACGCGCATCTCCATCCCTGGCTACGCGCCGTATGCCGCGATGAAGGCGGCCGTCGAAACGCTGGTGCGCTACTGGGCCAAGGAGCTCGGGCCGCGCCGCATCCGCGTGAACGCGATCGCGCCGGGCGCCATCGCCACCGACTTCAGCCGCGAGGTGTACGAGGCCAACCCGCAGCTGCCGGTGATGGTGGCCCAGAACACGGCGCTCGGCCGCATCGGCGAGGCCGAGGACATCGGTCCCGTCGTCGCCTTCCTGTGCTCCGAAGCGGCGCGCTGGGTCAACGCGCAGCGGCTGGAAGCCAGTGGCGGGCAGATGATCTAGGTCGGCATCTCGGCGCCCTCGAGCAGCCCCGGTTCTTCGGCCGTCTCCGGCGCGGCCCGGAAGCGCCGGACCGCCATGCGATGCAGCTCCAGCCAGACCACGCCGGCGGCCACCAGCGTGAGCCCGGCGCCGATGCACTTCAGGACCAGCCGCATGCGGTCGACCCGGGAGTTCGCGTCGCGGATCTCGTGGTCCGCGGCGATGAGGGTCTGCGAGGTGCGCCGTTCGACGTCCAGAACCGCCGCCAGCTCCCTGCGCGCGGCTTCCAATTGCGCCATCGCGGTGGCGGCGTCGGAGCGCGCCTGGCGCAATTCCTCGGTCGGCGGCGCCTCCGGCTTCGGCACGCTGGTTTCGGGCGGCATGGGCGGGGGAAAGAGCGGCTCGCTCGGCGCCATCAACGCGACCGGCTTCGGCCGCGGCTTGACCGCGAGCTCGGCGCGCCGCGTGGCTGGCTCGGGCACCGGCGGACTCTTGGCCACCGGCACGCCCGTTGCCATGACGAACTTGCGTGTCACCGCCTTGGCGCCGCAGCCGACGCGCACATCCACCGTGACCGGCTGCGCATCCACGCGCGAGCGCGAAGTGACCAGCAGGTTGCGCTTGAGGCCCTGCCCCTGCACATGCAGCACCATGGGCGCGGGCGCGCTGCCATAGCGCACGCCGGCGCTGGCGCAGGCGCGCTCCGTGGGCGCATCGACCGCGAACGGGATGTTCACCGCGAGCGGGTGCCCGGGGACCGGCGCGCCCTTGATCGGGCCCACCGTGGTGGCCGACGCACCCGCCGCGAGAAACAACAGCCCGAGCAAACTGACGTTGGAACACCGCGCCATTTCGCCTCCTCTGCCAGCCCGCAACACAGGGCTCGTCGGCAGCCATGCTGCGCCGGGCAAGCCCTGCAATTCAACGGACCGGATGTAAGAGGACGGCACAAGGCGTCAGTCGTCGAGCCGCAGGCGTGTAAACCGTTACGACTTTGATGGCGTTGCGTCCGACCGGCCCCGCATCGACGGCGGCATCAAGCGGGACTGAGCTCCCAGTCGTCGAGATGGGGGATGAGGTCGTCGATGGCGATCACCTCGCGATGCTGGTCCTCGCCTTCGAACACCACCGCCGACCAGCCACTCATGCCCACCGGGCGCAGGCAGGCGCCGTTCATGCGCAGCTGCCGGCCCGACACGGCATGCATCACGACCCGCTCGTAGCGCGAGCGCGCCAGCTGCGCGGGCGGCGCGCGTCCGTCCCAGGCGCAGAGGCTGCCGACGTGCTCGTAGGCCGGCGGGCGGGCGTCCAGATCCAGCAGCGAGGCGCTGCGCCCGCGCATGACAGCGCGGATCAGGCGCGAGCTGGATGGGTCCGCAATGCGGTGGATGGCGCGCCAGAAGTGGCGCACGGTCTGGCCGGCCATGGCGCGCAGGCTCAGTTCCCCGTCGTGCTCCGTCTGCCACTGGTCACGGTCGATGTCGCAGGTGGACGGGTTCTCCGGATAGCAGCTGAAGCGCGCCAGCCAGCCCTTGCGCGAGGTGTGGGGCATGGGCTGGAAGCCGCTGATCACGGGGATGCCGCGCCTGGCCAGTTCGCCCGGCTCATACGATGGCCAGGTCATCACCTCGCGCACGACGGCCACGATCACGGTCGCCGCCGCGATCATCAGCGCCGGCTCCGGCGTGAAATCGGAAGTGATCTCGATGCGACCCGGGCGCGGCCGCACGCCGACGCCCGTGGATTGCCGGTTGGTCGCCAGCAGCATCACGGGCGCGGGAAGGATGAAAGTGAGCAGGCGCGCGAGCTTCTCGATGCTGCGCCCGTTGGCCGGCTCGTCCGGCGGCAGCTCGAAGGACACGTTGTAGTGCGCGCTGAAGCCGACGAGCCGCGTTTCGCGGCAGTTGCGCGCATCCCAGGCATCCAGCTCGCCGCGGACGAACTGCAGCGCTTCCCACAGCGAGCGCCCGGCCCGCGCCGCGCAACCGCGCTCGATCTCCACCACTGGCGTCGCCACTTCGATGACGCCCGTGTCGAAGTACACCGCGCCCCCGGTGGGCAGGTGATACGAGGTGCCCTGGCGGTGCATCAGCTCACCGCGGATGAAGTCGCGCGGGCTGCCGAACAAGTCCTCCGGCCGCGTGGGTTCGCCATCGAGCATCAGGGAGCACTCGGCTTCCAGGCCCATCGCCGCGAGGCGCAATTGCTCAGGCGCGGAAGGTTTCGCCAGCTTCTTCGGGTCCGCCATCAGGCTGCTCCCTCGGTGTGCGCCGGGTCGAACACCGTGTAGCCGAGGTCTACGTGCAGGTGGTCGTCCGCCTGGCCGTCTTCGATGCCGTAAGGGCGCACCCATACGCCGGGAATGACGCGGCGCGCGATGGCCGCGTGCTTCTCGATCTCCTCGCGGTTGTCGAGCCAGCTGTCGCCGATGCGGTAGATGTTGGCCGCCGTGCCCCAGCAGTGGCGCGAAGCATGGCGGCTCATCGCGTGCCCCGGCGAGCGGTAGCCGCCGTTCGCGGCCACGTAGACATAGGTCCCGAGTTCCAGGCGCAGCAGTTCGAGCGCGCCCGCCAGCAGCAGCACGGCGCATGGAATGAAGCGCGGAAAAGAGCGCAGCGGCGGCGCTTCGCGCACGTCGACGCTGATCAATTCCGACAAGGTGAAATGCGGCGTCAGCACCGTCTCGCGCGCCTGCTCCCAGGAATCCACCCGCAGGAAGGACGAGGGCAGCGCATGCGCGCCTCCGGTCCGATCGCGCAGCGTCTCGCCGGGCCGCAGCACCGGCCGCAGCTCGGGCGGCAGGTCGTCGGCGCGGACCAGGGGCAGCGGCAGCACGCTCATTCCCTGCGCCCCGTCATCGACTGGTAGACGGCCCGCGAGATGCGCGCGATCGTCTCCTGCCGGCCATTCACCTCCGGCGCCCATTCGGTGAGGATGACGACCACGTAAGCATCGCGGCCGTCCAGGTAGACGATGCCGGCGTCGTGCGCGATGGTGGAGATTTCGCCGGTCTTGTGGGCAACCCGCGCGTCCTCCGGCAGGCCGGCGGGGATGCCGCTGCGAAAGCGCTGCTGGTGCAGGATGTCCAGCATCGCCTTCGAGGCCTCGGGGGAGATGGCGTCGCCATCCTCGATGAGGCGGAAGGCATCGCAGAGGCCGGCCGCGGTCACGCGGTTGTTGAGGCCCGCCTCCCACGCCACCTCGTCTTCCACGCCGCGCTGCAGGTCGATGCCGCCCAGGCGCAAACGCGCGAGCGACGCACGCGCAGCCTCGACACCGACCAGATCGAGGAGCAGGTTGGTGGCGAGGTTGCTGCTGGTCGCGATCATGTGCCCGGCCAGCTCGTGCACGGTCAGCATGCGCCCGAGCGCAGCATGGACCTCCGCGTTGGCATCGCGCTCCTCCGCCACCCGGAACGGCCGGCCGTCAACCACGCCGAGGAAACGGTTGCGCACGTGCACGCGCGAGTGCGGCTCGAAGCGGTGCTCTTCGATCGCCGCGCACACAGCCAGCAGCACCGGCACCTTGATGGTGCTGGCAGCGTGGAACCAGCGGTGGGCGTTGAGCGACCAGGTCGTGTGGTGCTCGAAGTCGTAGGCCGCGACCGCGATGGCCGAGGCACCAGCTTCTTCGCCTATCCTGAGCACGGTGTCGCGGAGCGTTGCCTCGGTCATGCGTCCAGAGCCTTGTCTGGCTCGAGAGTCGCATGGCCGCTGCCGGGCAGCGGCAGGGCAAGGCCGCGAGGCGGCATCAGCCGGAGGCTGAAAGGCTCCGTTCAGGCGCGGGCCGCGCAGCCGCGCCAACCGCGCGCGTCACCAGCGTGATGCCGCCGCAGACCAGCACCAGCGCGACCAGGTTCTTCCATTCGAGCACCGACTCGCCCAGGAAGATCGCCGACAGCCCCGCGCCGAACACCGGGATCAGGAAGTTGAACACGGCCACCAGCGACACCGGGTTGTGCTTCAGCAGCACCGTCCACAGCGTGAAGGCCACGGCGGACAGCAGCACCATGTACGCCATCAAGGCGACGGCCTGCCAGCTCCAATGCACCAGGCCGCCGCCGGTGACCCGGCCGACCAGCAGCAGCAAGGCGCCGCCGATGGCCAGCTGCGCGCCGGTCATGAAGACCGCATCGAAGCGCTGCGACAGCCACTTGCCGTAGATGGAAGCCGCGGCCAGCACGAAGGCGGCGATCACGACGAAGCCTTCGCCCAGCAGCGTGAAATCGAACTCCGCCAGCTGCGGGCTGACGTTGACCACCAGCACGCCGGCGAAACCCACCAGGCAGCCCAGCGCCTTGCGGTGCGTGAGCCGCTCCTGCCGATAGATGAAGTGCGCGAGCAGCACGCTGAAAAAAGTGCCGGTCGCGTTCATGATCGAGCTCTTGACGCCGGTGGTGTGGGACAGCCCGATGTAGAAGAAGACGTACTGCAAGGCCGTCTGCGTCGCGCCGAGCAGGAACAGCGAACCCACGTCGCGCGGCGAGCGCACGCCCGGGCGCCGGCCGGTGGCCGCGGCGACCACCAGCAGCACGAGGCCGGCGAGCAGGAAGCGCCAGCCCGCGAACAGCATCTTGCCGCCCAGGTCGTCCGGCGCGATCTGCAGCAGCGCATAGCCGCCCTTGATGGCCGGATACGCACTGCCCCACAACAGGCAGCACAGCGTCGCCAGCGCCACCACCACCAGCGGACGCGAGAAGAAGGAAGCGGTTTGAGAAGCGGAAGGACGGCTCACGCGACTTCCACGCAATCCGAACCGCAGGCGCCGGGAGCTGCCGGCTGGCGAGGCGCGGCCGGCCGATGCAGCACCGCGCGCGCAGGCGTGATGCGCAAGGCGCCGTCCGCCGCGACGACCTTCCCATCGACGATCAGCGAATAATCCGCCTCCGTTTGCGGCGGCCACACCAGGGCCACCTCGGGCCGTTGCGAGGCGTTTTCGCGGGTGCGTCGCCCCGGCTCGTCGACGACCAGCTCGCCGTCCTGCAGCACGGGCGTCACGGCGACGACATGCGGCGCGCCGCGCTCGCTGGACGTCATCAGATAGGCAAAGCGATAGCGCCCCATGACTTCCGCCAATTGGGGCAGATCGACAGGAATGCTCATGGCCGGGTCCTCGTGGATCGAATGCAAAGGGAAAGCGTACCCGACTTCGGGTGGCCACTCGCTCCGTATGATGATCCCATGCTCATCACACCCTCGCATTTCGTCCCGCTGCACGCGCCACAGCCGGGCGCCCAGGAGCACATCTTCGTCTTCCGCGGCGGCGCCCTGCTGGTCCGCGAATCGGACCTGGCCTTGCCCGACGAGGCCGCGTGCCTGGCGCTGGGCGTATCACTGGCGGAATCGCGCGCGGTCGGCCTGCTGGGCCAGCACTATTGCCGGGCCGTGTGGGTGGACGCCAGTTTCACGGAGCCCGTTGCCGGCTTCACCTTCCGGCCCCTGCGTTCGCTGTTCGGCGCAATCGACGACCACCTGGCGGCGGTGGCGGGCCGAGCCTTCCAGATCGCCGAGTGGTCCCGCACGCATCGCTTCTGCGGCGCCTGCGGCGGCACCATGGAGGCGTTGGCCGGCGAACGCTGCATGCGCTGCACCCGCTGCGGCCACGCGGCCTATCCCCGCATCTCGCCAGCCATGATGGTGCTGGTGAAGAAAGGCGACGCCATCCTGCTGGCCCGCAATTCGGCATCGCCCAATCGCCGCTTCAGCGCCTTGGCTGGCTTCCTGGAGGCGGGCGAGTCGGTCGAGGATGCGGTGCACCGCGAGGTGTTCGAAGAAGTCGGCCTGCGCGTGCGCGACCTGCGCTATTTCGGCAGCCAGTCCTGGCCCTTCCCGCATTCGCTGATGATCGCCTTCACCGCGGAGTGGGAGAGCGGCGAGATCGTGGTGGACGGCGAGGAGATCGCCGAAGCGCGCTGGTTCGGGCCGGGGGATGCGCTGCCGGAGTTTGCAACGGGGGTGTCGATTTCGGGGGAGTTGATCCGGGGGAATCTGCCGCGGCGGACGCCTTAGCGTCCGCCTCGCCCGCAAGGCTCAACGCGCTCCTGCTTGAGCCCCGGCATACCGCGCAAAGTCGGTGAACCCCACCTCGCCCCGCCGCGTGTAGTAAGTCGAGCGGTCCGCCTCCGTCAGCGGCCAGCCTTTCTTGAGCCGTTCCGGCAGGTCGGGGTTGCCGATGAAAGGCCGCCCAAACGCGATCAAGTCCACGAGCCCGGTCTTGAGCGCGGCCTCTGCGCCGTCGCGGCTGTTGAAGCCGCCGGCCCAGATGAGGGTCCCCGGGAAGCTCGCGCGGACCTTCGCCAGCAACGCGTGATCGAGATGGCGTGCCTGGAAGACGGCGGTCTCCATGTTGCCGGTGGGCATCAGCTCGTAGATCAGGTGCATGTACGCGGCGCCGCGGCGACCCAGTTCCTTGGCCAGGTACAACAGCGTCCCCTCGACGCCCGGGTCAGCAGGCATGGAGTTGAACAGGCCGAACGGAGACAGGCGGACGCCGACGCGCCCGGGGCCGAACTGGCGCACGCCGGCGTCGACGACTTCCATCAGGAACCGGGTGCGATCGTGGAGGCTGCCGCCGCCGTAGCGGTCGGTGCGCGTGTTGAGCACGGGGTTCATGAACTGCTCGAACAGGTAGCCGTTGGCGGCGTGCAGTTCCACGCCGTCAAACCCGGCGGCACGCAGGTCCGCGAACGCATGGGCGAAGGTCCCGACCAGGTCCGAAACCTCCTGCGTCGCGAGCTTGCGAGGCGCGCCGGCGCGCATGTAGCCCAGGACACCGTTGGCGTCGTGCGCGAACACGTCGGAGTTTTCAGCCCGCTGCTCGGTCACGCCCCAGGGGGCTTCGCCATTGGGCATCATCGACGGATGCGCCATCCGGCCCACGTGCCAGAGCTGCGCGAAGATGGTCCCGCCTTGGCGATGGACCTCCTCCGTCACCAGGCGCCAGCCCTTGCGCTGCGCCTCCGTGTAGATGCCGGGCGTGCAGGCGTAACCCTTGCTGGACGGCGCCACGTCGATGGCCTCGCTGATGATCAGGCCGGCGCTTGCCCGCTGGCCATAGTAGGTAGCCATGAGCGCATTGGGGACGTCGCCAGGGGACGTTCGCGTGCGGGTCATGGGCGCCATCACAATTCGGTTCTTCAGGGCAACGGCGCCGCCAAGCAAGAGGGATGAAAACAGGTCTGTCACGGGACTTTCTCCAAGGGATGCGAGGCCTGGAGATTAGGTAGCGAAGCGCGCGGAATCTACACACCGATTGGTCAGTACATGAAGGTCATCAAACACCTGCGAGGCTTGCCGCTCGAACGCGCGTTGGGCATCCTGTCCGGGCGCTGGAAGGCCGTCCTCCTGGACGTGCTGGCGACCGGCCCGCAGCGCACGAATGACCTCGAAAAGCGCATTGCCGGCCTGTCGCAAAAGGTGTTGATCGAGCAGCTGCGGGCGCTGGAGGAACATGGCCTGGTCGAACGCCGGCCCGTGGCCTCCAGCCCGCAAGGCGTCGAGTACCTGCTCACGCCGCTGGGAGAGAGCTTGCTGCCCTTGCTGCAGTCGCTGATGGCGTGGGGAACCCATCACGCCACCGAAGTCGGCGAGACGCACAGGCTGCTGCCATGCGAGGCCGTCGTCCGGGGCCGCTCCGCCTTGGCCGGCAAGCCGGACTGACTACTTCGAGGAAACCGCCGCCGGCGTGCTGCGGAAGCTGATCGCCATGCGGTTGTAGCTGTTCATCACGCCGATGGCGAGGGTGAGGTCCACCAGTTCGCGCTCGTCGAAGACGTCGCGTGCGGCATCGAAGTCCGCGTCGGGTACGCCCGTGTCGGCGACGCGCGTCACCGACTCCGCCCAGGCCAGGGCGGCCTGCTCACGCGGATCGAACAGGTCCCCGGCTTCGCGCCAAGCCTGCAGCAGCGCGATCTTTTCCACGGGGACGCCTCGCTTCAGCAGGTCCCGCGTGTGCATGTCGAGGCAGTACGCGCAGTTGTTGATCTGCGAGACGCGCAGGTAGACCAGGTCCACCAGGACCGGCGAGAGGCTGCTTTGCGCGGTGTAGCCGTAGGCAGCACCGAGAGCCTTCATTCCCGCGGGAGCGAGCTGGTTGTAGTCGAGGCGCTGGCTCATCGATCACTCCTCCGAACGGAAACCGGACGCACGCACGACCGGCGCCCAGGCGTCACGCTCTCGCTGCAGCTGCCTCGCGTACTCGCCCGGCGGCATGGTCACCGTTTCCAGCCCGACCTCCGCGAAGGCGCGCTGCAACGCCGGGTCCTTGCTTGCCGCCACGATGGCGGCATACGTCGCCTGGACGACGCCGTCCGGCGTGCCAGGCGGCGCGAAGATGCCGTAGTTCTCGGCACCCCGGACCTTCGGAAAGCCCTGCTCGATGAAGGTCGGAACCTTGGGCAGGAAAGGCGAGCGCTTCTCCCCGGAGACGCCGAGGATCCGGAGCTTCCCTTGCTCCAGGTAAGGCAGGAAGTCCGCGACAAACCCGAGGTAAGCGGGAATCTGCCCGCCGATGAGGTCCTGCATGGCCGGGGCGGACCCGCGGTAGCCGATGTGCTGCAGCTTCAGGCCGGCCGCCTCGGACAGCTGGTAGCCGAGGAAATGCGCGAACGAGCCGGCGGCCGGCGACGCATAGCTGGCGGCCCCAGGGAAACGCCGCACCCACTCGACGTACGACTTCACGTCCGTCACGCCGGGAGGCGCCGCATTGCTCACTGCGAACGCGCAAGTGGCGGCCACCAGCGGCGACACGGGCAGCAGGTCCGCGACCGGGTCGTACATCAGGCGCGAGTACACATGCGGGTAGATGGTGAGAGCGGAAGCGTGCGTGCACAAGAGCGCGCTTCCGTCCGGCCGTTCGCGCTTCAGCTGGCTGCTGGCGATGCGGCCCGCCGCTCCCGCGCGGTTGTCGACGATGTAAAGGTGCCCCTGCTTGCGCCACGCTTCGGCCAGCTGGCGTGCCGTGGTATCCAGCGTGCCGCCGGCGGGGTAGCCCACCAGCAACTTGCCCACGCCAGCCGCCTGGGAGAAGGATGGAGCCAGCCAGCTGGCCGCTGGCAGTGTCATGGCCAACCGCGCAAACGCGCGACGATTCATTGCATTCATTCCGCACCTCACACACTTGAAAACTCGAAGTGGCGGAATGATGGTGGGTCGCGGCGCCCGGGAGAACTGAAGTCTTTGCAAGCACGCGATGCACGCCGTGCACTTCACTGCCGGCAACTGTCAGGCGAGCGCCTCCTCGGCGACGCGAGCCGTCCCGGCCACCAGCTCACGCAGCCACGCGTGACCTGCATCGTGCTCGTCGCGGCGATGCCAGACCGCGCGGATCGTGGAGGCCTCGGCCTGGTACGGAGCTTGCCGGCGCAGCAGTTCGCTGTTCTTGACGAGCGCCACGGCCAGCGAGGCGGGGACGATCGACAGCATGTCGGTGTCGCGCAGGAGCTCCGGGATCGCCAGCGAATGCGGCACCGTAACCCGCGCACGCGGCCTTTCCTGTTCACGCTGCAGCGCCTCTTCCAGGGCCTGGCGATCGAACATCTCGGACTGCCGGGCCAGACCGCGCTCCAGGATGAAGCCACCCACCGCGCCCTCCTCCTGCCCGCCGACGGAGACCGTCACCAGCGGGTACTTCGCCATGTCCCGCAGCGTGAGCTTGCGGCGCGCCGCGGGGTGGCCGCGCCGCATCAGCACGGCTTCGCCCTGCGACATCAGCGTGCGCGAGTTCAGCCGGCTGGGCACCTGCGCGAAGATGCCGATCGCGAGGTCGATCCGTCCAAGGTCGATCTGCTCCGCCAGATCGAGCCGCGTCGAGGGCCGGATCACGAGGTCCACGCCAGGCGCAGCCTGCTGCAGTTCGCGCGTGAGCGGTGCAATGATGACCGCGGTGAGGTGGTCGTTGGCGGCGATCACGAAGCGCCGCGTAGACTCGCCCGGCACGAACTTCTCCGTGCCCAGCGTCGCCTCGATGCGCCGCAAGGAATCGCGCAGGACCGGCGCCATGGCCGTGGCGCGGCCGGTCGGCACCATGCCCTTGCCCGTTCGCATGAAGAGCTCGTCGCCCACCAGCTCGCGCAACCTCGCAAGCGCATGGCTCACCGCCGATTGGGTGAGGTTGAGCCGCTTGCCTGCGAGGACCAGGTTCCTTTCCTCGTAGACGGCGTCGAAGACCTTGAGCAGGTTGAGGTCCGTGCGGCCGATACTCATGATTGCCCTCTCGCCATGAACGGCATGCATTATGGGCTTGCAGAAGCATCAGTTCCCTTCAACGCGGGCCGCGACCATGATTCGCCGCACCACACCGCGAGAAGCCCATGACCACCGAACCCTCCATCCATGGACCCGAGGCGCTGATCGCGCGCTCGATCCCCTTCCTCGAAGAAGTGAAAGACATGACCGCAAGCACGGAGGTCGAGCGCTGGCTGAACGAAAAGTACGGCCCGGGCAGCGAGCTCTACCAGGCCTTGTCGGCCCTCGTGCAGATGGGGGTCCAGGAAGGCTGGGCCGCGAACGTGGAGATCGACGGTCCGGCCTACCGCCGCAGCCGCATCGCCGAACCGAGCGAGCGCACCCTGCACTTCAGCATCACCGCGGTGTACATGGACAGCACCGGCAACCACCAGGGCCATCCCGACCGCCGCTTTCGCGGCCAGTACCACGGGCACCCCTACGGCGAGTTCAACCTGGTCGTGCCGCTCACTCCCGGCGCAGCCCTGAACGGTCCCAACGGATGGTGCTACGGTGGCTGGACCGCGCCCGCTCCCGGCAGCCAGCACTATCCGGAAGCCAAGGACGGCGCCGTCATCGCCCTGTTCTTCCTGCCCTCGGGCCGGATCTCCTACCACGCGGCGCCGCAGGAGTAGACGATGGACAACTCCGTACGTGATTGGGGCCAGGAAGCCATCGCCCGCTGCGTGTCCACGGTCATGCGCTCGCGCCACGCGGTGCGCGCGTTCAAGCCGCAGCCGCTGGACCGGAAACAGGTGGAGGACATCCTCGCCGACGCTGCCACGGCGCCGAGCGGCGCGAACATCCAGCCATGGCGGGTGTACGTCGTCAGCGGCAGCGTCAAGGACAAGCTTGGCGATATGCTGCTCGCAGCCTCACGGGCCGGCAACCTGCCGGCGCCGGCCCACTTTCCGGATCCGCTGCCGGATGTGTTCCGCGCGAGGCTGCAGGACTTCGGAGCGCGCTACTACGCTTCCCTCGACATCGACCGCACGGACGCCGCCGCGCGCGCCCGCCAGTCCGAGCGCAACCTGTCGTTCTTCGGTGCGCCAGTGGGTCTCCTCTTCGCGATCGACCGCCGCCTGAAGCCGCACAGCTGGATCGACCTCGGCATGTTCGCGCAGAACGTGATGATCGCTGCGAGGGCGCGAGGCATCGACACCTGCCCCCAGGTCTCCTTTGCGCCTTTCCATGAAGTCATTGCGGAGCAACTGCACTTGCCGCCCGAGGAAGTGGTGGTCTTCGGCATGTCCATGGGCTACGGCGACCCGCAGGCACCGGTGAACCAGCCTGCGATGCCCCGCGAGAGCGTGGGCGACTTCGCGCAGCTGCTTGGTTTTCCCGAACATCATCCACCGATGGAGAAGCCATGATTCCCAACGAAGTCTCCGGAATCCGCATTCCGGACAGCCAGCTCGCCCGCGAGCTGACCCAGTTCGTTCGCGACACCGAAAGCGACCTGCTCTATCACCACTCGCTGCGCGTCTATTGCTGGGGCGAGCTGGCTGGCCGCCGGGCAGGCTTGCAGTTCGATGCCGAACTGCTCTACGCGGCGTCCATGTTCCACGACATCGGCCTCACCCCGCACTACGGGAACAGCCAGCTTCGCTTCGAAGTGGACGGCGCGAATGCGGCACGCGACTTCCTGCGAAGCCACGGCATTGCTGAAGGCGACATCGAGACGGTCTGGAACGCCGTGGCGCTCCATTCGACACCCGGCATTCCGCAGTTCATGAAGCCGGAGATCGCGCTGGTCCAGGCGGGCGCGGGCATGGACGTTGCGGGCCGCGGCTACGACCAGTTCACGGACGCGGAGCGCCAGGCCGTCCTCGCCGCATTTCCCCGCGAAGCCGATTTCAAGAACGGGATCATCGACGCCTTCTACCAGGGCATGAAGCACCGCCCGGACAGCACTTTCGGCACCTTCAACGACGACTTCCTCGCCTGCAAGGAGCCGCACTTCCACCGCGTCGACATGTGCGCCGTGATCCATGCCTCGAAGTGGCATGGGTGAGCTCGACTGAGCCCTGAAACTCAGGGCTCGCTCCAGGCGCGCGCGTCGGCAGCACGTTCGCGCCGAGCGCGGGAGAGCGATCAAGGAAGCCCTCACCTAGGCGGCATCTTCTCGAAGCGGGGCAAGGCCGGGTCCAGGTGCTCCCAGTCATGGGCACGCATTGCGTAAGTCACCGCCTGTGGCTGGAAGCGACCGGGGTCGTCCAGGCTGGCCGCGTGCACGGTGAACAGCTCCGGCATCGCGGCGAAGGTCATCGAGACCGGTGAACCGCAGGTCGGGCAGAACGCCCGCGTCTTCACGTTGCCGCTGTCGGCCACCATCTCCCAGTGCGTCGACTGGCCGCGCTGCACCACGCCAGCCCGCGCGAACGTCAGGTAGGAGCCGTGGCCGGTGCCGCTCTTGTGCTGGCAGTCCAGGCACTGGCAATGGTTCTGGAAGACCGGTTCGCCCGCAATCTCGTAGCGCAGGGCGCCGCACGCGCAGCCGCCGGTGTAAGGGTGTCCCATGGTGATGTCCTTTCTTCGTCGGGAAGGACGCCAATGTAGGAACAAGCGCGCGCGGGGTGGGAGTAACAGTTCTGTCGCGAAAACCGGATGTCCCAGATTGGCAAATCCATGTCCCAGAAAAGCAAGTTCCAAGACCAGTGACGCCAGATACTGCCCCGAACGGCAAGGAGACAAAAGTGAACCTGCAGCAATTCGGACGGCGTACCGCCCTGGCCCTGATCGCGTCGTCAATGTCGCTGAGCGTCTTCGCGCTGGGCGAAAAGCCCTTGAAGGTGATCGTGCCGGCGCCGCCGGGCGGCACGGTGGACATCGCCGCCCGCGTCATCGGCCAGAAGATCTCCGAGGACATCGGCCGGCCCGTCGTCATCGAGAACCGCGCCGGCGCCACCGGCTGGATCGGCCTCGGCGCCATGATGAAGGCCGAGGCCGACGGCAACACCATCGCCATCGGGCCCAACAACATGCTGGTGGAAGCGCCGCAGGTGATGAAGGTCCCCTACGACCCGCTCAAGGACATCGTCTCGCTGGCGCGCGTGGCCCTCACGAGCTATGTGCTCGAGTCGTCCGCGGACTACCCGGCCAAGGACTTCACTGGCCTGGTCGCGCACCTGAAGGCGCAAAAGGGCAAGACTTCCTTCGCCAGCTACGGCGCCGGCACGGTGTCGCAGTACTCGGGCCTGATCTTCAGCAACCGCGAAGACCTGGACATGCAGCACGTGGCCTATTCCGGTTCGCCGCCGGCGATCCAGGCCATGCTGGGCGGCCAGGTCGACATCATGTTCGACGGCATGGTGGCCTCGCTGCCCTTCATCAAGAGCGGCAAGCTGCGCGCCTATGCCGTCTCCGGCAAGAAGCGCTCGCCCTACCTGCCCGAAGTGCCGACCATGACCGAGCTGGGCTTCCCCGAAATCCAGTTCCAGGGCCAGCTGTGCTTCTACGGCTCCAGCAAGCTGCCGCCCGAGGTGGTGGCGAAGCTGCAGGAGACCATCAAGAAGGCGGCCAGCACGCCGGCCATCCAGCAGCGGCTGTTCGACGCCGGCCTGGAGCCCGACGTGAGCGTCGACTCCTCCGCGCTGCTCGCCGAGAACAAGGCGCTGTCGCAGCGCAACGCCGCCATCGTCAAGAAGTTCGACATCCGCGCCAACTGACCCCAAGGACCCCACCATGAACTTCCTCGACGGCCACCTCTACCCCGAGAACCAGCAGCCGCTGATCATCACCGCCGCGCCCTACGCGCCGGGCTGGATCCCTTCGGACTTCCCCGAAGACATCCCCATCGCGATGAAGGACCAGATCCAGAAGGCCGTGGATTGCTACGAAGCCGGCGCCACCGTGCTGCACCTGCACGTGCGCGAAGCCGACGGCAAGGGCAGCAAGCGCCTGTCGAAGTTCAACGAGCTGATCGCCGGCGTGCGCGAACGCGTGCCGGAAATGGTCATCCAGGTCGGCGGCTCCATCAGCTTCGCTCCTGAAGAAGGCCAGGCGGCCAAGTGGCTGAGCGACGACACGCGGCACATGCTGGCCGAACTCGACCCGAAGCCCGACCAGGTCACCGTCACCGTCAACACGACGCAGATGAACGTGACCGAACACGCCGGGCTGGACGACTTCCGCGGCGTGTCACGCGGCTTCCCGGAGTACTACGAGGCCTACCGGAACATGATCGTGCCTTCGAACCCCAGCTGGGTCGAGGAGCACATCCGCCGCCTCACGGCCGCCGGCATCCAGAGCGAGTTCCAGTGCTACAACATCAACAGCTTCGAGACCATCGAGCGGATGATCCGCCGCGGCGTCTACAAGGGCCCGCTGGTGATGAACTGGGTGGCCATCAGCGGCGGCATGGACCAGGCCAACATCTACAACCTGGCCAACATGCTGCGCGCGGTGCCGGACGGCGCGGTGCTCACGGTGGAAAGCTCGGTGCTGAACGTTCTGCCGATCAACATGATCGGCATGGCCCTGGGCCTGCACGTGCGCTGCGGCATCGAGGACGTGCTGTGGAACCAGCAGCGCACCGGCAAGATGAGTTCGGTCGAACAGATCAAGCAGCTGGTGCGCATCGCCGGTGAATTCGGCCGCCCCATCGCGACGGCGCAGCAGGCGCGCGAGATCCTGAAGATCGGCGTGTTCTACGACACGGTGGAAGAGACGCTGCAGGCCAACGGCTTTGCGCCCAACCGCAACGGCGGGCATCAAGGCTTCCTGCGCAAGCCGGCGATGGCCTGATCCCGGCCGGCCTGGCTTCGCCACTCCGAGGCGCTGCAGCCGAACACGCCGCGGAACCAATGGCTGAAGCCGGTGGGCCTGGCGAAACCCAGCAGCGCGGCCACCTCGCTGATCGGCAGGTCGCTTTCGCGCAGGTGGCGCTTGGCCAGGTCCGAACGCACCTGGTCCAGCAAACGCATGAAGGTGAGGCCCTCCGCATCGAGCCGGCGATGCAGGGTGCGGCGGTCGACGCGCAGCAGCCGCGCCACCTCCGCCGCGGTGCAGGTGCCATTGGGCAGCAGCGCCAGCATCACCTGCCGGCAGCCTTGCTGCGCACTCGGGCTGCGGTCGACGCCGAGGTCCGCTTCCAGGAACTTCCTGGCGTAGCCCGCAGCCACTTGGTCGCCGGATTCGCGCGGCATCGACAGGTCGCTCGCCGAGCAGACCAACCCGTTGAACTCCTGGTTGAACTTGGGCGTGCGGCGAAAGAACGCGCGGTGCGCGGAAACGTCCTGCGGCGGGCGGTGCGCGAAGCACACCTCCTGCGGCCGCCACTGCGGGCCGATCAATTCGGCCAGGATCCGGAACATCGTGCCCACCGCCAGTTCCTCCGACTGCCGCATCGACAGGCCGGGCGTCGGCTGCAGGTCTTCGCGAATGATCACGACGCTGCCGGCGTCTTCCACGAGGATCGTCAGCGACGCGTTCACCAGCCTCAAGTAGCGGCAAAGCGTGTCCAGGGCAGCGCGCGGCGTCGGATCCTCGCGCATCACCAGGCTGACCGGCCCCAGGGTGGAGAGCCTGCGGGGCGCCGCCAGCCGCAGTGCGAAATCCTCGACCTGGGTGGCGCGGGCGGTGATCTCCAGCAGCTCGCGCACGGCGTCGCGCGGCACCAGCATCTCGGAATCTTCGAGCAGCTTCGCCTTCAGGCCCACGCTGCGCAGGAAGGCGTTGGGGTCGCGGCCGAGCGAGCGGACCAGGTCGACGTAGCCGTTCAGGCTGCCGCTGCGCACGAAGTCCGAGCCGTGTTTCACGGCCGCATCATCGCACCCGCCGCACCGCCTGTTGCGCGCTGGCCAGCCCGGCCCCCGCCACGCCGGCATTCAGCCAGAAGATGGGCAACACGCCCAGCACGCCGATCGCCGAGCCGAAGAACAGCGGCATCAGCACCGACGAACAGTTGCCCAGGAAATAGCGCAGGCCCAGCGCCTCGCCGCTGCGCGAGCGCGGCGTGGCCGCGTGCAGCAGCGACAGGATGTTCGGCTGGCTCAGGCCGATGGACACGCCCAGCAGCAGCGCCAGCACGATGAACAGCGCCGGCGCACGCACCAGCGGCAGCAGCACGAACATCGCCACGATGCCCACCAGCGAGGCCCGCACGTTGTGCCACTCGGGGAAACGCACGGCCAGCGTGGGCGTCAGCGCGCGGCTGATGAAGATGCCCAGCGCGAAGGCCGACGAGATCGTGCCGACGAGGGAGGCCGAGAAGCCGAGCCGCGTGCCGACCACCGGCAGCATGATGACGAACAGGTCCCAGCTGGCGGAGATGGTCAGGCCCACGAGCAGCAGCTGGCGCAAGCGCGGGCGCCGCAGCAGGTCGAACAGGCCGCGCACGGCCACCTCGGACCGGCGCGGCTGCGGCAGCTCCTGCGGCTCGGGCACGGTCTGGCCCAGGCGCGTGAAGACCAGCAGCAGCGTCACCAGCGTGCACGCCGCCGTCACCAGCAAGGCCACGCGGAAACCGAAGGCGTCGATCAGCACACCCGCCAGCGCCGGGCCGAGCGTCGCCGAAGTCGCGAAGCCCAGGCCCAGCCAGCCGAAATTGGCCAGCCGCTGGCGGCTCGACGCCGCATCGCCGGCGGACGCCGCCGCGTGCAGGCCCGCCATCGAGACGAGGTTGTAGCCGATGCCCACCAGCAAGGCCATGGCGAACAGCGAGGGCACCGACAGCCACAGCACCGGCAGCCAGGCGCCGGCCAGCACCAGCAGCGTGCCGCGCTGCATCACCCGCCGCGCGCCCACGCGGTCGATCCAGCGGCCCGAACGCAGCGAGGTGCAAAGCGGGATGAAGGCGAACAGGCCCATGAACACGCCGGCCCACAGTTCGCCGGCGCCCGAGCGCAGCGTGTAGAGCGACCCCGACAGACGCCCGCCGGAAAGCGCCAGGTGCGAAGTGAGGTTGACCAGGATCAGCGTGGGCAGGGGCGCGGCAAGGCGCCACCAGGGCGGTGTCGCGCTGGCCACGCCTTCAGCCGGCATGCAGGCTGCCACTCGGGCGGAAGCGGCTGCCCAGGCGATAGCGCGAGGCCGGATGCCAGCAGCGCACCATGGTCACCACCTGCTCCTGCATCCAGGTGCGCCGCGTCAGCAGCAGGCAGGGCTCGGCCTGCTGCATGGCGAGCTGCAGCGCCTGCTCCGGCGTCGGCAGCACCGCGTCGACGACGTGCTCGATCTGGTCGAAGGGCACGTTGCGCCGCAGGTACTCGCCGGGGGGTTCGATCGAGAAGTCCTGGTCCAGGAAGGCCGGCGCCATGCGCGCGTTGACGTAGCGGTCCTCCAGCTGCACCGGGATGCCGTTCTCGAAGTGCAGGCACACCGCGTGGAACACCGGCTCGCTGGGTGGCAGCTCCAGCCAGAAGCCGACGTCAGGCGGCGCCGCCAGCCGCTGGCGCGCCAGCGTCTGGCAGCGGTACTCGTGCCCGCGGGCGCGGATCTCCTCCGAGATGACGCCGAGGTGCACCAGCGTCGACTGCGGCTTGTTCTCGGCGACGTAGCTGCCCACGCCCTGCACGCGCACGATCAGCTTCTCGGCCACCAGCTCGCGCAGCGCGCGGTTCACCGTCATCCGCGAGATGCCCAGCTGGTCGACCAGTTCGTTCTCCGAGGGCAGGCGGTGGCCCGCGGGCCAGTCGCCGCTCTGGATCCTGCGCACCACGTGGTCCTTGACCTGCGCGTAGCGCGCGGGCGAAGTCTCCAGCGCGTCGGTGCGCTTCATGCTGCTTCAGCCGGCGCTGCGGACGATCATCAGCGCGTCCACGACCCGCAGTTCGCCCGTCGCCTTCTTCACGAGCACGGGGTTCAGGTCGCAAGCCGTGATGAGGTCGCCCAGGTCTGCGGCAAGGTCGGACAGGCCGCTGAGCAGCCTTGCCAGCGGCGCGATGTCGGTGCGCGGCATCAGGCTGCGGTAGCCATCCAGCAGCTTGCCGAGGCGCGTCTTCCCTATGAGTGCCCTGCCCTCTTCCACCGACAGCGGCGCCAACTGCAGGGCGCGGTCGTTCAGCAGTTCCACCATCGTGCCGCCGGTGCCCACCACCATCAGCGTGCCCAGCGGCGGCGTCTGCGCGAAACCGATCAGCGCCTCGGCGTCGCCGGCGATCTGCTCCTGCAGCTCGAAGCCGTCGATGACGGCCTGCGGCGCGTGCTGCGCCACGTTGCGCGTGATCGTGGCGAGCGCGTCGCGCAGCGCGGAGGCATCGCGCACGTCCAGCACCACGCCGCCGATGTCGGAGCGGTGGTTGATCTGGCGCGAAGCCACCTTCACCACCATCGGGAAGCCGACCTCGCCGGCGCGCGCCGACGCTTCTTCGGCGCTGGAAGCGATGAGCGATTTCACGACCGGCACGCCGTAGCTGCGCAGCAGGCGAAAGGCGAGTTCCGGCGGCAGGCTGCCGCTCAGGGCGGCCAGCTCGCGCCGCCACTGCGCCGCCGCGGGATTGCGCAGCGGCCGGTCCGGGCGGTGGGCGTCGGCCCAGGCCTTCGCGGCGCCGGGCCGGCCGCGACCCAGGTGGTCCATTGCGACCAGGCCTTCGCGCAGGCCGCGCAGCACCGGCACGCCGCTGCCCTGCACCGCTTCCTCGATGCCCGCATGCAGCCCTTCGCCGGTGGGCGAGATCATCACCACCGGCTTGCCCGTCTTGCGGGCGATCTCCGCATAGCCGGGGATATGCAGCATGTAGTTTTCGTAGGTCCTGGGGTTCAGGCTGGCCTGCGAGTCCTGCAGCAGCGCCAGTGCGCCTACCTCCGGATCGTTCAGGATGGCTTCGAAGGCGGCCGGCGTGTTGCGGTCTTCCTTGGAGACCGTGGCGCCGATGTCCACCGGGTTGTGGCCAGGCGCGCCCGGCAGGCTGGCATGCACGGTGGCCTGCGTCGCCTCCGAGAACACGGCCAGTGCTACGCCGGCTGCCTCCGCCACGTCGCAGGCCAGGGCCGTCTGGCCGCCCGAGATGCCGGCGACCGCGATACGTCCAGCACCGGGCCGGCGCTTGGCCAGCACCGCGCATTCCAGCGAAGCGACCAGTTCGTCGTAATCGCGCGCGATGGCGATGTCGCAGGAGCGGAAGAAGCTGTCGAAGGCGTCGCGGCTGCTGACCAGGGCCCCGGTGTGGGCCTGCGTCGCCGCCGCGCCCATCTCGGAATTGCCGACCTTCAGCACCACCAGCGCCTTGCCCGCCGCATGCAGCTTGTCGGCCGCATAGGCGAAGGCGACCGGGTCCTGGATGGATTCGGCGACCACGCCGACCACGGTCGTGGCCTCGTCCTGCGCCAGCCACACCAGGTAGTCGGCGGCCGTCACCTGGTACTCGCTGCCGACGGTGACGACCTTGGACAGCCCGGTCGTGATGCTGTTCATGACCGAGATCGCCGCGGAGCCCGACTGCGCCACCAGCGCGACGCGCCCCGGCTTCAGGCGCAGCGAGGGCCGCGACGGATACAGCGGCGCCTTGTCGGTGAAGTTCACCAGCCCCATGCAGTTGGGGCCGTTGATCGACATGGCCGTAGTCGTGCCGAAGGCGCGGATCGCGGCTTCCTGCTCCGCGCTGAAGCCGTTGGAAAACACGTTGGCCGAGCGCACGCCGGCCGCTTCCAGCTGGCGCAGCGTCTGCAGCACCTCCGCCGCCGGCACGGCGACGATGGCCGTGTCCACCGCAGGCGGCAGCGCAGCCGCGCCGTTGCAGGCGGGCAAGCCGTCGACCTCGGCGGCGCTCGGGTGCACCGGGAGGATGCGGCCCGGGTAGCCCCAGGCGCGCAGGTTCTCGATCACCACGTTGCCCTGGGTGCTGCGTTTGGCCGAAGCCCCCACGATGGCAACGGCCTGGGGCCGCACGAGCGCCGCGACGTCTCTGTACAAAGTGTGCTCCCGTCCCTGCTTACTTCTTCGCGAACCAGGCTTCGGCCCAGTTCGGGTGCGTGTTGAACGAGAAGTCGAACTGCGCGTCCAGGCCCTGCAGCCTGGTCGACACCGCCTCGTGCATCTGCTGGCTGGCCAAGGTGATCTGGTTCAGGTCGCGCGCCACGATCTCGGCATACACCTTGTACGCAGCGCGTTGCTTGTCCAGCGGCACGGTGGCCGCCGTGTTCACGGCCTTGTCCATCTCGGGGTTGCAGTAGCCGGTGGGGTTGACGAAGGGCAGGTTGCCCGTATTGCAGATGTAGCTGCGGTCCACGCCCAGCACCGGGTTCGTGCGGCCGGTCAGCGAGATGACCGAGGTGTCGAAGGCGTTCTGCTTGTAGACCTTGTCGGTCCAGATCTGCGGGTCCAGGCCCGCCATCTTCACGTCGACGCCCACGGCGTTCCAGTTGCTCTGCACCACCTTGGCCACGGCGTCATAGGGCGGCCGCGTGATGTAGGTCAGCTCGATCGTCATGCGCTTGCCGTCCTTCATCGGGTAGCCCGCTTCGTCCAGCAGCGCACCCGCCTTCTTGGGGTCGTACGGGTACAGCTTGTCGTAGTCGACCGAGGGGTCGTACAGGTTGGTGAACTGGTTCGGGATGGCATTCTTGGCCGTCTCGGCCAGGCCCTGGTAGACGTCGGCGACGACGCGCTTGCGGTCGATGGCCTGGAACAGCGCCTGGCGCACCTTCAGGTTGTTGAACGGCGCCTTGCGCATGTTGAAGTCGACCACCGCGCGCTCGGGCGCGTTGTTCTCGATGCGCAGCACCTTGTAGCCGCCCGACTTCTCGCCTTCCCGGGCCGCCAGCACCTGCGCGGCTTCGGGCCGGAACCACTGGATCTCGCCGCGCATCATCGCGTTCAGGCGCTGTTGCGGGTTCGGGATCAGCGCGAAGACCACCGAGTCGAGGTAGGGCTTGGGCGCTTCCCAGTAGAACGGGTTGCGCACGAAGGTGATCGAGCGGCCGCTGTCCCAGGACTGGAACTTGAACGGCCCCAGGCCCACCGGCGCGCGGTTGGCCGGGTGCGTGGCGACGTCGGCGCTGCCCTCGTACACGTGCTTGGGCATGATCGGGAAGACCTCCTTGTCGAAGAGGTCCAGCGTCGCGGTCAGCGGCTCCTTCAGCGTGACGACGAAGGTGTAGGGGTCCGGCGCCTCGGCCTTGTCGACGATGGGCAGCAGCTTGCCGAGGTAGGTGTTGTACTTGGCGAAGTTGTTCAGCGTGAACAGCACGTCGGCCGAGGTGAAGGGCTGGCCATCGGACCACTTCACGTTCTGCCGCAGCTTGAAGGTGTAGACCTTGCCGTCGGGGGAGATCGTCCACTCCGTCGCCAGGCGCGGCAGGCGCTTGCCGTGGCGGTCGTAAGTCATGAGGCCGTCGGCCCAGACGTCCGCCATGAACAGCATCGAAGTCAGCGACGTCAGGTGCGTGTTGAAGCTGGAGATGGCGCCGGGGTCGAGCGCGGCGATCACCGTGCCACCGCGCTGCGGCTGGCCCTGGGCCATGGCGGCGGGTGCGGCGGCGGCGAAGCAAACTGCCGCGGCCATGCTGGCGGCCAGCTTCTGCAGGGAGGTCCTCATGGTCTGGGGTCTTTCGTGGGTGTGTCGGGGGAATTCAGGCAATGGCCAGCCGCGCCCGGGCCTGGCGGGGATCGGGCGGCAGGCGGGCCGCCAGCAACAGCTTGGTGTACTCGTGCTGGGGACGGGCGAACACTTCGGTGCCCATCTCCACGATGCGGCCCTGGTGCATGACGGCCACGCGGTCGGCGATGGCTTCCATGGCATGCAGGTCGTGGCTGATGATGACGAAGCCGACGCCGGTGCGCTGCTTCAGCGCGCGCATCAGGTCCAGGATCTGGCCCTGGATGGACACGTCCAGGCTGGACAGGGGCTCGTCGGCCACGATGATGCGCGGCGCCAGCATCATGGCCCGCGCGATGGCAACCCGCTGCTGCTGCCCGCCGGACAGCTGGTTCGGGTAGCGCGTCATGAAGCTCGCGGGCGGCACCAGGCCGACGGAAGCCAGGTGGCCTTCGATGCAGCCGGCCTCGCCATCGGCGTCCGCCAGCGCGTGTCGCCGCACCACGTGGCCCAGCGACTCGGCCACCTGCATGCGCGGGTTCAGCGACGCGGACGGATCCTGGAACACCGCCTGCACGCTGCGGCGGTAGTCCGCATGCTGCGCGCCGCTCAATTGCTGCAGCGAGGTGCCGCGGAAGCGCACCTCGCCGCGCGTGGGCTTGTTCAGCGCCAGCAGCAGTTTGGCCAGCGTGCTCTTGCCGGAGCCCGACTCGCCGACGATGGCCAGGGTCTCGCCCTCATGGACGTCGAGGCTGACGCCATCCAGCGCGTTCTGGTAGCGGCGCCGCCAGCCTTGCTGGTTGCGGCTCACATAGGTCTGCGTGACCTCGTGCAGGCTGAGGATGGGTGCCGTCACGCCGCCTCCGCCGCCTCGCGGCCGCGCCGCGTCATCTGGATCAAGCGGGCCGAGTAGGGGTGGCGCGGCGCATCGAACAGCGCCAGCGTGTCGGCCTCCTCGACGACCTTGCCGCCGTTCATGACGTACACGCGATCGCACAGGGCCGCCACCACGCCGAGATCGTGCGTGATGATCACCATGCCCATGCGCCGCTGCTGGTGCAGCCGCTTCAGCGTCTCCAGCACCCGCAGCTGCACGGTCGCATCGAGTGCCGTCGTGGGTTCGTCAGCGAACAGCAGCTGCGGTTCGCTGGCCAGCGCGATGGCGATCATGATGCGCTGGCGCATGCCGCCGGACAGCTCGTGCGGGTAGCGGCGCGCCACGTACTCCACGTCGCGCAGCCCCACTTCGCGCAGCAGCGCGTAGATGCGCTCCTGCTCCGGCATCGCATGCTCGCCGGGGCTCAGGGCTTCCCGGACCTGCTTGCCCACCCGCATCGTCGGGTTCAGGTAGCCCATGGGATCCTGGAAGATCATCGAGAAGCCGGCCTTGCGGCGCAGGCGGCGCAGCGCTTCAGGCGCCATCGCCAGCGTGTCCGCGCCGTTGAAGAGGGCCTGGCCGCTCAATTCGGCGAACTCCACGTTGGCCATCAGGCGCGACACGGCGCGGGCCAGCGTGCTCTTGCCCGAGCCCGATTCGCCGACGATGCCCACGCATTCGCCGGGCATGACCAGCAGGTCGACGCCATCGACCGCCCGCACCACGGCGCCGCCGGTGCGCAGGTGCACCTTGAGGTCGCGGACGTCCAGCAAGGCTTCCATCTCAGTCCTCCAGTCCGACTTGCGGACCCTTGCGCCGGTTGTCCGCCATTTCGTTGAGGCCGTCGGCGAAGAGGTTGAAGGCGATCACCGCCAGGCAGATCGCCGCGCCCGGGAACACGCTCATCCACCAGGCCTGGCTCATGAAGTCCTGCGCCGCGAACAGCAGCTGGCCCCAGCTCACCATGTTCGGGTCCGACAGGCCGAGGAAGCCCAGGCCCGCCTCGATCAGGATCGCGACGCTGGCGTCCAGCGCCACCTGCACGATCACCGGCTGCATCGCGTTGGGCAGGATCTCGCGCAGGATGATGTGCGGGGTTGACAGGTCGAGCACCCGGGCCGCGGCAACGAACTCGCGATCGCGCAGCTTCAGGTATTGGCCGTAGACGAGGCGCGCTTCCACCGGCCAGATCGCCAGGGTGACGGCGGCGATCAGCAGCCAGAAGCTGGTACCGAACAACGCCACCGCCAGCAGCACGAACAGCACCACCGGCAAGGTCTGGAACAGCTCGGTGACGCGCATCAGCACGGCCTCGATCCAGCCGCCGAAGTAGCCGGCCAGGATGCCGACGCTGCCGCCCACGACGAGCGCGGCGAAGGCGGCGCCGAAGCCGATGGCCAGCGAGGCGCGGGTGCCGTAAAGCACCATCGAGAAGATGTCGCGCCCCACGTTGTCGGTGCCGAACAGGTGGCCCGCACCCGGCGCGGCCAGGCTCAGCGGCGTCTGTTGGAAGGGACCGTAGGGCGCGATCCAGGGCGCGCACAAGGCCACGAGCGCCAGGAAGGCCAGCAGCACGAGGCCGATGAAGCCATGGCGCGTGCGCAGGATGCCGCGCAGCGCTGCGCCCAGGCCGTGCAGCACCGGGCGTCGCGGCGAAGGGACGATGCCCGGGGTGGCGGAAGTGGTCGTCATGCGGGAGATTCAGCGCTGGTGCCGGATGCGCGGGTCGATCAGCGCGTACAGAACGTCGACCACGAAGTTCATCGTCACCACCGCGAGGGCGGAGAAGATCACCACGCCCATCACCATCAGGTTGTCGCTGGTGCGGATGGATTCGATCAGCAGCAGGCCCAGGCCCGGCCAGGTGAACACGGTTTCCAGCAGCACGGCGCCGCCCAGCGCGGAGCCGATGGCGTAGCCGGCGATGGTGACCAGCGGCAGGCTGGAGTTGCGCACGATGTGGCGCCAGATGATGGCGCTGCGCCGCAGGCCCTTCGCGCGCGCCGTCACGATGTAGCCCTGGCCCAGGGTGTCGATGACGCTCGCACGCATGATGCGGGCCACGCGCATGCCGTCATGGATGGCGAAGGCCGCCACCGGCAAGGCCAGGTAGTGCAGGCGCTCCAGCACCCACTGCAGGCCGGTGGCCTGCGACAGCAGCGGGCCCATGCCCTGCGTGGGGAACCAACCCAGCTTCAGCGCGAACAGGATGACCAGCAGCTGCCCGAGCCAGAAGGTCGGCACGGCATACAGGATCAAGGTGACTGTCGTCCCCGCCTGGTCCATCGACCTTCGCCGCGTGGTGCCGGTCAGCACGCCGATCAACATGCCCAATGGTATGGCGACAGCGAAGCCCGCAGCCGCGAGCAGGATGGTGCGCGGCGCGCGCTCGAGCACCATGTCCAGCACCGGCCGCTGCGCGTGGTACGAGAAGCCCAGGTCGCCGTGCAGCAGGTTGTTGAAATAGGTGCCGATGCGCACCGGCAGCGGATCGTTGAGGCGGTACTTCTTCTCGATGGCCTCGCGGAAGGCCGGCGGCACCGGGAAGTCGCCCACCATGGCCTGCACGGGGTCGCCGGGAATGGCCTGCTGCATCAGGAAGATGGCCAGGATCACGGCCACCAGCAGCGGCACCGCGTGCAGGATGCGGAAGATGGTGAAGCGCAGCATGCGCGGTGGCCGGCCTCAGCCCAGGCGGAAGAAGGTGGCGGCGTTCGTGTACAGCCACTTCTCCATCACTTTTTCCTTGATGGGGAGCGACTGGTATTCCTGGATCAATTCGCCGAACGAGCAGCCGAACAGGTAGCGCGACAGGCCCACCATGATCTTGTCCTGCAGCAGCGTGTTGCCGAACTGCAGGAACTGCTCCCAGCCCGAGCCCTCCTGCGCCAGGTACTTGGGGCGGTGCGCCGCCGTGTCGGCATACAGGTTGGGGTGGCGGCGCAGCAGGCCCACCATGTCGTTGATCCAGGGCCAGCCGCCCAGGCCGGCGATGACGCGCAGCTCGGGGAAGTGAATGCAGATGTCGTCCAGGTGGCGCGGGTGCGCGATGTCGTACGGACGGTCGTTGGCATACGTCATCGAGGTGTAGATGCGCACCGGCACGTCCAGCTCCACGCACTTCGCGTAAAGCGGGTAGTAGCGCTTGTCGTTGGCGGGAATGCAGGTGTAAAGCGGCGAGACGCGGATGCCGCCCGCGCCCTCCTCGCGCACCAGCCGCTCCAGCTCGCGCACGCCGCGCATGCCGTCGTTGGGATCGATCGTCACCAGGGTGAAGAAGCGGCCGGGAAACTTCTTGTGGATGGCGCCGATCTGGTCGTTGCGCGCGCCCACCAGCAGGCCGGCTTCGATGCCGGCCGCGTCCATGTCCTTGACCAGTTGCTCCGTGCCGCCGTCATGCTGCGCTTCGCCGGCCGGCTTGCGGTTGGTGGCCTGGCGGAACACGTGCTTGTAGTTCTCGAAGCCATAGCCCGGGGGGCGCGGCAGCGAGCCGGGAAACGGGTTGCCGGGACGGCCGTTGGTGATCTCGTGGATCGAAGGATCCGCTTCGCTCTTGGGCAGGGAGATCTCGAGATCGATGACGCGTGACATGGAAATCCTTCCGCAGTACGCGTTGCAGTCTCGCGGCCGGCCCCTTATCTTGTATATACAGGTTTACCCGGGCTGCTTTCCTCGCGCGCGCACGGCGTCTGCCAGCCAACGTTCCACCAGCTGCACGACGGCGGCCACCGACTGCACGCCCATCTTCTCCATGGCGCGCGCGCGATGGACCTTCACCGTCTTCTCGGCGATGTCCAGGTCGTAGGCGATCTGTTTGTTCAGGCGGCCGCTCATCACGTGCTGCAGCACCTCGAACTCGCGGGCGGTCAGCGTCGCCAGCCGGCGCTCGGCGTCGCTGCGCTCCGCCCGCCGCTCGCGCATCTGCGCGTCGCGTTGCAGCGCGCGCTCCAGCGCGGCGACCAGCATCGCCTCGTCCACGGGCTTCTTCAGGAAATCGACCGCGCCGTGCCGCATCGCCGCGGCGCAGGTCGCCACGTCCGCGAAGCCGCTGAGGAAGACCAGCGGAGGACCGTCCCGCTGCAGCAGCAGCGCCTGCAAGGCCAGGCCGTCCATCCCCGGCATCGCCACGTCCACCAGGGCACAACACGTCTGCGCCGGGTCGTAGGCGTCCAGGAAGGCTTGCGCACCGGCGTGGATGGCGACGTCGAAGTCGTGCAGCCGCAACAGCCGCGCAATCGCCGCCAGCACCATCGGGTCGTCGTCGACGACGTGCACCTTGCGCGATGGTCCGCCTGCCTCCTGTCGCTGTTCCGCGAGTCTTGTCATGCCTACTGCTCCGTCCAAGCGGCCGATCCTAGGAAGCGCACGGTCAGCCCCCACTCAGGCTGGCGCGATGCGTCAAGTCCTGGCGTGCAAAGTCAAGTCCCAGTGCTTTTCCACTACTATCGGCCGATGGGACCCCTGATCCGGAGCACCTTGCTGGTCAAGTTCACCGAAACCGCGAAGCGGGTGGGCGTCGATGCCGCCGACATGTTCCGCCACGTCGGCGCCGACCTGCAGTGCCTGGGAACCCCGGAGCTGCTGGTCCCCGAACGCTGGCTGGCCGGCATGCTCGATGCCACCGAGCGGCGCACCGGCTTCGTCTCGGTGGGCCTGGCGATGGCGGAGACCTGGCGGATGGCCGACAACGGCCCGCTCGCCCTGCTGCTGCAGCACCAGCCGACGCTGCGCCACGCCCTCGGCCACTACGAAAGCTACCGCCACCTGCGCAGCGAAACGGTGACCTTCCGGCTCTTCGAGTTCGGCGAACTCGCGGTCATCCGCCTGGAACTGGAGACCGAGCGCGCGCTCCCGGGCCGCCAACCCGTGGAACTGACGCTGGGCAGCCTGATGTCGCTGCTGCGCTGGTGCCTGGGCCCCGCCTGGAAGCCGAGAGAGGTCCGCTTCACCCATGCGGCGCCGCGCGAGCTGGACGTGCACGCCCGGGTGTTCGGATGCCCCGTGGAATTCGGCTGCGACTTCGACTGCATCGTGCTGAAGCAGGCGGACCTCGACCACCCCAATCCGCATGGCGACGTCCGGCTCGCCCGCTTCGCCAAGGAACTGCTCGATTACCAGCCCCACGGCATGCGCGCGCTGACGACGCTGGCCGTCCAACGCAACCTGAAAGTGCTGCTGCCGAAGGGGCGGTGCTCGATCGCGGAGGTCGCCTCGCAGCTGGGCACCAGCGCCCGCACGCTGCAGCGCCGGCTCGAGCATGAGCGCACCGAGTTTTCGGCGGTGACGAACGACGTGCGGCGCAGCCTGGCCAGCCTGTACCTGAGCGACGCGCGCTATCCGGTCTCGCAGGTCGCCACCTTGCTCGGGTTCTCCGAGCCCAGCGCCTTCTCGCGCTGGTTCGGCGCGCAGTTCGGGCAGTCGCCGCGCGAGTGGCGCGCCGGCGCCGTCGTCAGCTGACGGCGGCTCCGTCCCGGTAGACCTGGCGCTGCCGGCCCGAGGGCGTGACCAGTTCATAGCCGCTCGCGGCTGGCATCACCACCAGGTCCGCGGGCGCGCCGACGCGCAGCCGTCCGTCCCACGCCAGCCCCATGGCGCTTGCGGGGTTCGTCGTGATCGCATCCAGCCACGCCGCGGCATCGGGCAGGTGCGCCATCTGCACGGCCAGGCCCCAAGTCTCCAGCAGGTCGTAGCTGCCGTAGGGATAGAAGGCATCGGCGACGTTGTCGGTCGCGACGCAGACGTTGACGCCCGCCGCGCGCGCCTCGCGCACCCGCGTGATTCCGCGCTGCACCGGCGTGCCGCTCCAGTCCCCCTGCAGGTACAGGTTGGACGTGGGCAGCGCCACGAGGTGGATGCCGGCCGCCGCGCAGCGCGCCAGCGTTTCCTCGGCCTGGGCCCGCGGCTGGATGGCCAGCGAGCAGGCGTGGCCGCAGGTGACGCGTCCTTGCAGGCCGAATTCGACCGTCAGGTGCGCCACGGCTGACAAGGCCTGGGCGTCTGGGTGGAGGCCTTCGTCGACGTGCAGGTCCAGCAGCAGATCGTTGCGCGCGGCGAGTTCGAACACGCGCCTCAGCTTGTCCGCCGCGGCCTCGTTGCGGTACACGAAGGCGCCGAGGATGCCGCCGTGCTGGCGCAGCGTACCCGCACGCCGCTGCGCCGCGCCATCGACGTCGAACAGGTCGAGCGCGGTCAGCGAGACGAACTGCAGTTCGATGCGCCCCCGCCATTCCTCGCGCACCTCGCGCAGCACCGGCAGCGCCACCGGCACTTCCACGCCGGTCCAGTCCAGGTGCGTGCGCATCGCTCGCGTCCCGCTGGCCCAGGCGTCCTGCAAGGCGCGCGTCATGCGCGCGCGGACCTGCGCCTCGGTCCAGCGCCCGCGCGCGGCCTGCATCTTGCCGATCGCCGTCTGCAGGTCGCCCTGCGCCTCGCCCACCTCGTCCACCGTGTAGGTCTTGTCGATGTGCACGTGCAGGTCGACGAAGGCGCTGGCCGCGATGCCGCGCGGCGGCCCCGCCACGGGCTCGATCTGCGTGATGCGGCCCGCCGCCCACGCGAGGCGGAAGGCCCGGGCCGGCGGCGCCCCGGAGGCGAAGCCGCGCAGGGGCGGCGGGATGGCGACGGCGTCGATCTGCTGCTGGGTCATGGGATGCGCGCGTTTGTACACCGGCGCGGCCCGGCCCGGCAACGGCGGCACGGCTTCAGGGTTTCCACTGCGTCGCAATTCCGGGCCGCGGTCCCAGAATTCCGGAAGGTTTGACCAAACGGACAAACCACTCGTAACGGGAAGAGACGATGAAGCGCTTTTGGGCCGATTACTCCGCGCCGGAACTGGCCGCCCTGGACCGCGACCGGCTGATCGCCGTGCTGCCGGTTTCCGCCATCGAACAGCATGGGCCGCACCTGCCGCTGTCGGTGGACACCACCATCGTCGAAGGCATCGTGCAGCGCATCGCCGGGCAACTTCCCGACGACGTGCCCGCCCTGTTCCTGCCCACGCAGCGCATCGGCAAGAGCAACGAGCATTCGCGCTACCCCGGCACCCTGACCTTGTCCATCCAGACCCTGGTCAACCTGTGGATGGAGATCGGCGACTGCGTGGCTGCCGCGGGCGTGCGCAAGATGGTCATCTTCAACAGCCACGGCGGCCAGGGCATGGTGGGCGAGATCGTCGCCCGCGACCTGCGCGTCAAGCACGACATGCTGGTGGTCGCCACCAACACCTATTCCTTCGGCACGCCGCCCGGCCTGTTCAGCGCCTCCGAGACGCAGCACGGCATCCACGGCGGCGACAAGGAGACCTCCGTGGTGCTGGCCCTGCGGCCGGACCTGGTGGACATGACGAAGGCGCGCAACTTCCGCTCCAGCGCCGAGAAGCTGGTGGCGGAGACCCGGCACCTGTCGATCAACGCGCGCGCCAAGCTGGCCTGGCAGATCCAGGACCTGAACCCCGAAGGCGCCTGCGGCGACGCCAGCAACGCCACGGCGGAAAAGGGCCACGCCGTCATCGACCACGTCGCCACGCAGTTCATCGAGATGCTGCGCGACCTGGACGCGACCAGCCCCGACTGGCTGGCCCAGCGTCCGCTGCACGTCTGAGTTCTCGCCCATGCAAGACACCGAGGCCCCCGGCCGGCTGATCCGGCTGGCGCGCGCCAACAAGCGCTATTCCAACGGCACGCTCGCCCTGCGCGACATGACGCTCGACGTCAACCGCGGCGAGTTCATCAGCCTGCTGGGGCCTTCGGGCTGCGGCAAGAGCACGGCGCTGCGCATGATGGCCGGCCTGCTGGAGCCCTCCTCCGGCAGCGTCGAGTGGACCGCCGGCGCCAAGGGCGCGAGCGAGCACACGCGCGACGTCAGCTTCGTGCTCCAGGAGCCGACCCTGATGCCCTGGGCGTCGATCTTCGACAACGTCTACCTGCCGCTGCGCATTGCCGGCGTGTCGCGCGCCAAGGCCGCCGACGAAGTGAGGTCTGCGCTGGCGCTGGTCGGCCTCTCGCGCTTTGCCGACGTCTACCCGCGCGAGCTGTCCGGCGGCATGAAGATGCGCGCCTCGATCGCGCGCGCCATGGTGACCAAGCCGCGCCTGCTGTTGATGGACGAGCCCTTCGCCGCGCTGGACGAAATGACGCGCGCCAAGCTGAACGACGACGTCCTGCAGCTGTGGAGCGACCTGGGCCTGACGGTGGTCTTCGTCACGCACAACGTCTGGGAAGCCGTGTACCTGTCCACCCGCGTCGTCGTGATGGCCGCGCGCCCGGGCCGGGTGCTGGAGGAGATCGCCATCGACGGCCCGCAACCGCGCCAGGAAGCGTTCCGCGCTTCCGCAGGCTATGCCGAGCAATGCGTGCGCATCTCCGGTGCGCTGAAGGAGAGCCTGGTCCATGTTGGCGCCGACCATTGAAGTCCCCGAGGCCGCGCTGGCCGAAGACGACACGGCCCGCACGCGCGAGCGTGCACGGGTGCGGCGCGAACGGCTGCTGACCATCGGCGCGCCCCTGCTGCTGATGGTGCTGGCGCTGGGCGCCTGGGAAGCCTTCGTGCGCCTGAAGGAAATCCCGCCCTACATCCTGCCGGCGCCTTCGCTGGTGCTGAAGACGCTGTGGCTGAAGTGGCCGTCGCTGCAGCCTTCGCTGCTGTTCACCGCGAAGCTCACCTTGCTCGCACTGGGATGCGCCGTGCTGGGCGGCGTGGCGCTCGGGACGTTGTTCGCCCTCTCGCGCTACGTCGAGGTGGCCCTGTTCCCCTACGCAGTCATCCTGCAGGTAACGCCGATCGTCGCGATCGCCCCGCTGATCATGATCTACGTGGACAGCACCACGGCCGCCCTGCTGATCTGCGCGTGGATCGTCGCCTTCTTTCCCATCCTGTCCAACACGGTGATCGGCCTGCGCAGCGCCGACCACAACCTGCGCGACCTGTTCACCTTGTACAAGGCCAGCCCCTGGCAGCGCTTCCGCCTGCTGCTGGTGCCCACGGCGATGCCCAACTTCCTGGCCGGCCTCAAGGTGTCTGGCGGCCTGGCGCTGATCGGGGCGGTGGTGGCGGAGTTCGTGGCGGGCGCCGCCGGCAAGGAGACGGGCCTGGCTTCGCGCATCTTCGAGGCCAGCTTCCGCAGCGACGTGCCGCTGATGTTCGCGGCGCTGCTGCTCGTGTCCATGTGCGGCATCGTCATCTTCCTGGCCACCACCTGGCTCACGCGCAAGGTGCTGGGCCACTGGCACGAAAGCGAAATGAAGAGGGAGCGATGAACAACCTGGCTGCGTTCCAGCGCGATATCGAAGGCATCGCCTGCCTCACCAGCGACGGCGAGCTGCGCTCGCGGGCGCGCGACTACTACTGGTACAGCCCGGTGCTGGACGCGCAGCTGAGGGACTGCCGTGCCGACATCGTGGTGCTGCCGGCCACCGAGGACGAAGTGCTGCGCGTCGCCGCGGCCGTCGCGCGGCATCGCCTCAAGGTGACGGTGCGTGGCGGCGGCACCGGCAACTACGGCCAGGCCGTGCCCCTGCAAGGCGGCGTGGTGCTGGACATGACCCTGCTGAACCGGGTGCTGGAGATCGGGCCGGGCTTCGTGCGGGTGCAGGCCGGCGCCTGCCTGGAGGCGGTGTTGAACACGGTGCGGGCCGAGGGCCAGCAGCTGATGATCTACCCCTCGACGATGAGCATCGCCACGGTGGGCGGCTTCATCGCCGGCGGCTCGGCCGGCATCGGTTCGGTGCGGCACGGCATCCTGCGCGAATCCGGCACGATGCGCTCGCTGCGCGTGGTGACCCTGGAGGAGCAGCCGCGGGTGCTGACCCTGAAGGGCAAGGACGTCGAACTGGTGCACCACGCCTGGGGCACCAACGGCATCATGATCGAGGCGGAGCTCGCGCTGGTGCCGGCGGTGGACTGGCTGCAGTGCGTGGCCCTGTTCCCCAGCTATCCGGAGGTGATCCGCTTCGGCTCCGCGGTGCAGGCGAGCGGCATCGACGTCTTCCTCCTGAGCGCCGTGGACCGGCGCTTCGGCCCCTACTACCGGGACTTCGGCGCCCGCTTCGACGGCAGCGCCGACGCCATCTTCACGATGGTGAACCCGAGCGACCGCGCTCGCTTCACCGAGCTCGTGCAAAAGCACGGCGGCACGCTGTCCATGTGCATGACGCCGCAGGAGGCGCAGGCCGCGGGCCTGCCGCCCGTGCACGAGTGCGCCTACAACCACACGACCCTGCGCGCGCTGAAGGTCGATCGCGGCTGGACCTACCTGCAGATGGTCGTTCCGGTCGACCGCGCCCCCGAACTCGTCGCGCAGCAGATCGAGCGCTATGGCGACGAGATGCTGATGCACCACGAATTCGCCCGCCTCGCCGGCCAGCCGCGCCTGTCCGGCCTGGTGCTGCTGCAGTACCTGGACGAGGAGCGGCTCGACGAGGTGCAGCAGGAACTGCGGCAGGACGGCTGCCACGTGATGAACGCGCACGTCTACGTCCTCGAAAAGAGCGGGCGCAAGGAAATGGGCGACGAGGAGATCCGCTTCAAGCACAGCACCGACCCGCTGGGCCTGATGAACCCCGGCAAGATCCTTTCGCTCTCTTGACCCCACCGAACACCACGAAGGAGACAGCATGATCACGAAACGCATCGCCCTGGCGCTGGCCGCCGCCGCCCTGCTGCTGCCCGCCCTGGCGCAGGCGCAGCAGAAGATCGTGTTCGCCACGAACTGGAAGGCGCAGGCCAGCCACGGCGGCTTCTACCAGGCGCTGGCCGACGGCACCTACAAGAAGTACGGGCTCGACGTGGAGATCATGCAGGGCGGCCCGCAGGTGAACCCGCGCCCGCTGATGCTGGTGGGCAAGGTGGACATGATGATCCCGCTGGGGATGATCAGCATGATGGAGGCGAACAAGAGCAAGCTGCCCACCATCCTGGTCGGCGCCTTCATGCAGAAGGACCCCACTTCGCTGATGGCGCATGCGGGCCAGTACAAGACCTTCCAGGACCTGACCAAGGCCAAGACGATCTACATCGCCAAGGGCAGCCAGTTCAGCTTCTGGAAGTGGATGACGGCCAGCCGCGGCTTCAGCGACGACCAGTTCAAGCCCTACAACTATTCCTCGGCGCCCTTCCTGGCCGACAAGGCCTCCGTGCAGCAGGCCTACGTGACGGCGGAACCGATCTACCTGGCCATGGACGGCGTGAAGACCGATGTCTTCATGCTGGCCGACCAGGGCTGGGAGGCGTACGCGAACATGATCGAGGTGCGCCGCGACCTGGTGGAGAAGAACCCTGCGATGATCCAGAAGTTCATCGACGCGTCCGCGATCGGCTGGTACCAGTACCTGTATGGCGGCGACCGCAAGGCCGCCTACGCGCTGATGAAGAAGGACAATCCGGAGATGACGGACGAAAAGCTCGACGCCGAATTCCACAAGCTGCAGGAGATGGGCATGGTGGACGCGGGCGATGCTCGCGCCAAAGGCATCGGCGCGATGTCGATGGACCGCATCAAGCGCTTCAACGCGGAAATGGTGAAGGCCGGCGTGTTCGGCGCCGGCGACATCGACATCAACGGCCTGGCCACCGACCGCTTCGTCAACAAGGGCGTGGGCCTGGACCTGCGCGCCAAGCTGGCCAAGTAGTGCTGGAGGAACGCACGGTCGACGCGCGCTCGGCGGCTTTCGCCGAGCGGCGCGCCGGCATGATGGACCGCATCCATGCCGCGGGGCTGGAACAGTTCTCGCGCCATGGCCTGCAAGGCACGTCGACGCAGGACATCGCCGCGCGCGCCGGCATCTCCAAGCAGCAGCTGCACTACTACATCGAAAGCAAGGAAGCGCTGTACGAGTCCATCCTGCGCCGCACGATGCAGCACTGGGCGCACATCGGCCTGAACGTCGACGAGGACCACAGCGACCCCGCGGTGTCGCTGGCGCGGCTGGTGCAGCGCAAGCTGGATTTCACCTTCGAGCATCCGCAGGTCTGCCGCCTGTTCGCCGGCGAGATCCTGAGCGGCGGCCATGTGATCCGCCGGATCTGGAAGGACGGCCAGCCTTCGGTGGACGCCGCGGCCGCGCTGGTCCAGAGCTGGGTGGACGCCGGCAAGATCGCGCCCATCGACCCCATGTACCTGCTGTTCCACATCTGGGCGCTCACGCAGCACTACGCCGACTACGAGGCGCAGGTGCGCTTCTTCGCCCGCTGGCCGGACGCCAAGCCGCTGGACCGCGACGCGATCCGCGCCGAGATCACGGCGCTGGTGCTGCGCGGCGTCGGGCTGGAGCATCCGCCCAAAAAGCGCCGCGCAAGGGCGCGCTGACAGGAAGACGCACATGGCACAAACACAGACACCTGCAACCGGCCAGCCGCTGGCGCGCTATGCCAGCTGGCGCCGCGCCGGCGACCTGGTGCTGATGTCGGGCGTGATCGCCGTCGACCCCGCGAGCGGCGTCGTGCTCGATCGCTTCGACCAGGTGCCGGAGAGCGTGCGCAAGGAGCTCGGGCAGACCGGCGAGCTGTCGGTCGACATCTTCCAGGCGCCGGCGCTGGTCCAGAGCTGGGTGGTGCTCGATCGCATCCGCCAGCTCGCCGAGGAAGCCGGCGGCGGCATGGAGGACGTGATCAAGCTGGTCCAGTACTTCACCGACCTGCGCGACTACCCGCTGTACAACCGTGTGCGCCGCATGTTCTACCCGGACACGCCGCCGGCGTCGACGGTGGTCGAAGTGAGCGGAATGCTGCCTTCCCGTCAGGTTCGTATCGAAGTTGAGGCTACTGCTTACATCCCCTTAGGCGACAACGTGGCTTCTGCACGACGTTAAGCCCTGACTGAGCCTTTTGTAACGACGGGACTGGGCGCTTTCGCCACCCATGGGTAAAGTGTCGCTAACGACGCTTCAGGACTGCCATGGACTTCTTCAATTCGCTCACGCTGGACCTGAAGATGCTGGTCGTGGCCATCGCCGGCTGCGTTCTCCTGGCCCTTTTCAGCGGCAACCGGCGCTCCGAGACGCGCTACATGGTGGTCCTCGCGCTGCTTGCCGCGGTCGGTGTCTACCGCTTCATGCACAGCCCCCATGCCGTCGACCCGGGCGAAGCGGCCGCCGCGAACTTCCCCGAGACGAAGGTCGTGAAGGCGCAGCCCAAGCACACGCCTCTCGTCTCCACCTCGGCCAAGTAGCGCTTCAGGCCGCGAAGTAGCCGGCCGAATCCAGGTCCGCCAGCAGGCCCGGTTCCTGCGGCTGCCAGCCCAGCACGCTGCGCGTGCGCTCGCTCGATGCGGCCATGTCGATGGCCGCGAACGAACCCAGCCAGCCGAAGTGCTCCGGCTCCCGGCGTTCCACCGGCAGGCCCAGGTGCCGGCCGATGCTTTCGGCGATGGCGCGGAAAGCCACCCCTTCATCCGCGATGGCGTGATACGCGTGCTGCTCGCGCGTGCCCTTTTCCAGCACCAGCCGGTAGGCCCGCGCGGCATCGCGCCGGTGCACCGCGGCCCAGCGGTTGCTGCCTTCGCCCAGGTAGCCGGAGACGCCGGTGCGCCGCGCGATGGCGATCAGTTGCGGCACGAAGCCGTGGTCGCCCGCACCATGCACGGAAGGCGCCAGCCGCATCGTGGTCGCGAACACGCCCTGTGCCGCGAGCTCGCGCGCGGTGGCTTCGGACTTGCGCGGATACGAGGGCCCGCGCGCGGGAATGTCTTCTTCCGTCGCCAGCCGCCCCGGCGCCAGCAGTGCCACGCCGGACGTCACCACCAGCGGCTTGTCCGTGCCCCTCAAGACGCTGCCGAAGGCCTCGATCGCGCGCTGGTCCTGTTCGGCGTTCTGCGCGAACCTGGAGAAGTCATGGTTGAAGGCCGTGTGGATCACGGCGTCGGCGGAAGCCGCGGCTTCCTGCAGCCGGTCCAGGTCGTCCAGCGTCCCCAGCAGCACTTGCGCGCCCTGCGCCGCCAGTGCGGTGGCCTTCTCCGGCGCGCGCGCCAGGCCGGTCACGCTGTGGCCGTGTGCCACCAATTCCTGGACCACCGCCGAGCCCACCCAGCCCGTCGCGCCCGTCACGAAAACTCGCATGCATCATCTCCGAATGACAATGCCCGCATTCTGCGGATCGTCGCGCCGACTTTGAAGTAGTGACGTTATCCGGGTATAGCTTTTAACAGGATCAGCTCTTGAGCGAAGACAAGGCACTCGGCACTTACCTGCGCAGCCGCCGCACGCAGCTGGACGCGCTGGCGCTGGGCTACTCGGGCCGCCGCCGCACGGCGGGGCTGCGCCGCGAAGAGGTGGCGGACCGCGCCAGCATCAGCGCCACCTGGTACACCTGGCTGGAGCAAGGCCGCGGCGGCAAGCCCTCGGCCGAGGTGCTGGACCGCATTGCCCAGGCGCTGATGCTGACCGATGTCGAGCGCGAGCACCTGTTCGTGCTCGGGCTGGGGCATCCGCCCGAACAGCGCTACCGCGGCGGCGACCCCATCACGCCGCGGCTGCAGAGGCTGCTGGACGCGCTGCCGCACAGCCCCGCGCTCCTGCGCACGCCGACCTGGGACATCGTCGCCTGGAACCGCGCCGCGCGCGCCGTGCTGACCGACTACGAGACGATCCCGCCGCAGGGCCGCAACGTGCTGCGCATGATGTTCTGCGACCCGCACGTGCGCGAGCGGCAATTCGATTGGGAGGCGGTCGCCCGAGCGGTCGTCGCCGCCGCCCGCGTCGATGCGGCCCGCGCCGGCGCCGATGCGGAGATCGCCCCGCTGGTCGCCGAGCTGCGCGCCATCAGTCCCGAGTTCGGCGCCATGTGGGATTCCAGCCTGGTGCATTCGCACACGGAAGGCGTCAAGCGCCTGCGCCATCCGCGGCTCGGAGAGATCGCGCTGGAGTATTCCTCGTTCGCCGTCGAAGGCCGCAAGGACCTCAGCCTGATCGTCTACAACCCGGCGACCGAGCAGGACCGCGAGCGGATCCTGTCGGTGATTGGCGACGTGTAGCGCTTACGCGGCGACCGTCACCACGAGCGCTTCGATGCGCCCCTCCACCGGGCCGTCGCCGAAGCGGCGCACCAGTTCCGCTTCGGCCACCTGGGTGGCGCGCTGCAGGCCGTCGGGGTCGCGCGCCAGGATCTCGCCGCGCAGCGGCGTGCCTTCGCAGTAGGCGAGCGCGGCGATGTGCGCCGACACGGCGCGGCTGGTGAACGCGATGGTCTCGATCTGCGGCTGGTGCGTGAAGCCCGCTGCGGCGAGGTCCTTCGCGATCAGCGCGGCGTCGTGGTATCCGTGCGGCGTGCGCGCCATGAAGCGCGGCGGGTCCTGCGGGAACACCGTGGCGAGGGCGTCCGTCACCGCATCGGCAAATTCATTCATGCCGATCGCGCCCCAGGCACTGAAGGCGAACAGGCCGCCGGGGCGCAGCACGCCGCGCGTTTCGGCATACGCGTGCGGCCGGTCGGGGAAGAACATCACGCCGAACTGGCACACGACGGCGTCGAACGAAGCCGGGTCGAAAGGCAGCTGCATCGCGTCGGCCGGGCGCCATTGCACCGGCCGGGCCGTGCCGATGCGCGCGGCCTCTTCGATCATCGCGGGGTTGAGGTCGGTGGCGACGATCTCGGCGGAGCCGTCCAGCATCACCGCGAGCTGCCGCGTGACCACGCCGGTGCCGGCGGCCAGTTCCAGCACGCGGCGCGGGCCGGCCCGGGCCACGCGCTTCGCCATGTCGACGGCATACGGCTCGAAGATGAGCGGCACCATGTAGCGCTCGTAGAACCCGGCCACCGAGCCGGTGAATGCGGTGTCGACGCTGGCTGTCATGGAAGCTCCCGCAGCAAGGCGCCGATTGTGGGCCGGGGCTCCCGGAAACGGAAGCCGGGCCCGGCGTCAGCCGCGGACGGAGAGCAGGCGGGCGATGGCGGCCACGTGGGACTCGCCCAGGACCTGCGGCTTCACCTCGTCTTCGGCGGCCGACTCGTTTTCCTGGTTCTGCACTGCCGCGCGCATGGCTTCCTCGTTGCGCCAGACGATCACGTCCTTCTTGGGCGCCATCTGCCGCAGCGTGTGGTACCAGTAATAGCCGTCCTCGCCGCCGAACAGCTTGTCGATGCGGGCGAGGTCGTTGGACTTGATCCCGTGGTTCTGCAGGATCTCGTCGAGGATTTGGTTGGAAAGAAGGAGGGAAATGGAAATATCTCGCGCGAGGCTGCTGCTGGGGGCAGGAATTGTACGCTGCGGCCGCGCGGCCCGCCGGCGTCAGGCCGAAAACGCCTGCTGCAGCGCCGCCACGAGCACGTCCTCGTCGATCGGCTTGGCGAGGTGCGCGATGGCGCCCCGGGCCAGCCGCCGGTCGGCGCCCGGCTCGCCGGACATCGTGATCACCGGCAGCCGCATGCCGCCCTGCAGCATCTCGAGCACCTCGTGTCCCCTCACCCCGGGCATGTGCAGGTCCAGCAGCACGGCGGCCCACGGCGAGCCCGCGGGTTCCGCCAGGAAGCTGTCCACGCTGAGGAAGGTCTTCACCTCGAATCCGGCGAGACGAAGGACGCGGGAGAGCGCCCGCAGGATCATCTCTTCGTCGTCGATCACGGCCACGAGGCGGGCTGAAGGATCGGGTACACCCATGCGGTGGCTGCTTTCGTGAACGTCAGTGCGGAACTATGGACCGCCCGGCTTGCGCGGCTCTGACAGCTTCAGCCCGGCGAAGAAAGGCCTGCACTCCGCCCGCGTCCTACAGCCCGCGCCCGAGGCGACGGACAAGCACTACCGGCTGCGGCTGATCATTCGTGCTGCTAAGCCACGCCTAAGCTTGGCTCAGGCCTTGCACCCGCCGGGTGCGCCATTACAAAGGGAGTCGACATGCTGCATTACGCCGTCGTGTTTTTCGTCATCGCACTGATCGCCGCGGTCTTCGGCTTTGGCGGCATCGCCGCGGGCGCGATGGGAATCGCGAAGATCCTGTTCTTCGTCTTCATCATCCTGGCGATCATCGCCTTCGTCGTGGGCCGAGGCAGGCGCTGACGCGGCTGCAACCGGCCCGTGGGCCCCTCGCGGGGCCCTGGCCTTCGCGCGTGCGAGGCGCACAATGGTGCCGCCCGCACGCTTTTTTTCGCATGAACAACCTCGACCTGCTCGTACGCCTGGCCCAGCCAGGAGACGCGGAGGACATTGCCGCGCTGTCGCGCGAGCTGATCGAGCGCGGCCTGCCCTGGAACTGGCGCCCGGCCCGCGTGCTGAAGGCCATCCGCAACCCGGAAACCAACGTGGCGGTCGCCGGCGTGGCCGGTGAGCTGGCTGGCTTCGGCATCATGGAATACCTGGAAACCGACGCCTACCTGGCGCTCTTCGCCGTGGGCCACGCGAACCAGCGCAAGGGCATCGGCCGGTCCCTCCTGGGCTGGCTCGAAGCCTCGGCGCGGGTCGCAGGGGCGCAGCGAATCCGCCTGGAGACCCGGCGCGACAACGTGCCCGCCCGGAGCTTCTACAACGAGCTGGCCTACCAGGAGGTGGCGATCCGGCACAACCGCTACAGCGACGGCGTGGACGGCATCCTGCTGGAGAAGTGGCTGCGGCCGCGGCCGGAGGGCGAAGTCCTCGAATGAGGGCGGCGGTCACCGGAACCTGATCGTCACCAGGCGCGGAGCAGGTAGCCGCGCATCGCAACCGCGATGGCCACGAGCGCCGCGATCCAGATCAGCGAGATCGCAATCGCCCCGGCGGTGCTGCGCGGCCTGGCCTGGCCGGCCTTCAACCAGGCGTCCGCGTGCAGGCGGCAGTCGTCCAGCACCCCCACCGGCACCAGCTTCAGCGTCAGCCAGATCAGCACCGGCAGCAGGATGACGTCGTCCAGGTAGCCGAGGACCGGGATGAAGTCCGGGATGAGGTCGATGGGGCTCAGCGCATAGGCGACCACGAAGGCCGCCAGCGCTTTCGCATACCACGGCGTCCTGCGGTCCTTCAGCGCGAACCACAGGGTCAGGCCGTCACGCTTCAACTTCCGCGCCCATTGGCGCATGCGCTCACCGACCTGCACGCGCAGTCCGCAGCAGCCGCAGGCCGTTGAAGACGACCAGCAGGCTCGTCCCCATGTCGGCGAACACGGCCATCCACAGCGTCGCCTCGCCCGCCACCGTCAGGCCCAGGAACACGCCCTTGATCGCAATGGCAAGCACGATGTTCTGCCGAAGGACGGAGCGCGTGCGCCGCGACAGCGCGATGAAGGCCGGCAGCTTCCTCGGGTCGTCGTCCATCAGCGCGACGTCCGCCGTGTCGATGGCCGCGTCGGTGCCGGCCGCGCCCATCGCGAAGCCGCAGTCGGCGCGGGCCAGTGCCGGCGCATCGTTGGCGCCGTCGCCCACCATGCCGACGGCCACGCCGCCGGCCTGCAGCTGGGTGATCGCCGCCAACTTGTCATGCGGCAGCAGTTCGCTGCGCACCTCCTCGATGCCGACCTGCCGGGCGATCGCGCGGGCCGTGTGCGCGTTGTCGCCGGTGAGCATCACCGGGTGCACGCCCAGCCGCTTCAGCGCGGCGACGGCCTCGGCGCTTTCCGGGCGCACCGTATCGGCAACGCCGATCACCGCCTGCGGGACCTTGCCCTCGACGAGCACGATCGCCGTCTTGCCTTGCTCCTCCAGCGCCGCCAGCTGCGCTTCGAGTTCCGGTGAACACGCGCCGGCCTCTTCGACGAGGCGATGGTTTCCCATCTGCAGGAGCCGCCCCTCCACGTGGCCGGACACGCCGCGGCCTGGCTGCGCGGCGAAGCCGGTCACCTCCGGCAGTTCGCGCAACTGCGCAGCATGCACGGCGACCGCATGCGAAACCGGATGGTCGCTGCGCGCGGCAAGTGCCGCCGCGCGGCGCAGCTGCTCCTCCCGCGTTCCCACCAAGGCGATGAAGTCCGTCACGGCAGGCTTGCCGCGCGTGAGCGTGCCGGTCTTGTCCAGCGCCAGCACCCGCAGCTTGCCACCGCCTTCGAGGAAGCGGCCGCCCTTGACCAGGATGCCGCGCCGCGCCGCGGCGGTCAGCCCGGAAACGAGCGTCACCGGCGTCGAGATCACCAGCGCGCACGGGCAGGCGACGACCAGCATCACCAGCGCACGGTAGATCCACGTGAACCAGTCCGCGCCGGCAAGCAGCGGGGGCAGCACGGCGACGGCCATGGCGATGGCGACCACGGCTGGCGTGTACCAGGCGGCGAACTGGTCCACGAAACGCTGCATGGGCGCGCGGCTGGCCTGCGCCTCCTGCACGGTGCGCACGATGCGCGCCAGCGTGCTGTCGGACGCGGCCGCGGTCGTGCGGAACTCCAGCTCGCCGTGCTGGTTGACGCTGCCGGCGAACAGCGCGTCGCCGGCGGCCTTGTCCACCGGAACGCTTTCCCCGGTGATCGGCGCCTGGTCCACCGCGCTCGCACCCGCCGTGACGACGCCGTCCAGCGGAATGCGTTCGGCGGGGCGAACGCGCACGATGGACCCGATGGCGACACCGGCCACCGGCAGCGGCTGCCATCCGGAGACGGTGCGCACCGTCGCCGTTTCCGGCGCCATGGCCATCAGGCTCTGGACGGCGCGCCGGGCCCGGTCCAGCGAGCGCGCTTCGATGGCTTCGGCGATGCCGAAGAGGACCATCACCATCGCCGCTTCGGGCCATTGGCCGATGAGGACGGCGCCCGTGACGGCCAGCGCCATCAGCGCATTGATGTTCAGCGACAGGTGGCGCAGGGCGATGAAGCCCTTGCGATAGGTCTCGACGCCGCTCAACGCAATCGCGACCAGGGCGAAAGCAGCCGGCAGCAGCGAGTGGTCTCCCAGCGCCAGCGCGCAAAGTTCCGCTGCGAGCGCGCAAGCGCCGCCCAGCAGCAGCTTGCGGTTCTCCGCGAACCAGGACTTGCCGGCCGCCGGATCGGCCGCTTGCTGCGCGGGCGCGTCGGGCAGTCCCGCCATGCCCACGTCCGCCAGGGCCGCGAGCACCGCCGGCAAGGCATCGGGCACGTGCGCGACGCTCAGCTTGCGGTTCAACAGGTCGAAGCTCAGGTCCGCGACTTCCTGCATGCCGCCCAGGCGCTTGCGGATCAACGCTTCCTCCACGGGGCAGCACATGTTCGCGATGCGCAGCGTGCTGCGCTGCGTCGCCGCTTCCGGAGCCAGGGCGAACTTTTGCGGTACGGCGACAGGCGCCGTCACCGCAGCAATGGGGATGACACGGCGCGGGCGCGGGAGAGACGGTTCTGCAGGCATGGCCGCATTGGAAACCCTATACTCGGTACAGGGTCAAGCCATGAGGTTTCTGCAGTGAAGATCGGTGAGCTTGCTTCCGCGGCGGGGTGCGATGTGCAGACGGTGCGCTTCTACGAGCGCGAAGGCCTGTTGGCGGAGCCCGCCCGCACGGCGTCGGGCTATCGCAGCTACGACGACCGCCACCTGACGCGGCTGAACTTCATCCGGCACTGCCGCTCGCTCGACATCCCGCTGCCGGAAGTGCGGCAGCTGCTGGATTTCGCCGCGGCGCCGGAGCAGTCCTGCGGCCAGGTCAACGAGCTGCTGGACGAACACATCGCGCTGGTGAAGGGCCGCATCCAGGCGCTTGCGTCGCTCGAAAAGCAGCTGGTGGCGCTGCGCAAGACCTGCGACGGCGATGCGTCCCACCCTTGCGCCATCCTCGAATCCTTCATGAGCGCGGCCGAACAGCATGGCTGCGCATGCCACCGGCCAGAGCGCTAGCCGGTCGCGCCAGCGGCTTCCTACGTCATCCGCCCGCCTGCACCCGCTTTCCTCATCCTCCGCGCATGCTATCCATGAGGCATGCATTTCCGGAGTTCCAAGATGAAGAAATTCGCGATCCTGCTGCCCGCGCTGTGCCTCGCGTCCGCCGCCACCCTGGCGGCCACGACCACCACCACGACGACCACCCGCCACACGACCCGCGTCGGGCCGGACGTGCCGACGGTCGTGACCATCAACACGCACCCCGCGAAGAAGCACGTGCAGCACCGCCACGTCGTGCACCGCGTGACCACGGTGAACACGCACCAGCTGGGCGGCCCGGGCTCGAGCACCACGACCACCACAGTGCGCAAGCACTCGGTCGACTACAACTGATCGCCTAGAAGAGGTCGCCCTGCGCCGGCGGCGGCGGGGGTGGCTTCGGTGCCGGCGTCGGCTTGGGCGGCTTGGTGACCGCGTCGGCCTTCGGGGCTTGGGGCGCTTTGGGCACCTTGGGCACGCGCGGCGTCCGCGGTTCCGCGAACGCGTTGAACGGCCCCGGCCACTGCTGGAAGAAGCCCGCGGCCTCGCGCACCGGGCACGACATCCATGTGTCGTAGTCCTCCGGGTCCAGGAACACGGGCATGCGCTTTTCCTTGCCCGGCGCGTGGAACTGGCTGTAGAAGGCGTGCTCGTCACAGTTCACGGTGAGCATCGAGAAGCTGAACTTCTCCTCGCCGTTCTCGACCCATTCCGTGTAGACGCCCGCCACGCCGAAGGGCGTGCCGTCTTCCTTCTCGATGCGCCAGCGCTCGTTGCTGCCGTCGTCGTTGTAGCGAGGCTCGTACACCGCCTTCGCCGGGATGACGCAGCGCAGGCCGTAGCGCCAGCTCTCCTTGTAGCTCGGAAGCGAATGCACCGTCTCGCTGCGCGCGTTGTACGTGTGGGTGCCGTAGCGCACCTCGCGCCGCCACGGCGGCAGCAGGCCGAAGCGGCCGGCGTCCGCCGTGCGCTGGCCGTTCACCAGCCGGATGAAGGGGGCGAGATCGGTCGGGTAGGCCTCCGGGGGCGCTTCGCCAGAAAAGTCACGCTGGACGCCGAAAAAGGCGAGCAGCGTGTCGCCGTCGGTCACAGGTACGTAGTTGGAGCACACCGGCGCATCATAGGAAGTGAGATACTGTATATTCATACAGTTTATCCCGCGTCATGACCGCCGTTGCAGTTCCAGAGTGGCAGGACAGTGAGCCCGACCCCGGCCCGCCCGCGCGGCGGCTGCGGCCGCACGTGCTGCCGGGCGAAATCCCGCCCGGCGTGTGGCGCGGCAGCGAGCTCGGTTCCGAAGTGAGCACGACCCTGTCCACGGGCTGGAAAGAGCTCGATGCACAGCTGCCCGGTGGCGGCTGGCCTTGCCATGCCATCACCGAACTCCTCGCGCCACAGCCCGGCGTCGTCGAATGGCGCGTGCTGGGCGGCCTGCTGCGGCAGGTCGTGGCGCAGGACGGCCAGGTGGTCCTGGTCGGGCCGCCCAAGGATCCGCACTTGCCGGGCCTGGTGCATGCGGGCGCCGATGCGCGCCACCTGGTGTGGATCCGCGCCGACACGCCGGCGGAGCGCCTGTGGGTCACCGAACAGATGATCAAGTCCAACGCCGCCGGCGCCGTCGTCGCGTGGCTGCCGCAGGCGCGGCAGGAGCAGATCCGGCGCCTGCACGTGTGCGCCCTCGCCTGCGGCGCGCCGGTGTTCCTGTGCCGGCCCGAAGCCGCGCGCCATGAATCGTCCGCTGCGCCCCTGCGCGCGCACGTCAGCTACGGGCTCGACTGGGAACTGCGCGTCGACCTTTTCAAGCGGCGCGGGCCGACGCTGGACGCGCCGCTGCGCCTGCCTTCGATTCCGGGCGGGCTGGATTCGGTCCTCACGCCGCGCCTGTTGCAACCCAGCCTTCTGCTGAAGCGCCTGGAGACTTCCGATGCTGTGGGCAGCCCTGCTTCCCGACGCGCAGCCGGCCGGCAGCTCGCCGTCCACTGAGGTCCTCCATGGCACGGCAACCTGGGCACTGCAGTACACCCCCCGGGTCGCCGTGATGGAGGCGCAGGCGGTGGCCATGGAGCTCGCCGCGAGCACGCGCCTGTTCGGCGGCAAGCGGCGCCTGGTCGAACGCATCCGCAACGAGGCAGGCGAGCTGGGCCTGCGCGCACCGAGCTGGGCGCCGACCAGCCTGGCCGCATTGGCGCTCGCACGTGCCGGCCTCACGAACGGCTTCGGCAAGCCGCTGGAGCAGGTGCTCGATGCCATCCCGCTCGAGACCCTGACCGCTGCGCGAGCGCACGAAGCGACCTTGTCGCGGCTGGGATGCCGCACGCTGGGCGACGTGCGTGCGCTGCCGCGCGGCGGCTTGTCGCGCCGCTTCGATGCGCAACTGCTGAAGGCGCTGGACCAGGCCTACGGGCTGCGTCCCGAATCGCATGCATGGGTGCCCTTGCCGGACCGCTTCGCGCAGCGCCTGGAGCTGATGTCGCGCGTGGAGCTGGCTCCCGCCCTCCTCTTCGGCGCACGGCGCCTGCTGCTGCAGATGTGCGGCTGGCTCGCCGCGCGCCAAAGCGGCCTGACGGCCTTCACGCTGCGCTGGTGCCACGACGTGATGCGCTCGAAGACGGCGGGCGATGGCGGCGAGCTCACCGTGCGCACGGCGGAGGCCACGCGCAACCTCGAACACCTGAGCCGGCTGCTGGCCGAGCACCTGGCGAAAGTGGAATTGAAGGCGCCGGTCGGCGACCTGGAACTGATCGCCGATGAAGTGCATGCGCTCGAAGAAAAGAGCGGGACCTTGCTGCCGGACGCGGTGCAATCCGGCGAATCGCTCGCGCTGGTGCTGGAGCGCGTCGCCGCGCGCCTGGGGCCGGAGCGCGTGCTGCGCCCCGTGCCGGTGGCGGACCACCGCATGGAGTGGACGACGCACTGGCAGCCCGCCGCCGCCCCGCAGCCGCGGACGATGGCGGAAGCCGGCGGCCTGCCGCAACCCGGCTTCATCCTGCCGCGCCCGCTGAAGCTGGCGGTGCAGGCCGACGTGCCGCTCTACCAGGGCCCGCTGCTGCTGCTGTCCGGCCCGCATCGCATCGAAAGCGGCTGGTGGCACCGGCGCCGCGACGCCGAAGGCCACGAGCGCGAGCAGACCGTCGTGCGCGACTACTACGTGGCGCTGAGCGAGCACGCCGGCGTGCTGTGGATCTTCCAGACCCGCCTGGACCAGGAGCGCACGGCCTGGTTCCTGCAAGGCGTCTTCGCCTGAGCAGGGGCACGCATGGCCGGTCCGCAATACGCAGAGCTCTGGTGCCTCTCCAGTTTCTCTTTTCTTCGCGGCGCGAGCCGGCCGGAGGAACTGGTAGCACGCGCCCACACGCTCGGCTACTCCGCGCTGGCGATCACCGACGAATGCTCGATGGCCGGCGTCGTGCGCGCGCACGTGGCCGCCAGGGAGCACGGCATCCAGCTGCTGGTGGGCGCGCAGTTCGAGGTGCAGGGCGAGCACCCTTTCACGCTGGTGGTGCTGGCGCGCAACCTGGCGGGCTACGGCAACCTCTGCGAATTCATCACCGGCCTGCGCCGCAGCAGCGCCAAGGGGACTTATCGCCTGGACTTCGCGCAAGTCCAGCGCGAGGCCTTCGCGGACTGCCTGGTGCTGCTGGCGCCACGGCGCGGCAGCCGGCCGGCGCAGCTGGCCAGCCTGGGCCATTGGGCGGCTCGCGCCTACGCCGGGCGCTGCTGGTTCATCGCCTTGCGCGAACGCGTGCTGGGCGACGAGATGTGGCTGCACCGCCTGCGCCAGGCCGGCCGCACCACCGGCCTGCCGCTGGTGGCAGCCGGCGACGTCCACATGCACGTGCGCTCGCGCAAGCCGCTGCAGGACGTGATGACGGCCACGCGCGTGGGCCAGCCGCTGACGGAGTGCGGCTACGCGCTGCAGCCGAACGCCGAGCGCCACCTGCGCACGCGCCTGCGACTGGCGCAACTCTATGCGCAGGACTTGCTGGATGAGACCTTGCGCGTCGCCGAGCAATGCGCTTTCTCGCTCGACGAACTGCGCTACCAGTACCCCGACGAGGTGGTGCCCGCGGGCGAGACCGCGGCGTCCTTCCTGCGGCGCATCACCTACGAAGGCGCGGGCCGGCGCTGGCCGCAGGGCGTGCCCGCCAAGGTGCAGTTGCAGGTCGAACATGAACTCGAACTGATCTCGGAGCTGCAGTACGAAAAGTACTTCCTCACCGTCTACGACATCGTGCGCTTCGCGCGCTCGCAGCACATCCTCTGCCAGGGCCGCGGCTCGGCCGCCAACTCGGTGGTCTGCTACTGCCTGCACGTGACGGAGGTCGACCCGGCCCGCATGAGCGTGCTGTTCGAGCGCTTCATCAGCAAGGAGCGCAACGAGCCGCCGGACATCGACATCGATTTCGAGCACGAGCGGCGCGAGGAGGTGATGCAGTACCTGTACCGCAAGTACGGCCGCGAGCGCGCCGGTCTGACAGCCACCGTCATTTCCTACCGCCCGCGTTCGGCGCTGCGCGACGTCGGCAAGGCCCTGGGCTTCGATCTCGACACCGTCGACCGGCTGGCCAAGTCGCACCAGTGGTGGGACGGGCGCCAGGTGCGCGCCGAGGGTTTCGCCGAAGCGGGCCTGGACCCGGAGGACCTGCAGGTGCAGCAGCTGATCGCCCTCACCTCGCAGATCCTCGGCTTTCCGCGCCACCTGTCGCAGCACGTAGGCGGCTTCGTGCTCACGCGCGGGCCCTTGCACCGCATGGTGCCGATCGAAAACGCGGCTATGCCCGATCGCACGGTGATCGAATGGGACAAGGACGACCTCGACGCCGTCGGCCTGCTGAAGGTGGACTGCCTGGCGCTGGGCATGCTGACAGCGATCCGCAAGTCGCTGGAGTTCATCGGCGAGCGCAAGGGCTACCGCTTCGAGATGCAGGACATCCCGCCCGAAGACGGCACGACCTACGCCATGATCTGCAAGGCCGACACCGTAGGCGTGTTCCAGATCGAAAGCCGCGCGCAGATGTCGATGCTGCCGCGCATGAAGCCGCGCGAGTTCTACGACCTGGTGATCGAGGTCGCCATCGTCCGGCCCGGGCCCATCGTGGGCGGCATGGTCCACCCTTACCTGAACCGGCGCCAGGGCAAGGAGCCGGTCACCTACCCCAGCGAAGCCTTGAAGGAGGCCTTGGGCCGCACGCTGGGCGTGCCGGTGTTCCAGGAGCAGGTGATGCAGATCTCGATGCTGGCCGCCGGCTTCACGCCCGGCGAGGCGGACGGCCTGCGCCGCGCGATGGCGTCCTGGCGCCGCAAGGGCGGCCTGGAAAAGTACTACGACAAGATCGTGCAGGGCATGACCTCGCGCGGCTACGAGCGCGCTTTCGCCGAAAGCATCTTCGAGCAGATCAAGGGCTTCAGCGAATACGGCTTCCCGGAAAGCCACGCAGCCAGCTTCGCGCTCTTGGTCTATGCCAGCTGCTGGATCAAGTGCCACCACCCGGCGGAGTTCCTGGCGGCCATGCTCAATAGCCAGCCGCTGGGCTTCTACTCGCCTTCGCAGCTGGTGCAGGACGCGAAGCGGCACGGCGTGGAGGTGCGTCCCGTCGACGTGATGCGCAGCGACGTCGATTGCACTCTGGAAGACCTGCCGCATCCGCCGGCGGTGCGCCTGGGCCTGCGCATGGTGGACAAGCTGAAGGCGGAGTCGGCGCAGCGCATCGTGGCGGCGCGCGCGGACGCGCCCTTCGACGACGCCGCCGACCTGGCGCGCCGCGCCGGGCTGGAGCAGGCGGAAATGAAGCTGCTCGCGGCGGCCGACGCGCTGCAAAGCCTGTCCGGCCACCGGCGCCAGCAGGTGTGGGATGCGGCGGCGCTGCGGTCCACGCCCGTGCTGCTGCGCGATGCGCCGGTGGACGAGGAGGAGCTCGAACTGCAGGCCGCGCCCGAAGGCGAGGAGATCGTCTGGGACTATGCGTCGCTGGGCCTGACCTTGCGGCGCCACCCGCTCGCGCTGCTGCGCCCGCAACTCGCCGCGCGCAAGCTGGCGACCGCGGCGGACCTGCGGTCCGTGCCGAACGGCCGGCCGGTGCGCTACTGCGGCATCGTCACCTTGCGCCAGCAGCCCGACACGGCCAATGGAACCATCTTCGTATCGCTGGAAGACGAGACCGGCGTCGTGCAGGTGATCTGCTGGAAGAGCCTGCGGGAGCGCCAGCGCAAGGAGCTGCTGCGCGCGCGGCTGCTGGCCGTGCGCGGCATCTGGCAGCGCGAGGGCGAGGTGTGCAACCTGATCGCGGGGCACCTGGAGGACCTGACGCCGCTGCTGGGCCGGCTGGCCGGGTCCGCGCAGAGCCGGGACTTCCGCTAGCATCGCCGGCCATGGTGAGCGCCTTCCAGTCCCTCCGGATCCACCCCGACGCCGGCGATCCCGAGCTGGCGCAGCAGCAGTCGCGCTTCAACACGCTCGTGGAGGACGTCGCGCAGTGGCGCGCCGCGCTCGCCGAGTGGAAGGAACGCATCGAGCGCTACCACCAGTCCGTCGAACCCGTGCGGCGCGAACTGCACGCGGCCTGGCGCGAATGGGTGTTCGCGCTGGACCACGCGAGCCTGCAGCCCGGGCTGTCGCGCGCCGAGCGCGAACAGCTGGACGAAATGGTCCGCGAAACGGCGGCGGCCCTGTTGCAGTGGGACGACGATGCCGGGATCGCGGCCGTCCTTGCGCGGCACGCCGAGGAACCGTCGCCGGCACCGTCGAAACAGGAGACCGCTGCCGAGGCGCTGCTCGAAGACCTGGTGCAGGACTGGGAGCAGCAGGCCGCGGCCGCCGCCGCCCAGCGCGAAGCCCGTGCGGCGCAGCGCCGCGCCGCCAGCGTCCAGAAGCGGCGCCAGCAGGAGGAGCAGGCGGTCTCGCAATCGCTGCGCGACGTCTATCGCCGCCTCGCGAGCGCGCTGCACCCCGACCGCGAGCCGGACGCGCAGCAGCGGGCGCGCAAGACGGCGCTGATGCAGCAGGCCAACCAGGCTTACGCCGACGAAAACCTGCTGGCCCTGCTGGAACTGCAGCTGCAGGCCGAACAGATCGACGCGGCCCACCTGGCCTCCGTGGACCGGCGCCGCCTGCAGCACTACGTGACCGTGCTGCAGGAGCAGCTGGCCGACCTGCAAGCCGAGACGCAGCGCCTGGAGTCCGAATTCCGCGCAGCCACCGGCCTGGCGGCAGGCCGGGGACTGCAGCCGCGCAAGGCCGACCGGATGATCACGTCGGAGGCGAACCGGCTGCGCGGCGAGCTGCAGCAGTTGCGGCTGCAGACCCGGGCGCTGGCGGACGAAGGCGAGCTCACGGCCTGGCTGCGCGCAGTCCGCCAAAAGGGCTGAGCCGGGAATCCGTCCGGCCCAAGGATGAGGCATTGTCTGGCTCGTCCAGGGCGATGGATCGACGAAGATAAGGGTCGTACGACAACTTCCAGTCCCGAGATGGCTAAGCGATCCACAAAAAGCGCTCCTCCTCCGCAAGCCCTGAAGAAGACGCCCACGGGCATCACGGGGCTGGACGAAATCACCGAAGGGGGCCTGCCCCAAGGCCGCCCCACCCTCGTCTGCGGCGCGGCTGGCTGCGGCAAGACCATGCTCGCCGCCGAGTTCATCGTGCGCGGCGCGGTGGAGTACGACGAGCCGGGGGTCATCGTGACCTTCGAGGAGAGCGCGCAGGAGCTCTCCGACAACATGCGGTCCCTGGGCTTCGACCTCGACAAGCTGCAACGCCAGCGGAAGGTCGTGCTCGATTACGTGCGGGTCGAGCGCAGCGAGATCCAGGAGACCGGCGAGTACGACCTCGAGGGCCTGTTCATCCGCCTCGGCCATGCCATCGATTCGATCGGCGCGAAGCGCGTGGCGCTGGACACCATCGAAGCGCTGTTCGCCGGCCTGCCCAACGAGGCGATCCTGCGCGCCGAGCTGCGCCGCCTGTTCCACTGGCTGAAGGAAAAAGGCGTGACCGCCGTCATCACCGGCGAGCGCGGCGATGGCACCCTGACGCGCTACGGACTCGAGGAGTACGTGGCCGATTGCGTCATCCTGCTCGACCACCGCATCGTCGACCAGGTGTCCACGCGCCGCCTGCGCATCGTCAAGTACCGCGGCTCCTCGCACGGCACCAACGAGTACCCCTTCCTCATCGGATCCACCGGCGTGTCGGTGCTGCCCATCACCTCGCTGCGGCTGGACCACAAGGCGACGGACAAGCGCCTGGGCACGGGTATTCCGGGCCTGGACGAGATGTTCGATGGCAAGGGCGTGTTCAAGGGCAGCAGCATCCTGGTGTCCGGCACGCCGGGCACCGGCAAGAGCAGCATCGCCGCCAGCTTTGCCAACGCCGCCTGCATGCGCGGCGAGCGGGCCCTGCTGTTCGCCTACGAGGAATCCGAAAGCCAGGTGCTGCGCAACATGCGCTCCATCGGCCTGGACCTCGCGCCGTGGGTCCGGCAGGGCCTGCTGCAGATCCATGCCTCGCGCCCCACGCTGCACGGGCTGGAGCAGCACCTGGTGCTGATGTACGAGCTGATCCGCGACTTCAAGCCTTCGGTGGTCGTGGTGGACCCGATCAGCAACCTGAGCAACCAGCACGACGACGTGGGGCTCAAGCCCACGCTGATGCGCCTGATCGACTACCTCAAGCAGCAGGGCGTGACGGCCATGTTCACCAGCCTGACCTCGGACGCGAAGAACGAGGTGGCGACGTCCGAGGTCGGCGTGTCCTCGCTCATGGACACCTGGCTGCTGCTCACCAACCTGGCCTACAACGGCGAGAGGACGCGGACCTTGCAGGTGCTCAAGTCGCGCGGCATGTACCACTCCAACCAGGTGCGCGAATTCATCTTCAGCGACGCCGGCGTGGACCTCGTCGACGTCTACCTCTCGGGCGACCGCGTGTTGACCGGGACGGCGCGGATCGCCAAGGAAGCCCAGGAACTCGCGGCGAGCCAGCTGCGCGGCACCGACCACGAAAGGCGCCTGCGCGACCTGGCGACCCGGCGCCGCGCGCTCGACGCGCAGATTGCCGCACTGAACGCCGAAGCGGACGAACGCGCCGGCGAGCTCCAGTTCGCCATCGCGCGCGAGAAGTTCGAGGCCGAAAGCGTCGCCTCGCGCGCGCGCGACATCGCCGCGGCCAGCGGCAGGCAGAAGTCCTCCCACGCCGCGGTCTTGCCGGGGCGCAAGCCAGCGGGGTCCGCGCGATGATCACCGGCACCACGCCCCGGAAGAAGGCCGCGCCCGCGGCGGCCGAATGGCAGCTGCGGCTCTACGTCGCCGGCAAGACGGCCAAGTCGGAAGCGGCGCTGGCCAACCTCAAGGTGATCTGCGAAAACCACCTGGCCGGCCGCTACACCATCGAGGTCATCGACCTGCTGGTCAACCCGAAGCTGGCGGCGGGCGACCAGATCCTGGCCGTGCCCACGCTCGTGCGCAAGTTCCCGACGCCGATCCGCAAGATCATCGGCGACCTGTCGAACAAGGAGCGCGTCCTGGTCGGACTGAACCTGCTGCCCCTCGCGGCCGGCAAGACATGACCGTCCGCAAGGCCACCGAACACGCCCGGCCCCAAAGCGACGACTGCGCCTGCAGGCTGCGCTTGTGGGTGAGTCCGGCCGCCCCGCTGTCGGCGCGCGCCGTCGTCAACACCCGGGCCTTCTGCGAAGCGCACATGCCGGGCCGCTACGAACTGGAGATCCTGGGCATCGCCGAGAACGTGGAGCGCGCCGCCCGTGACCAGGTCATCGCGGCGCCGACGCTGCTGCGCGTCTGGCCGCTGCCCGTGCGCCGGTTCATCGGCGACATGGCCAACCCCGCCCGCCTGCTCGACGGGCTGGACCTGAAGCCCTAGCCCGCCGCCAGCCATGTCGACCGAACACGACGACCCGGACGCGCTGCGGCACGAGCTGCAGGAACTGCGCATCCGCCTGGCCGAGGCGGAGGAGACCCTGTCGGCCATCCAGCAGGGCGACGTCGACGCGCTGGTGGTCGGCAACGACATCTACACGCTGGACTCGTCGCACGCCGCGGCCAACCGGCTGCGGCAGGACGTGCTGGCGCAGATGCAGGATGCCGTCCTGGCTTTCGACGCCGGCGAGCACCTGGTGTTCATGAACCCGGCGGCCGAGAAGCAATACGGCAAGGACGCATCGGCCACCCTGGGACGCCTGAAAGGCGAGGTGTTCACGGAAGTGTGGCCGCGGCAGGGGCCAGGCCGCCAGGCGGCCGACGAAGCGCTGCGCGTGCACGGCGTGTTCCGCGGCAGCCTGGTGCACCGCAATGCCGACGACACGCAGACGCACGTCGAGACGACGATTTCGGTGCTGCACGATCGCGACGGGCAGGAGACCGGTGTCCTCTACGTGATCCGCGACATCACCGAGCGGGTCATCGCCGACCGCGCGCTGGCGCAGACGGCCGCGGCGCTGCAGGATGCCGACCGCAGGAAGGACGAATTCCTGGCCACGCTGGCGCACGAACTGCGCAACCCGCTCGCCCCCATCCGCAATGCGCTGCACATCATGGACCTCGCGCCGGAAGCGCAGGTGCAGGAATCGGCCCGCCGCATCATCGGGCGCCAGCTGGCGCAGCTGGTGCACCTGGTGGACGACCTGCTGGACGTGAGCCGCATCAGCCAGGGCAAGGTGGAACTGCGCATCGAGCTGGCCGACGTGGTGAAAGCCGTGCACGACGCGGTGGAGACGAGCCAGCCCATGATCGCGGCGGGCGGACACGAGCTGGTGCTCGTCCTGCCGCCGCCGCGCACGCTGTTCGTGGACGCCGACGCGACGCGCCTGTGCCAGATCATTGCCAACCTCCTGAACAACGCGGCAAAGTACACCCCCGACGGCGGGCACATCACCGTGACGGCGGCCCGGCAGGACGGCTTCGCGGTGGTCACGGTGGAAGACTCGGGCGTCGGTATCCCGGTGTCGCAGCTGCCGCGCGTGTTCGAAATGTTCGCCCAGGTCGACCGGTCCATGGAACGCTCGCAGGGCGGCCTGGGCATCGGCCTGGCCCTGGTGCGGCAGCTCGTGGAGATGCATGGCGGCCAGGTGGAAGCCGACAGCAGGGGGCCAGGCTCGGGCTCGAAGTTCACGGTGCGCCTGCCGGTGTCCAGCGCGCCGGCGCCGGCGGCTCCGCGCGCGGATGCGCACGCAATGCATGCATCGGACCAAAAGGGCGTGCGGGTGCTGGTGGTGGACGACAATGTGGACGGCGCGGAGACCATGGCGCAGTTCCTGGAACTCCTCGGCTACGAGACTTCCACGGTGCACGACGGGCTGGCCGCCGTCAGCGCCGCAGCCTCGTTCCGGCCGGACGTGGTCATCCTCGACATCGGCTTGCCGCACCTGAACGGGCACGAGGTAGCCAGGCGTATCCGCCAGGCCCCGGGCGGCGGCGAGATGCTGCTGGTGGCGGTGAGCGGCTGGGGCCAGGCCGAAGACCGGCGCAAGTCGAAGGAGGCGGGCTTCGACCGGCACTTCGTCAAGCCGGTGGAACTGGAAGCGCTGATGGAAGTGATGGCATTGGTGCACGCGCCGGGCCGCGGCGGCGAGTGATCCGCCCGCGCCGACCCGCGCGGCGCGCTACCAGCTCCGGCGGTGCCGCTGAAAGCGCGGGCCCCACTTGAACATCAGCGATTGCAGCATCTCCGGGGACCCGGAGGCGGCCTGGACCTTCCACTCTGCGCACCCGGTGCGGCGTTCCCGTTCGATGCCCACCAGGACCCTGCACGCGCAGGCCAGGTACATGGCGACGTCCGTGGGGGCCGAGCGCGCGAAGAGCAGAGCCGGATCGCGCCATTCGGCCGGGCAGTCGGCGAGCCAGGCCGCCAGTTCCCGCCCGGGGGGAAAGTCGCCCTCTTCCATCGCTTGTTCCAGCACCACCGCGATACGCCTTTCGCGGATGAATGCTTCCCAATCCTGCAGGCATTCTTTCGCGTCGGGATCGTTCGCCAGCGTGGCGCGCCACTCGGACAAGTCAGGCGCTCGCCAAGCGAGTTCGATCAGATCCCTGCGCTGGGGAACGTGCGCCTGGACTTCGGCGCTCCACGCGAGAGCGGAGTGGCTCATCGTGGCTCCGTTCTGAAGAACCTCAAGCCCGCCGGAAATCCAGCAGCCGCGTCTTCCAGTACTTCTCCTGGAACTCGTTCAGGCGAACGGTCCCGCCGGTGCTGGGTGCGTGCACGAAGCGCGACTCGCCGGCGTGGATGGCCGCGTGCGTCGGCGAACCGGCGCTGCCGAAGATCACCAGGTCCCCGGCGCGCAAATCGCTCGCGCTGATGGACTGCCCCCAGCGGCTGATCTGGGCGACGGTTCGCGGCGGCGCGATCCGGGACGACTGCCAGTACACGTAGCCGATCAGGCCGCTGCAATCGAACCCGGACTCCGGCGTGTTGCCGCCATAGCGGTAAGGCGTGCCGACCAGGCCCAGGGCGAGGAACGCGGCTTCGCCCGCCTGCTGGTCGGACATCGGTGATGGGTGAGGAAAGGAGGCGTCCTGGCGGTCAAGCCTGGGTGTCGAGGCGCAGCCGGCCAGGCCCGCCAGGGCCAGCCAGCTCGCCCCGGCGAGCCATCCCCGTCTTGCGGCATTCATGCGCGCGATCGTACGCCCCCGAGGACCTGTCAGGAACCCGCCCGGGCTGCGCAGGCCGCGGGCGGTCCCGATGCAGACTCAGAACATCCCGCGGTTGTGGCGGTGGCCATCGTCGTCGCTGTGGCCGCCGCCGTGGTCGTCGTCCAGCAGCAGGCCGAGGTCCAGCACGCGATTGCCATTGCTGATCACCGGGCCGACCACGATCGCGCCGCCCGTGAAGGTGCCGACCGCGATCACCTGGTCACCGGCCGTGATCAGTGTCGGCGTCGTGCCCTTCCTGCCTGGCGTCGTGACGGCGGCCGGGTCGGCACCGACCTTCACGCCATGCACGAAGAACACGGTGGGCGTGCCGCTCACGGTGCTGTTGACCGGCGCCGGGCTGGCGTCCACCGGACCGGCGATCGCCGCCACGGTGGAAGCAGGCAGGATGGTCAGCGACTTCGCCACGAGGGCGGCGCCGGTGCCCTGCTCCGCGACCACGAGCACGGTCTTGGAGACGCTCGCCGCCAGGTAGGCCTGGAAGGTCGTGATGTTGAACGGGTTGGCCGTCGGGTCGCGACGGTCCCAGCCGGCAATCGACAGGTCCTTGAGGCGCGTGCTGGCGTTGACCGTGATGGCCTGGCCAAGCACCGTCAGCGTGAAAGTGGTCGTCGTCGCGCCCGGGACGACATTGAGGGCCTGGCCTTGCAGCGCCAGCTTGGCCTCGCGGGCTTCGTCTTCGACGCTCAAGGTGGTGGCCTGCACGGTGCTGCCGTCGGTGGACAAGGTGCCGGCCACGCGCACTTCGTCCCCCACCTTGGGCAGCGTGGTGCCGGCCGGCAGGCCGGAGGTATCGATCGCCAGCCCCCGCACGACGAAGGTGCTGGTGCCGGTGACGGCAGACACGACGCCTTCGACTTCCACGGTGGCGCCGGCGTCCTCGACGGCCGCCTTGCTGACCTTGCGGGCAAAGTCGGCCACGAGCACGGTGGCGGGCAGGGCCGGTGCCGCGGTGGCTCCGGCGGAGACGACCTCGCCGGTCACGAAGGCGTTGGCGCAGTTCACCTGCACGCCAGCCGCGCGGCAGGCGGCCTTGGAGAGGTCCAGGCGCAGGTTGCCGATGGTGGCAGTGGTGACGGTGGCGGTGCCCGTGCCGGTGGTCGCGACGCTGATCACGCCTTCCACCTTGAAGTTGGCGGGCGAGTTGCCGGCCGGCGCGTCGCTCACCGAGACCAGCGTCGCGACCACGTTGCTGCTGGTGGGGGTCGCGCCGCTGTCGAACAGGAAGCCGTTGACGGTGACGTAGTTGCCCGGCGTCGTCGTCGTGGTGCCCGTGCCGGTGACCGTGGTGGCGACCAGGCCGCTGGCGCTGGTGACCGGCGTGCAGGGCGAGGTGGCCGCCGTGACGCAGGCCCGGCGGTCACTGAAGCCGGTGCCCGAGGTCAGTTGCACCTTCTGGCCCATGACGGTGATCGTGGCGTTCGTGGCGTCGCTGGCGTCGACGAAGCCGCGCGCCAGCGGGTGGGTGTGCAGTTCCTCGGCTTCGGCCTCGGGGTCGTCGTCGCGGCCCTTGTGCTTCACGTCGACCACCATGCCCACCTCGAGGCCGGTGGCGGATGTGCTCACCGCGCCGGTGTCGTCGTCGATCACGCGGGCGCTGTCGGTGTGGAAGCGATGCCCGTTGACGAACACGCTGCCGAACGCCGTGATCACGCCGGACGACATGGTCGACGCGGCCGCCGCCGGAGCCGGCGTGGTGGTGCCGCCGTCGCCGCCGCCACCACCGCCGCCGCCGCAGCCAGCCAGGCCCGCCGCCACGGCGAGCGCCAGGCCGGCCGGCAACAGGTGCCGCGCGGCCCAGGCCGGGAGTTTGGTTTCCTTCATGAGCGATCTCCTGTTGGACGGCGCGGTCCTTCCCGCGTCGGGATGGAGATTACGTGGGAAAAATTTCCATGCAACGAAAGTCGCCGTTACCATCGGCAAAATTGCAGGGGCGTTTGCTTCCACGGCCCTGCAGGCCGCACCCATGCCCCGCAAGCCGAAGATCGTCGCGCTGGAGCCTTCGGCCCGCGCAGCGCCGACCCTGCCGCCCGATGAGGTGGCGCAGGCGGTGGCGGCCGTGCTGCGGCCGATGATCGGACTGCTGTTACGCAGCGGCCTCGACTACCCGCGACTGTCGGGCGAATTGAAGACCCTGTTCATCGAAGAAGCTGTCGTGGAACTCGGACGCGCCGGCCAGGCCACCACCGACTCCGCCATCAGCCTGCTCAGCGGCGTGCACCGCAAGGACGTGCGCAATCGACGCGTGACCGGACGTCCCCCCGGCGCGGCGCGGCCCGTCGCCCTGAGCGCGCGGGTGTTCGCGCGCTGGATCAGCGATGCGGCCTGCGCCGGCGCGGACGGCCGCCCGCGCGCGCTGCCCCGCACCGGCCCCGCGCCTTCCTTCGAGGCGCTGGTGCGCGCCGTCACGCAGGATGTGCATCCGTTCACGGTGCTGCAGGAGCTGATCCGGCTCGGGATCGCCGAAGTGGAGATCCAGGATGGCGGCGAGCTCGTCGTGCCGGCGCACCCCGATTTCGTGCCGCCGGCCGGCTCGCGGGAAGCGCTCGACCTGCTGGCCGCGAACCTCGCGGACCACGCGAACGCGGCCGTCTCCAACGTGCTGGGCGGGCAGCCCACGCTGGAGCAGAGCGTGTTCGCGTCCGGCATCACGGCCGCATCGGCCGAGCGGCTGCAGGCCGTGGCGCGCTCGCTGTGGGCGCGGATGCGCGGCGACCTGATCGAAGCGGCCTCGCGCCTCTACGAAGCCGACCAGGACCGCCCGGACGCGCGCAGCCGCGTGCGCTTCGGCAGCTACTTCTGGTCCGGGCCATGGGAGCCGGCGGCGCCGGATCGCGACACCCCAGGGGATGAAACACCATGAAGCCGATGCATCGCGTGCTGGCGGTCGTGTTCACGCTGCTGCTGCTGTCCTGCGGCGGCGGCGCGGGGATTGGCGGGGCCGACGTCGCAGGCACCGGTGCCGGCGGCGGCGGGGTGGGCACCGGCGGCACGGGCATCGTGGCCGGTACGGTCACGGGCCTGGGCAGCGTGGTGGTGGAAGGCACGCGCTTCGACGACAGCCAGGCCGTGCTGGAAAGCCTGCCGGATCTCGTGCACGCCACATCGCTGGCGCTCTCGGACCTGCACATCGGCCAGTACGCCTATGTCAGTCTCGACGCCGGCGGCACGCCTGCGCGCGTACGCATCGAATCGCAGCTCGTGGGCTTCGCCGCCGCCGTCGATGCGGCCGGGGGTCGCCTCAGCCTCGGGGGCCAGCCGGTGCTGGTGAATGCCGATCCGGGCAGCGGCCCGGTGACCGTTTTCGACGGCTTCACCACCCTGGCCGATGTGCACGCTGGCGACCCGCTGCAGGTCTACGGCGTCCTGCAAGGCGGCGCCGGCGCCGGCGACCAGCTGCGCGCGACGCGCATCGAGAAACTCGCCGCCGCGGGCGTGCTGCCGGCGCGCGTCACGGGCACGCTGCAGCAAGGCAGCGGGTCGACCTTGCTGCTGGCAGGCCGGCCACTGGACGTGTCCGGCGCCGTGGGCGTGCCGACGCTGAGCCCCGGCACGGCGGTGATCGCCATCGTGCCCTGGACGACCCAACTGCCGGCGAGCTGGCAGGCCACCGCCGTGGCGCTGCTGGCGCCGGCTGCGACTTCCTCGCTGCGCGTGAGCGGCGCCGTGCACGTGCTGGCCGGCAACCATGCCGTGGTGCAGGGCGTGGACGTGGACCTGTCGGCGCTGCCGCAGGCGCAGCGCGATGCAGTGCGCGAAGGCAGCTACCTCACGGTGGAGGGCCGCGCGCCCGGCGACGACGGCCGGCGGCTCGATGCGGCGCGCGTGGAGACGCTGGCGCCGGGAGGACGCAGCGCGCAGTTGCGCGGCTCCATCACGACCGTCACCGGCACGACGAGCTTCGTCGTGCGCGGGCAGGCCGTCGATGCGTCGACGGCAACTTTCGATGGCGCAAGCGCGGCTGGGCTCACCGTCGGCACCTTCGTCGAGGTGGAAGGTGTGCAGCGGGCCGACGGCGTGATGGCGCGCAAGGTCACGATCCCCGGCGCCACGCCGGACCGGGCGGTGCTGGAACTCTCCGGCACGATCCAGGCGGTCGATGCGGCGAGCCGCGTGGCGCGCCTGCTGGCGCGCGACGGCCGTGTCCTGGAGCTCGTCCTGCCGGCCGGCAAGGCGCTGCCCGCCGTCGGTGCCGCAGTCAGTGCGGAGGGGTATTGGGACGGAACCCGGCTGCAGGTGCGCGAGCTGGAGCCGGACGACTCCGGCGGAGGTGGCGGAGATCACGGCGGCGGGAACGGCCGCTGAAGAATGAAAAACGGCCGCTCGCGGCGGCCGTTCCCTTACCGATCGAGCCCGCTCAGAGCGCTGCGTCCTTCAGCTTCTTGAGGGGACGCACCTTCAGCTTCACCGTCGCCGGCTTGGCCTTGAAGACAGTCTCTTCCTTGGTGAACGGGTTGATGCCCTTGCGCGCCTTCTTCGCAGGCACGGACACCGCGGTCACCTTCAGCAGACCGGGCAGCACGAATGCGCCAGCGCCCTTCTTGTTGACGGAAGCCAGCACGGTCCCTTCCAGAGCGGACAGGACGGCCTTGACCGCCTTCGGTTCGACGCCGGCGGACTGCGCCAGGTGGTTCACCAGGCCGGTCTTGTTCAGGGACTCCTTGATCGGCTTCATCGTGCCGGCCGCAGGCTTCGCGACAGCGCGGGACGCCTTCGGGGCGGCGGTCTTGGCGACCTTCTTCGGAGCGGCGGTCTGGGTCGCCTTCTTCGGAGCGGCCGCCTTGGTCTTCTTTGCAGTTGCCATGTTGAGTGATGCTTGTTGATGCCCCGGCAATCCCGGGGTACCGCGATTCTAGTGAAGCGCGCCGACGTTTTCGAGCGAACTCGCCGCGCGGATACAAACTCGTCTCAAGCCCTGCAGCAACCAGGCCGGGTGCGAGTATGCTGCCCACTTTGCCCAGAGTAAGTGCATGACGCAAGCCGAAACAAGCAGCAAGAACTCCGCCTTCATGAAGGCGCTGAAGCCGAGCCCCGAGCTGGCGGCCGTGATCGGCCCCGAACCCCTGCCGCGCACGGAGGCGACGAAGCGCCTGTGGGAGTACATCAAGGCGCACAACCTGCAGAACCCCGCCAACAAGCGCAACATCCTCTGCGACGACAAGCTGCTGGCGGTGATGGGCAAGCGTGAGGTCACCATGTTCGAGATGACCGGCTTGATGGGCAAGCACCTGCGCGCAGCCTAGGAGACCCCACCGCGCGCCGTGCAGATGTCCTGCAAGCCATCGGAGGCGCTCGACGATCCGCACAGGCCGACAACCGTCACCGCGATCCAGAGGATCCAGGCCAGGCGCCGGCGTGTGATGCCCCTTCGGATCGAAGTCATCATGGGTGCTCCTCGCTGGGGAACGTTGTCCCCGTCCGCCTCTGCAGGAAGGCGCCGCTGCGCACGAGCCTGATGGCGAGCCGGATGTCCTCCTGCATGACGCGGTCCCGTTCGACGGGTTCCCATCCGCTCTTGCGCAGGACGTCGCGGACCGCCGCGCCGCCACGTCCCGGCTTTCCCCCGTCACCCGGTCCGGTGGACGTCCGCAAATGCAGGCCCTGGGCCGCGCAAAGGAGCTCGAGGGCGACGACGGTCTCGGCGTTCCTCAGGACCTTCCGGGCGTGCAGGGCGGCGTTGAGGCTCATGCTCACGTGATCCTCCTGGTTGCCGGAGGAAGGGATGGAATCCACGCTGTCCGGGTGCGCGAGCACCTTGCAGTCCGAGACCAGGGCAGCGGCGGTCGCCTGCAGCATCATCAGGCCTGAGTTGAGCCCCGCGGTCTGCCGCGGCTCCGCGATGAGGAAACGGTTGCCCGCCTGCTCGGGGAACCGTTGCGCCGGCAGCTCGCAAAGTGTGAACATCCGCCGCTCCGACAGGCTCGCCACCTCGGTGGCCGCGATGGCCAGAAAGTCCATGGCCAGGGCGATGGGCTCACCGTGGAAATTGCCGCCGGACACCGCCTTGTAGTCGCGCGCCAGCGCGGGGAACACCAGCGGGTTGTCGGTGGCCGCGTTCAGGTCCATCTCCACCCACCGGCGGGCCAGCGCCAGCGTGTCCTCCGCGGTGCCGAGCACCTGCGGCGCGCAACGGACGCAGTAAGGGTCCTGCGGCGGGACCCGCTGCGGGTCCGTGTGGAGATCGCCCGGGTCCGCGAGCTCGCTGCCTTCCAGGTAGCCGAGGATGTTGCGCGCCGCCCGCCCTGCGGCTTCATGCCCGCGCGCCTCGTGCACTTGCGGAAAGAAGGGGTCGCGGAAGCCGCCGATGCATTCCACGCACGCGGCGACGGCGAGTTCCGCGTTCGCCAGCAGGTTGGCCATGTCGCGCACGACGAGCGCGGCAAGCGCGGCCGAGACCGTGGCTCCATTCAGCAGGGCGAGGGCTTCCTTGGCACGCAGCGCGATCTGGCCGCCGGCCTCCCGCATCGCCTGTGCACCCGGCACCCGCTGCCAGACGCTTTGCGTGCCGCTCTCGTAGTCCTCGTCGATGTGCAGCCGGTCGACCGCTGCGCCCGGCAGCGCAGCGCAGCGGACGAAGGCCTCGCCGTCGGTGGCGTCCACCGGGGCGTCGCCGCTTCCGGCAGCAGGCGGCGCGGTCATCATCAGCGCGATGTGGGCCAGCGGCGCGAGGTCGCCGCTGGCACCCAGCGAACCTTGCTCCGGAACCGCGGGGTAGACGCCGGCATTGAGCATGGCGACGAGTTTGGCAACCAGTTCCGGCCGCACGCCGGAGAAACCCTGCGCCAGGGATTGCGCACGCACCAGCAGGGTGGCGCGCACTGCTTCCTCGGGCAGCCAGGCGCCGACTCCCACGCAGTGGCTGGCAATGAGGTTGCGCCCCAGGACCTCCGTCAGGTGAGGGCTGCCCAGCGTGCTGCGGCCCGCCTGGGCCCCGAATCCGGTGTTGATGCCGTAGTAGGCGCGGTGGCTGGAGCCGCCGGCCACGTCCCGCACGACCTGTTCGACCCACTGCGCGCTGCGCTGCATCCTTGCGACGGCTTCAGGGCCCAGGGGCGCGACGGCCACATGCTGCCTGGCAACCCGCACCACGTCGTCGACGGTGAGGCGGCTGCCCAGGGTGACGGGGTGCGTGCTTGCCGTCATGGCAGTCGCGCGACGCGCTGGCGGAGCATCGCCACCACCTCGTCCTCGGAGCGCGGCCGGTCCGGCCAGGGCACGTAGTGCCGGGCGAGCGCGCGGTAGTCGCGGCCCATCAGCAGGAAGAAGATGTCGTTGCTGCTGATGCCACGGAACACGAGGTGATCCGCTGCGCGATAGGCGTCGATCTCATCGCGGAACGATTGCGGCCACAAGTGGTTGGGCAGTCCCGGATGCCGGTGGTGCGTCGCGTGGTAGCCCTCGTTGTAGCTCGCCCGGGTGTTGAACGGGCTGTCGACGATCGTGTACGCGTTGCCCAGCGGGTCGCCGGGGCAATCCGGGTTGATGAAGGCGTGCTCGGTCCAGTTGTTGGCGCGGTTGGCGGCCTGCACGAAAACATAGGGCACCGCGACGAGCAGCAGCGCCGCGACCCAGTCCACCCACAGCATCCCGAGGAACAGCGCAGCGAAAAGCAGCTGGCCGGCATGGAAGCGCCGCACCGCGCGCGGGCTGCCGCGGCTGCGCAGCATGCGTGACAGGCCGGCCGCGCCGGTCCGGCCCGCCAGGAAGCGGCCGATGTAGCGCCCCAGTTCGCCCCAGCTGTCACGCTGGTAAGGCATGGTGCAACTGAGGTCGCGCGGGCCGTTGTCGTGCGCGTGGTGGTTGACGACGTGCTCCGTGGCAAACAGGAAGGGCGGCTCGCCCAGCCAGGGCGACACCAGCCAGGTGGGCATCACGTCGAGGAAGCGCCAGGGCCGGCGCCACAACCGGCGGTGGCTGAGCATGTGCATGAACAGGCCCAGGGTCTCGCCTTGCACGAGGATGGCCAGGTAGACCAGCAGTACCGCCCACCAGGAGCGATGGAACAGCGCCCAGGCCGCGAAGGCGGCGCTGAGCGCCAGCACCGCGAAGCGCCGCACCATGAACGCGTCCTCCGGATACTGCAGCGCGCGCGCCAGCCATGCGTCGATGCGTGCAAGCCGGCGCGAGCGTGGCCGCTCGGAGTCGCTGCGGGACAGCACAAGGGCTTCGGGCTCTGCCAGCACCGTCGTTCCTTTCCGCTCAGGCCATGAGGTCCCGCACAGCATGGCCCGCGGCGCGCAGGGAGGCAAGCGCGCGCTCCAGGTCCGCTTGCGCGACGAACACGAAGTCGGCGCTCCAGACGGACACGAGGAAAAGGCTGATGCCCGCCGCGGCGATCGGCGCGCTCACCGTGGCCACGACGCCCACGGCATCGAGGCTGAACTCGCCGTCGACTTCCAGGCAGCGCAAACCGCCTTGCGCCGTGCATCCGGGCGGCACACAGGAAGCTTCGGCGATCACGCTCCACTCGCGCGCGCTGCGGCTCACGCAGTGGAACCGTCCCCGTGCCCAGTCGGGGCGCGGGGCGTCCGGCGCCAGCTTCGCCAGCGCATACATCTCCGTATGTAAGAGCAGTTGCAATGAACTCATGGAAGGTGTGCTGGAGCAGACGCAGGGCTCGCACGTCGCGCGCTGCTAGCGTGCACGGGCCCGGCCTGCGCGGCTAGAGGGCGCACCCTCCCTGCGACAGCGGGCCGTCCCGCGCGAAGCGGCGGGCCGGGCGCGCCTTGACCCGTCACCACTGCAAAGATATACCTGTTGCAGGGAGGGACTCCGCCATGACTACGACAACATGGGCTGGACCCGAGGCCGGCGAGTCGGGCACCGAAGGACTCGGTCGCGCCATCGAGCACGCGATCGAGCGTTCGCCCAACCACGACCTCTTGCAGCGGCGGCTGGAGGGCATCCGCGGCACGGAAGAACTGGTCTGCTTCCTGCACCGCTTCCTGCACTTCAACGACGCCCTCGCCGCGCGCGTGCCTTTCCTGGCGGGGCTGATCCACCTGCATCCCGAACTGTTCGCGGACCCGGCGGACGTGGAGGAGTTCTGCCGCCGCCGGAATGCCTGCCTCTCCGCCTATGTCGCGGAGGCGGCGAACGACGAGTACCGCATGACCGCGGCGGGCAACCTGGTCCACCAGCGGTTGTCGCAGCTGTTCTTCAAGGCCGTCCTGGGTCACTACGCGCTGCGCGGCCCCGACTTCGACCGGGCGCATCCGCTGCCGCAGTCCGTCGCGATGCTGCTGGACGAGGCCCGCACCCTCTTCTTCGCCGACGCGCGGCTGGAGACCGTCTGCCGCGCCATCGGCTTCCACGTCGGGCTGGAGTTCTATGCCGACCAGGAATTCAATCTCGTCGACAACTTCCTGCGCCACCAGCACGAGGGACTCGTGGCGGCCCTCTCGGCCAAGTTCGACGGCGAGCCGGCGGCCTACCTGTGGATGTCGCTCCACACCGTGGTGGAGATCGGCCACTACCGCGCAGGGCTCGCCGCGGTGGCGGACGCCGTGCGCTTCTGCGTGCCGCGCGACATGGCGCCGCGCGTCCAGGAGTGGATCCTGGAAGGCCTCGCGGCGTTCGCCGACCTGCAGCGGCGCTTCTACGAGTGCGTGCTGCCCGGCTAGGCAGGAGCTCACCATGCTGACGCAGTTGCTGGCTCGCGCGGTCCGACGGAACCCGGACAAGGCTGCGGTCGTGCAGGGTTCGCGCCGGATCGGCTACGGCGCCCTGGAAGCGGAAGTCGCACGCTGTGCAGCCGGCTTCGCGGCGCTCGGCGTCGGGGCGGGCGACGGCGTGGCGCTCGCGCTGGCGAACGCGCCCGAATTCATCGTGGGCCTGCTGGCCGTCGCGCGGCTGCACGGCATCGTGCTGCCGCTCAATCCGCAGTTCCGGCAGGACGAGATGGTCCGCCTGCTGCGCGATACGGCGCCGCTCGTGCTGGTCGCCGATGCGACCAGCCTTCCCGTTTGCCGGGATGCGGCGCAGCACATGGGAAACATGCACCTGATCGGCGTGCGGCTCGGCGACGAACTGCCGGACTTCGCAGCGCTCGGCCTCGGGCTTCCCGCCGTGGCGCCGCCCGAGGAAGCCTGGGACGGCCCTGCGCTGTGGCTCTCCACGTCGGGGACGACCGACAGCTACAAGCGCGTGTGCTGCACCCAGCGCAACCTGTACTCCGAGGCCGTGAACTTCGTCGAGACGATGGCGCTGTCGGCGGACGACACCATCCTGTGCACCATCCCGCTGTACCACTCCTACGGCATCGGCAACGCCTTGCTGGACGCCCTCTACCTTGGCGCCACGCTGGTGATGCCCGAGTTGCCGCCCGACCCGGTCGAGCCCCCTTTTGCCAGCCGCGTTGCGCAGGTGCTGGAGCTGGTGGCCCGCGAGCGCGTGCGCTTCTGGCCCGGCGTACCCCACCAGTTCCGCGTGCTTGCCGCGTCGCCGCTGCATGCGGCCGGCGATCTCGACCCCGTGCGCCTGTGCGTTTCGTCCGGGGACGTGCTGCCGCGCGCCACCTTCGAGGCGTTCCGCGAACGCTGGGGGCTGCCAGTGCGCTCGCTGTATGGGTCCACCGAGGCCGGCTCCATCGCGATCGACCGCCGACCGGATGCGCAAGTGCAGTTCGGCACGCTGGGCCAGCCGCTGAAGAACGTGGAGATCGAGATCCGCAACCCGGACGGCACCCTCCTCACCGCGGGCGAGACCGGCGCGATCTGGGTGCGCAGCCCCGTCATCCCGCCCACCCTCTACGACAACCGGCCCGCGGTGAATGCGCGGGTGTTCCGGGACGGCTTCTACGACACGGGCGACGTCGGAAGCGTCGACGCGCAGGGTTTCCTGGCGCTCACTGGCCGCCAGCAGGCGTTCGTGAACGTGGGCGGCTACAAGGTGGACGTCGCGGAAGTGGAGGAAGTGCTGCAGTCCTGCCCGGGCGTGAGCGAGGCCGCGGCCCTCGGCGTCGAGGTCCCCGCGATGGGAACGCTCGTCAAGGCGGTGATCGTCGCGAGCCACGCATGCACGAACGCGCAGGTGCGCAAGCACTGCCAGGAGCGGCTGGCCTTCTTCAAGGTCCCCCGGCTGATCGAGCGCCGCGACGCCCTGCCGCGCAGCCCGGTGGGCAAGGTGCTGAAGTCCGAGCTGGGCGACGTCTCCGACTACCTCGCCCGCCTTTCGCAGGGAGCGGCCGCCCGCCTGGCGCAGCGCTGGCCCTATGCGCTCCCGGGGCGCCGGCAGGCCATGCTGGAAGACCTGGTCGGACTGCAGCTGGCGGACGTGCTGAACCGGCCCGCCGCGGGGATCCCCCGCAACACCGGCTTCGTGGACCTCGGCCTGGATTCGCTCGGCGCGATCGAGCTGCGCGGGCGCCTCGAGTACCTGCTCGCGCGCAAGCTGCCGGAGACGCTCACCTTCGACCACCCCACCGTGCGCGCGGTTGCGGCGCACCTTCTCGCCCAGCAAGCCGCTCCGTACGACCGGGGCAGGGAGAACGCACCATGAGCCCAGGAGCGTTGCGCGCCGAGCCGATCGCGATCGTCGGCATGGCCTGCCGGTACCCCGGCGGCCGGACGCCCCAGGAGTTCTGGGAGTTCCTCCTCGCGCGCGGGGACGGCACCGGCGAGATCCCGCCGGAACGCTGGGACATGGCGGCCTACTACGACGCCGACCCCGAGGTCCCCGGCAAGATGTACGTGCGGCGCGGCGCCTTCCTCGGCGACTTCGACCTCTTCGCGCCCGCCTTCTTCGGCATCTCGCCGCGCGAAGCACAGTTCATGGACCCGCAGCAGCGCCTTCTGCTGGAGGTGCATTGGGAAGCGCTGGAGAACGCGGGCGTCGTCCCGGAACGGCTCGCCGAGCGGCAGGTGGGCGTCTTCGTCGGCATCGGCACCACCGACTATGGCGACCTGCAGGCGACGCTGGGGTCGACGGCCGCGGACGCCTACAACGGCACGGGCGGCTCGCACGCGGCCGCCGCCGGCCGGCTGTCCTATGTGCTGGGCGTGCGCGGCCCGTCGCTCGCCGTCGACACGGCGTGTTCCGCCTCGCTGGTCAGCGCGCACCTGGCCGTGACGAGCCTGCGCAGCGGCGAAAGCGACCTGGCGCTCGCTTCGGGCGTGTCCATCAACTTCTCGCCCGACGTCTTCGTCAGCCTGTGCAAGGCGCGCATGCTCGCGCCGGACGGCCGCTGCAAGACCTTCGACGCGCGCGCGAACGGCTATGTGCGGGGCGAAGGCTGCGGCGTGCTGGTGCTGAAGCGCTACGCCGACGCGCTGGCGGACGGCGACAACGTCCTCGCGCTGATCCGCGGCAGCGCCACGAACCACAACGGCCACACCAGCGGCCTGACGGTGCCCAGCGGCCCCGCGCAACAGGAGGTGGTGCGCAGGGCCCTGCGCGACGCCGGCGTCCGCCCCGAGGAAGTCAACTACCTGGAAGCGCACGGCACCGGCACGGCGGTGGGCGACCCGATCGAGCTGAATGCGCTGGGCGCCGTGTTCGCCGGCCGCCAGGATCCCCTCCTGGTCGGATCGGTGAAGACGAATACCGGCCACCTGGAATGGGCGGCCGGCGTGTGCGGCCTCACCAAGCTCGTGATGTCGATGCAGGATGGACGCATCCCGCCCAACCTGCACTTCGAGCAGCCGAACCCGATGGTGGACTGGACGAAGCTGCCGCTGCGCGTCGTGCAGGAGGAGACCCGTTGGCCGGCAGGGCCGCGCATCGGCGGCGTCAGCTCCTTCGGCTTCGGCGGCAGCAACGCGCACATGGTGCTGGAAGCCGCGCCGCCGCTGCCGGCCCGCGAAGTCGCCAGCGAGCGGCCGCTCCACCTGCTGAGCCTCTCGGCCAAGTCGGAAACGGCGCTGCGCGAGGTGGCGCAGCGCATGGCCGCCGCCCTGCGTCCCTGCCCGCCGGCGGAGTTTCCGGATTTCGCCTTCACGGCCAACGCGGCCCGTTCGCACTTCGCGTTCCGTCTCGCAACAGTGGCCGCGAGCGCGGCAGAGGCTGCGGAGCAACTCACCGATTTCGTGGACGGCAAGCCGGCGCCCGCGCTGGCGCTGGCGCATGCGCCCGAACGCGGACCGCAGCTCGCGATGCTGTTCACCGGCCAGGGCTCCCAGTTCCCGGGCATGGGGCGCGAGCTGTACGAAACGCACCCGCCCTTCCGGCGCGCCATGGACGATTGCGACGCCGTGCTGCGCGGGCTGCTCGAAGTCCCGCTGCTGCAGGTGCTGTACGGCGACACCGGGCCGGCGGAGGAATCGCTGGTCCACCAGACGGCCTACACGCAGCCGGCCCTCTTCGCGCTGGAATGGTCGCTCGCCACGCTCTGGCGTTCCTGGGGCGTGGAGCCGGACGTGGTGCTGGGACACAGCGTCGGCGAGTACGTGGCGGCGGCCGTCGCCGGCGTGTTCGGGTGGGAAGAAGGCCTGCGGCTGATTGCGGAACGGGCCCGCCTGATGCAGTCGCTGCCGCGCACGGGCGCGATGCTCGCGGTGCGCGCCGACGAACAGCGCGTCCAATCGCACATCGAGCCCTGGTCCGACCGCGTCGCGATCGCCACGCTGAACAGCCCCATGGACCTGGTCGTATCCGGCGAACGTGCTGCGGTCGAGGCGCTGGGCCAGCAACTCACGGCAGAAGGGGTGGCGGTGCGGCCCTTGAAGGTGTCGCACGCCTTCCACTCGCCGTTGATGGCGCCTATCCTGGAACAGTTCGAGCGCGCGGCATCGGCCGTCACTATGGCATCGCCGCGCATTCCCTTGATCTCGAACCTCACGGGCGAATTGGCAGGCGATGCGGTTCGCGATCCGCACTACTGGACACGGCATCTCCGGGAAGCGGTGCGCTTCGGCGCTGGGCTGCAGACGGCGCTTGCGCTTGGATGCGAGGCCTTCCTGGAGCTCGGACCCAACCCGGTGCTCTCGACGCTGGGACGCATGGCCGGCGCGCCCGAGGGCACGCTCTGGCTGGAAAGCCTCAACGCGAAGAAGTCCGACTGGCGCCAGCTGCTCGAGACGCTGGGCCGGCTGCACCTGGCCGGCGCATCCATCGATTTCGCGGCCTTCGACAGCGCTTACCCGCGGCGCAAGCGCCTGTTGCCCAACTATCCCCTGGAGCGCCAGCGCTACTGGTTTCCCGGCGTCGCGGGCGCGCAGGGCCATGCTTCCCTGCGGCCCCTGGTCGACACGATGGTGCAGTCGCCGCTGGTTCGCGAGACCATCGTCGAGACGGTGTTCGACACGCGCAGCCTGCCCTTCCTCGCCGACCACAAGGTGGCGGACGAAGTCGTCGTGCCCGGGGCAGCGTACCTGGCCATGCTGGCCAGCGCCGCGGACGTGATGGGCTGGCGCGGCTGCCGGCTCGAGCAGGTGTTCTTCCTGAACCCGCTGGCGCTCGGCGAGCCGGCCCGGCGCACCGTGCAAGCCGTGCTGTCGCCCGAGGGCGAACAAGCGTTCACCTTCGACATCGTGAGCCTGCCCGCCGCCGGCAGCGAGGCGGCGGTCAAGCATGCGAGCGGGCGCCTGGTTGCCGCCAGCGCACCCGGCGATCCCGTGCGGGTGGAAGCGATCGAAGGACGCTGCCCGCGGGTGCTGCCCACCGAGGAACTGTTCGCGGCCATCGCCGAACACGGGGTCGACTTGGGACCCGCGTTCCGTTGGGTCCAGTCCCTGCGCGTCGGCGATCGCGAGGCAGTCGCCACGCTGGCCGCCCCGCCCGCCACGGGACCGCTGCAAGGCCACGCTTTCCATCCCGCACTGCTCGATGCCTGCTTCCAGGTCGCCAGCGCGACGCTGTCCGATGCGGGTGCCGAGATGCAGTTGCCGTTCGCGATCCGGTCCTTGACGGTCGGCGCGCAAGCGGGCGCGGGCCCATGGCATTGCCACGCGGTGCGCGTCGCTGACAGCACCTGGGACATGCGCTTGACGGATGCGGCCGGCGCCGTGCTCGCGGCCTTCGAGGGCTTCGAGCTGCGCCGCGTGCCGCAACAGGCCTTGCAGCAGCGCCGGCTCGCCGACTGGTTCTACCGCCCGGAGTGGGTTGCGCAGCCCCCAGCTCCCTCCCCCGAGACCGCGCAGCTGCGAACGTGGCTCGTCGTGGGCGCTGCCGCCGACGTGGCGGGGCGACTGGCGACCGCGTTGCGGCTCCAGGGCCTGCACGTCGTGCTTGCCGCGGCCGTCCAGGCCGACGACCTGCGACGGCTGGGCAGTGCGAGCGGTGCGGGCACCATCGGCGTGGTGGACGCATCCGCGCTTCCGGGCGACCCGAAAGCGCCAGCCCTCCCCGCGCAGGCGGAGGCGACGTGCGTGGCGCATCTGCATGCCACGCAAGCGGTGCTGGCCAGCGGCGTCGCGGCGCGCCTGTTCACCGTCACGGCGGGGGCGCAACCGGTGCAGGACAGCGAAGCGCCCGACCCGGCGCAGGCTGCGCTGTGGGGCATGACGCGCGCGCTCATCCTCGAATGCCCCGACCTGCGGGCGACGGCGATCGACCTGGAGAGCGGCGAGCTGGCGGCCACCGAGCTCGATGCACTGCTCGCCGAACTGGCGCAGCCGCCGGGCGAGGCGCAGGTGGCGTTCCGGGCCGGGACGCGCTACGTGGCGCGACTGGCGCGCGCGCGCGACACGCTCGCGCCCACGGCCGGCGCACCGTTCCGCCTGCAGCTGGCCGAATACGGCAGCCCGGACCAACTGCGGGTGGTGCCGCAGGCGCGACGCGCGCCGGGGCCCTCGCAGGTGGAGATCGAGGTGCGGGCCGTTGCGCTCAATTTCCGCGACGTCCTGATGTCGCTCGGCCTGCTGAAGGAGTTCTACGCGGAGCGCTTCGGCATCACGCGCGCCTCCGACATCCAGCTCGGGTTCGACTGCGCCGGCGTCGTGACTGCCGTGGGCGAAGGCGTCCTCACGCTGAAGGTCGGCGACGAGGTCATGGCTGCCGCCCCCGGATCGTTCGCCAGCCATGTGGTCGCCTACGAACAGGTCACGGTGCGCAAGCCGCCAGGCCTGGACTTCACCGCGGCCTCCGCCGTCCCGAGCGTGTTTTGCACGGCGTGGCACGCCCTGGTCGACCTCGCGGGCGTGAAGCGGGGCGAACGCGTGCTGGTCCACGCCGCTGCCGGCGGCGTGGGGATGGCGGCGCTGCAGGTCGCGCTCGCCGCGGGCGCCGAAGTGTTCGCGACCGCCAGTCCCTCGAAGTGGGAGGCGCTGCGTGCGATGGGCGTGCAGCACCTGATGAATTCCCGCGACACCGGATTCGCGGACGAGGTGCTTCGCGCGACGCGCGGCGAAGGCGTGCACGTGGTGCTGAACAGCCTCAATGGCGCGGCGATCGAAGCAAGCTTCCGCTGCCTCAAGCTGGGAGGCAGCTTCGTGGAGATCGGCAAGATCGGCATCCTGACGGCCGAACAGGCGGCGGCGCTGCGGCCCGATGCGGCGTACCACACGTTCGACCTCGGCGAACTGCCGGGCGCCGACCCCGATGCGTTCCATGCCATGCTGGACCACCTCCGCACGCAGTTCGAGCGTGGCGAGCTCACCGCCCTGCCGCAGGTGGTCTATCCGCTGCAGCAAGCCGTGGAGGCGTACCGGTACATGCAGCAGGCGCGGCAGGTGGGCAAGGTGGTCCTGCGCTTCCCGCAGCAGCAGCCGCGCCGCCTGCGGCCCGATGCGAGCTATCTCGTGACGGGCGGGCTCGGCGGGCTCGGGCTCAAGGTGGCGCAGCAGCTGGTGGCACAAGGCGCGCGGCACGTCGTGCTGGCCGGCCGCAGCGCCCCGCGGCCGGAAGCGGAAGCCGCCGTCGCGCAGATGCGCGAGACGGGAGCGCAGGTGATGGTGCTGGCCGCGGACGTGGCCGAACCGGAGCACGTCCAGCGGCTGCTCGCCGCCTGCGCGGGCATGGCGCCGCTCGCGGGCATCGTGCATGCGGCGGGCGTGCTGCGCATCGAGCTGGTGGCGCAGCAGACGCCTGCGACCTTCGCCGAAGTGATGGCGGCCAAGGTCCGCGGCGCGTGGAACCTGCACCAGGCCACGCGCACCATGGCGCTGGACCATTTCGTGTGCTTCTCGTCCATGGCCGCTCTCGTGGGCTCGCCAGGACAGAGCAACTACGCCGCAGCCAACGCCTTCCTCGATGCGCTGGTGCACTCGCGTCGCAGCCAGGGGCTCGCCGGCCTCGCGATCGACTGGGGGCCGTGGGCCGAGGTCGGCATGGCCGCGGACATCGACATGAGCCGCGCCGGGATCGACCGGCTGGACGCCGCGGGCGGCCTTGCCGCCGTGCAGGGGCTGATGGCGCTGGACCCGGACCTCGCGCCGGCGCAGCTCGGCGTGCTGCGCGTGCGCTGGGACGTGTTCCGCGAAGCCGGCATGCCGGCGGACTACGCGAGCTTCGTAAGCCAACTGGCGCGCCAGGCGGGGGCGGCGGGCACTAAGCAATCCGACATCCTGCAGCAACTGGGCCAGGCCGACGACTCGCAACGGCCTGCGCTGGTTGCGGCCCACATTCGCGCGACTCTCGCCACGGTGCTGGGCCTGGCTGCGGACCATGCCATCGCGCCGGAGACGCCCTGGATCGACCTGGGCCTGGACTCGCTGATGATGGTCGAGATCAAGAACCGGCTGGAACGCTCGCTGCGGGTGAGCCTGCCGGTCGAACTGATGATGGCCAACGTGAGCCTCGCCGCGATCGCGAACCATGTTCTCGCCAAGCTGCCGGCGCAGGTGGCCGAGGCGCAGCAGCCGGCGCCGGCCACCGCAACGGCCGATGCGTCGAACCCGGACGAAACCGTCTGGAACGAGATCCTGGCGCGCGTGGAAGCCATTCCGCAGGCGTTCCGGACCGCGAGCGAGCAACGCGGACGGCAGGTGCTGGTGGACGGGCGCTGGCGGACCGACTTCGCGTCCTGCAACTACCTGGGCCTGGACCTGCATGCGGAGGTGATGGCGGCAGTGCCGCCGGCGCTGCAGCAGTGGGGGACGCATCCGAGCTGGACGCGGGCTGTCGCCTCGCCGGCGCCGTACGCCGAACTCGAAGGCGAACTGGCGCGGATGGTGGGTGCGCCGGACACATTGGTCTTCCCCTCCATCTCGCTGCTGCACCTGGGCGTACTGCCGACGCTGGCCGGCTTCGACGGCATCATCCTGAAGGATGCAGCGGCGCACCACTCGATCCAGGAAGCCTGCCTGCGCGCGCGCTCCGATGGCGTGGAATGGCAGGCCTTCGGCCACAACGATGCGGAGGACCTCGCCGGCAAGCTCGCCCGCCAGCCGCCGGGTCGCACCAAGGTCATCGCCACCGACGGCGCCTATTCCATGGGTGGCGCCTACCCGCCGCTCGCGGAGTACGCGCGGCTCGCCAGGAAGCACAACGCCGTCGTCTATGTCGACGACGCGCATGGCTTCGGCATCCTGGGCGAAGCTCCGGACGCGGCAATGCCTTACGGGCACGGCGGCAACGGCATGCTGCGGCACATGGGCCTGGACTGCGTGGCCGACCGCATCGTCTACGTCGCGGGCCTGTCGAAGGCCTTCTCTTCGTACGCGGCGTTCGTCACCTGCACCGACGCCCGCGAGAAGCTGAAGCTGCAGACTTCCGGGCCGTACGTCTTCTCGGGTCCCACCTCCACGGCCAGCCTCGCGACCGCGCTCGCCGGCTTGCGGCAGAACCGCATCGACGGCGAGGCCAGGCGCGCGCGGATCCTGCAGCTCACGCGCCAGCTGGTGCAAGGCGCGCGCGGCCTGGGCTTCGAGGTGGACAACGAGGGCGACTTCCCGATCGTGGGCGTGGTGATGGGCCACTGGGAGGCGATGCAGCGAGGATGCCGCACCCTTTGGGAGCACGACATCCTCATCACGCCGGCGACGTATCCCGCCGTGCCCGAGAACCGGAACCTCGTGCGCTTCTCGCTCACGGCCGCCAACACCGACGCCGAAGTGGCGCGTGCGCTCGCCGCCTTGCGCGCAGTGCACGAATCGGCGCCGTGAGCGTGCGCATCTTCACCAGCCAGCCGGGCGCCGGACCGCCGCGGCTGCGGGTGCTGTGCTTCGCCCATGCGGGCGCCGGTGCGGCCATCTTCCGCACCTGGCCCGAGCACCTGCCGGCCGGCATCGAACTCGCCTGCCCGAGCCTGCCGGGCCGCGATGCGCGCGCGATGGAAGCGCCGCTGTCCGACATGCAGGCGCTGGTCGCCGACGTGGCCGGGACGGTGTTGCCGCTGCTGGACTTGCCGTATTGCCTGTACGGCCACAGCCTCGGCGCGTTCGTCGCCTTCGACCTGGCGCATGAACTCGCCAGGCAAGGCGCACCGCGGCCACTGCACCTGTTCGTGGGCGCGCAGCGCGCCCCGCGCCTGCCGCATTCGCAGGAGCCGATCTACCAGCTGCCGGACGCGGCCTTTCTCGACGGCGTGCGCAGCCGCCACGATGCACTGCCCGCGGCGCTGCTGGCGGACGCGGGGATGCGGAGCTATCTCACGCGCCTGCTCCGCGCCGACTTCACGCTGGTCGAGGCGTACCGCCATGCCGCGCGCGAGCCGCTCTCGTGCGGCATCACCGTCTTCGGAGGCAGGGAGGACACGGCGGTTCCGCCTGCTCTCCTCGCGGGCTGGGCCGAAGAAACCACCGCCCCTTGCGAGACCGTGCTGCTTCCGGGCGGCCACTTCTTCTTCCGCAGCCACGCCGCTGCGTTCTTCGCGGAGTTCAGGCCGCGCCTGGCAGGCGCCATGCCTGCAGGAGCGCTTCCGTAGCGGGGCCGGTGGCCAGCACGATCGCCGCCCGGGCAATGCCTTCGTGCACGGAACTGCAGCCTGCGACTTCGCCGCGCGAATCCACCGCGCCGGGCGGGCGGATCACGAAGCGCCCGGATTCCCAGTTGACCGCGACGTCCGCATCGGCGAAGCCTAGCCGCCGCCGCAGCAACGGGAACTGGCACTTGAACCACGCTTCCTTCGCGCAGAACAGGACGGCGGCGCGGGCCTGGCGCGCGTCATGGCTCACGGCCTCGACCTGCCCCCTCTCGCGACCGGAAAGCACCAGCGGCTCCAGTCCCCTGTGGAAGCGGCCGACCGCTTCCATGTCGATGCCGATGCCTCGCACATCGCCTCGCGACGCAACCGCAACGGCCACCCGGCCCGCTCCATGGGTGATGCAACCGGTCGTGGCCGGCGGCCACGCTGGCACCCCATCCCCGTCTGCTCCGATGGACCCGTGTCCCGGGTCCAGTGCGGCCAAGGCTCGATGCGCGAGCAGGCGGCCCGCTGCGAACTCGCGCCTGCGCTTCTCGGTGGCGCGCAGCACGAGCGCCGCCTCGGCTCCAGCAACGGTCTCTCCGAGCTTCGCGATGGAGTCTTCGAGAACGGCAGTTGAAACAGGCAGCAACTGGAGAAACGACCCGTAGTGCGATTCCATGGAAGCAGATCGTCCTAAGTTTTTGATCGTTCGCGAATACTCCGAGGTGCTCACGCACGCTCGTTCCGACGGAAGGGAACAGAACGCGCGGTTTGGCCATCCCACCCCTCTTGACATCAACTTTACGCAGGATCAATCTTGAGTTACTAGACCTATTACAGGTTGGGACCACTGGATTGGGAGTTCAAGAACAAAAGTAAAGCACCGTATCCAGTAACGGTTTCGCAGGAGGGAATGTGGGACGCATTTCTCTCACCCGGCCCCGCACAGGGCACGCCGGTCGATTTTCCCGTGCCTTCACGTCAAGCGCCAGCATCGCAAAGGCGCAGGCCACTTCCACTGGAGGGCTCGCACCGTGAGACTCCTGCTGGTAGAGGCCGATACGCAGCTGGCGACAGCGGCCCAGGAGTACCTTCGCCGCAGCGGTCTCGCGGTCGACCAGGTCTGCTCGGGCCGGCAGATGATCGACGCGGTGGAGGACCACTGCTACGAGGCGGTCGTCCTGAGCACGAACCTGCCAGGGGACGACCCGGTCGCCCTCCTGGCGCGCCTGAGGCGGCAGTCACGCCGTCTTGCCGTTCTCGTCACCATCGCCATGAGCAGCTGGTGTGAACCGCTGGAGCTGCTGGAACTCGGAGCCGACGACTACCTCAGGCGGCCCTACACGCTCAGGGACCTCGCCGCCCGGATCACCGCCACGACGCGCCGGCTGCCCCCCCACGAGCCCGACGACGGCGCCACCAGCTTCGCCGGCATCAAGCTCTCTCCCCTGACTCACGCAGTCACGGTGGACGGCAAGCCGGTGGCCCTCACGCGTCGTGAGTACTCGATCCTGGAGCTCTTCATCCGCCGCAAGAACCAGGTTCTCACACGCTCGCAGATCGAGGAGTCGGTATACGGCTGGAACGAGGAAGTCGCCAGCAACACCGTGGAGGTCTACATCCATGGACTGCGCCGCAAGCTCGGCACCCCGCTCATTCACACGATCCGGGGGGTCGGCTACCAGCTCGCCTCCGAAGCGCAGCCGATCATGATGTCGCGGCGAAGCCCGGCGGAAGGTTCTTCAGAACCCGCCTGACATAGGCCCGGGTCTCGGGGTAGGCCGGGACCTGCCGCCCGGCCCTGACCACGGCCTGCTCGCCCGCGTTGTAGCCGGCAAGCGCCAGCTCCAGCCGGCCATCGAAATAGTCCATCAGCCATTTGAGGTAGGTCGCGCCTGCGAGGACATTGCTCCGGATGTCATTCAGGTCGGCGACCCCGAAGCGCCTGGCGGTCTCCGGCATCACCTGCATCAGCCCGATGGCACCCTTGGGCGAAACCGCGCCCTGCTCGTAGCTCGACTCGGCCTGGATGACGGCGTGCAGCAATACGGCCGGGACGCCGACGTCGCTCGCAACCGCCTTGACCACCTCGTCGATCTGGGCCCGCAGGCGAACGGCCCGCAGCAGGCTGGAATCCCGGCCCGCTGCCCCTTCTTTTCCGCCTTGTGCGGGCGAGGCATCGCCTGGCCTGACGACGAGATTGGGCGTGGCTTCCGATGCGAAATTCGACAGGACCAGGGACCCTTGCGGATCCGGGTTGCTTGCATAGATCTGCGCGCCGCAAGGCGCGGCGAGCGCAAGGATGGAACAGGAAAAAAGCCAGCGCCGCACGTCAGTGATCGCCTGTGCATTCGAGCGAGCAAGCGTGTCACGCATCGCCTGCATGTCAAGTGCGCACCACCCGATCCAACGCCGGTTCGCCCCCCCGTTTGCGTGGGGTGGCTCCTACTTTCAACGCGCTCTTAACGCGTTCTTAACGCGGGGAAGGTCCTCTCTTTAAGGGTTTCTTAAGACGGGTACGCACACTTGCCGCCATGCGACCGATACCACCTTCGAGAGGGACAACCCACACTCCGATGGACTTGCGGGCAGCGCCACGATCCCGTGGCTTCACGCTGCTCGAACTGCTGGTCGTCATCGTCATCATCGGCCTGCTCGCGGGGTTGGTCGCGCCCCGCTACTTCGACCAAGTCAGCAAGTCCAACACCAAGATTGCCAAGGCGCAGATCGACTCGCTGGGCAAGGCCCTCGACCAGTACCGCCTCGACGTCGGGGCCTACCCCACCACCGAGATGGGGCTCGCCGCGTTGAACACCAAGCCTCCGAATCTGGAGAAATGGGCCGGCCCTTACCTGAAGAAGGCGGTTCCCCCCGATCCCTGGGGCAATGCCTATGTCTACAAGGCTCCGGGCGATCACGGCGACTACGACCTGAGCTCGCTCGGCTCCGACGGCCAGCCCGGCGGCACCGGCGAAGCGCAAGACGTCACCTCGTGGGGCCCGTGAGGGGAAGGCACGCATGGCCATCACTTTCGAGCTCGTCGTCCGGTCGGCCGCAGGCGCGATCCAGACGCTTGCCTTCTCCGCGGCGGACGCCGCCGACGCGCGCAGCCACGCGGTGCGCGATGGCTTCCAGGTCCTGGCGTGCACGCCCCGCGCGTCGATCTCGAGGCGGCACGCCCGCAATTCGGCGCAAGCCCGCCGCGGCCTCGACATCACCACTTTTTCGTACGAGCTCGCGTCGCTGCTCTCGGCGGGACTGTCCGTGCTCGAAGCACTGCGCACGCTGGCCGCCAAGGAAGGAGTCGCGGCACGCAGGGCGATGGTGCTCGACCTGATCCAGGACGTGGGCGAAGGCCTGCCGCTCTCCGGCGCGCTGGCCAAGCATCCGGGGCGCTATCCCCCGCTGATGATCGCCACCGTCAGCGCGAGCGAGCAGACGGGCGACCTCGGCCTGTCGCTGCGCCGCTATGCCGAACACCAGCAAAGCGTGCGCACCTTGCGCGACAAGGTGGTGGGCGCGACCATCTATCCAGCCCTGCTGCTCGGCATCGGCCTGCTCGTGGTCGCGCTCCTGCTGGGGGTGGTCGTCCCCAAGTTCGCGGTCCTCATCGAGAGCACCCGGAAGGAATTGCCCTGGACCTCGCAGCTGATGATGTCCTGGGGGCGTTTCGCGGCCGCCCATGCCTGGGAACTGGGCGCCGGCGCACTGGTCCTGGCGATCGCTGTCGTGAGCACGGTTCGCCGGGTCCTGCGCGATGGCGCCAAGGCACGGTGGATCGACGCACTGCCCTTCGTCGGCAGCACGGTCCGCAAGTTCCGCCATGCCCAGCTCTATCGGACGACCGGAATGCTGGTGCGCGGCGGCATCCCCGCACCGCGCGCCTTGAAGCTCTCGTCCAGCCTGCTTGGCGACGCTGACGCGGCGCGCCTGGACACAGCGCTGCGGATGATCCAGGAAGGGCGTGGCCTGAGCAGCGCCCTGAACGACGCCGGCTTCGCCGATCCGGTGGCCGGCAGCATGCTCGCCGTCGCCGAGCGGACCGGCGCGCTCGCCGAGATCCTGGAGCGCATCGCGCAGTTCAACGAATCCAGCCTGCAACGATCGGTCGAACTGACGAGCCGGCTGTTCGAACCGATTCTCATGATCGTCATCGGCCTCGTCATCGGCGCGATCGTGGTCCTGATGTACCTGCCGATCTTCGACCTTGCATCGAGCCTGCAATGAGCACGATGACCTTGGACCAGGATCCAGGCCCGGCGACGCCGGCCTTCGACGCCGCCCTGGTGCGCGAAGCGCGGCGATCGGCCGGCTCCCGGCCGGTGCTCGAATGGCTCGCCGAGCAGGTCGGCACGAGCGAGGAAGAACTGCTGCCGGCCGCCGCCCGCCACTTCGGCCTTCGCCCCCTGGGCATGACCGAGTTGCGGCTGCTGAAGCCGGACTTCGGCCTCGCCTCCTTCGCCGACTGCAAGCGCCGCGGCTGCCTGGTCGGCGCGCTGGCCGATGGCCGCCTGACCGTCGTCGTCGCCGATCCGACCGACGCGCGCTTGCGCCGCTGGATCGAAATCCGCACGCGGGGCCGCAGCGCCGACTTCGCCTTGACGACGCGAGCCGACCTGCTCGCCTTCCTCGTCACCGCCGAAAAGAGCGTGCGCGCGATGGACGCGGTGCGCCTGCAGCAAGGACGCGCCGCGCTCACCGAGGCCGGGAATTCGATCACGATCGCCAACATCGACGCGACCGAAAGCCCGATCGTCCGCCTGGTCGACTCCACGCTGTACGACGCCCTGCGGACCGGCGCCAGCGACATCCACCTCGAGACGCAGCCTGACGGCATGGTCATCAAGTACCGCCTCGACGGCGTGCTCGAGGTCGTCAAGGAAATCGACGACCTCGAGACCGCGCACCAGGCGATCTCGCGGATCAAGGTCGTCTCCGAGCTGGACATCGCCGAGCGCCGGATCCCGCAGGACGGCCGCTTCCAGGTCGTCGTCGACAACCGGGAGATCGACTTCCGTGTCTCGATCATGCCCAACCTGTTCGGCGAAGACGCCGTCCTGCGCGTGCTCGATCGCAAGCACCTGACCGGCCAGTTCAAGGCGCTGACCCTGGACACGCTCGGCTTCGACGCGCCGGTACTGAGCTTCATTCGCGAGGCCGCGCAGATGCCTTATGGCCTCCTGCTGGTCACCGGCCCGACCGGCAGCGGGAAGACGACCACGCTCTATGCCGCGCTTTCCGAGATCAACACGGGGCTCGACAAGATCGTGACCATCGAAGACCCGATCGAGTACCAGTTGCCCGGCGTGCTGCAGATCCCGGTCAACGAGAAGAAGGGGCTGACCTTCGTGCGCGGCCTGCGCTCGATCCTGCGCCACGACCCGGACAAGATCATGGTCGGCGAGATCCGCGACGCGGAGACGGCACACATCGCCGTGCAGGCCGCGCTCACCGGCCACCAGGTGTTCACGACGGTTCACGCCAACAACGTGTTCGACGTGATCGGCCGCTTTGCCAACATGGGGGTCGACACGTACAGCCTCGTGGCGGCGCTCAACGGCGTGGTCGCGCAGCGGCTCGTGCGAATGAGTTGCACCCACTGCGCCGAAGCGACGGATCCGCCGGCCGAACTGTTGCGGCGCAGCGGCATCGACGCGGCGAGGCGAGACGCCGCGCGCTTCAAGCGCGGATTGGGCTGCGCGCAATGCCGCGGGACCGGCTACCGCGGCCGCCGCGCGATCGCCGAGACGCTGCCCATGAACGACATCCTGCGCGACCAGCTGGTGGGACGCGCGCCGCTCTCGCAGATCCGCCAGTCGGCGCGCAGCGGCGGTTTCACGAGCCTGCGAGACGCTGCGGTCAACCTGGCCTGCGACGGCAGCACCACCCTGGAGGAGATCAATCGTGTCACTCCCGTGGAATAGATCGCTGCTGCTGCAGGTAGCGCCGGAGGGCATCGTCGCCACGCTGTCGACCGGCTGGCCGCGGCCGCGGCACATCCAGGCGTCGGCGGCGTCTGCCGACAAGCTGCCACTCACGCCCGCCGGCGAAGGCAATTCCGCAACTCTCGACGCCGACGCGCTGAACGCCGTGCTGGACGAACTCGAACTGGCCTCGCCATTGCGCGGCGCGCGGCTGGTCGTCGAGGTCGCCGATCCGCTGGTCCAGTTCGATGTTGCCGAAGGCGACTTCGCAGCCCTGGGTGGTCGCCAGTTGCAGGCGATCGCGCTCGCCTGCATGGGGGAACTGCTTGGCCATGCAGTCGACGACTACGAGGTGCGCTGGAGCCTGCAGCCCGGTGAACGCCATCTCGTCATCGCCGCCTTGCCGCGCGAATTGGTCACCGCCCTCGCAGAGGCAGCGAACCTTCGCGGCGCTCGCCTCGCCAGCGTGCAGCCCACCTTCGCCCGGCGCTGGAACACCTATGCACGCGGCGTCGTGGCACCGACTGCGGTCTTCGCGAGCACGTCCGGCGCGCATGCCGTGGTTTCGTGCGTGGTCGAGCGCGCCTTGTGCGCGGTCAGCACCGGCCCCTGGCAGGATGACGACAAGCCAGCCGGCGCCCTCACGCTGCTGGACGAGCGGGCCGATCGGCTGCTCGCCAGCCTTGGCGTGGAGGCGACCGATGCCCTCGCCTGCATGGTCGTCAGCGCAGACGTCGATGCCCAGGCGGCGCCGTCTCGATGGACCGTGATCGAGCCCGCCGAGGTGCCCGCATGAAGGCGCCGCCGCTCCGCCTGGAGTTCGCGCCCGGAGCGCGTCCGCGCTCGCGCCTCGGGTGGGCGATGCTGGCCTGCGCCATCGCCGTCCTCGCCGTTCAATTGACGACGCTTGGCTTCGCCTTGTCGGAACGCCGCCATCAATTGCAGGCCCTGGCCCACCTGGACGGCCGCCAGCGCGACGCGGCCCGGCCACGGCCGGCCGCGGGCAAGCCCGACCCCGCCTACCTGGCCAAGGTGAAGTCGACGCAGCAGGTGTCCAGGAGCCTCGCCGCGCCGTGGCCCGACCTGCTGGGGGCGATCGAGTCGGCGCCGCAGCAGTCGGTGGCGCTTCTGGCGGCCGAACCGACGACTGCGAAGCAATCGTTCCGCCTGACCGCCGAGGCACGCGACCTGGACGCCATGCTCGCCTACCTGGCTGCATTGCAGAAGGACCCGCGGCTGGTGTCGGTCGTCCTCGTCTCCCACCAGGTGCAAGCGCAGACGCCGGGGCGGCCCATCCGCTTCCAGGTGCAGGCAGGATGGGGAGCGCCCTTGTGAAGCCGCTCCTGTCTCGCTTCTGGCGGCGCGCGGTCCGCGCCATCGGCTACTCCGGGCCGGCGGCCCTGCTGCTCCTGCTGGTGGCACTGGGCGTAGCGCTCTGGCTGCCTCGCCTGCACCGCGAGCTCCAGCGCACGCAGGCCGAAGTGTCCGATCGCACGGCCAGGCTGCGCACCCATGGCGCGGTCCCGTTGCGCGAGCCCAGCGGCGAGGAGCGGCTGGCGCAGTACATCGAGGGCTTTCCCCTGCCGACCCAGATGGCCGCCGATCTCGGCGCGATCTACGCGAGCGCCGGGCGCAACAGGCTCGATCTTCCGAAAGGCGACTATCAGCTGAAGGCGGAGCCGGGTTCGCCGTTCGTCACTTACGTCGTCACCCTGCCCGTGCATGCGGAATACGCGCCGGTGAAGGCGTTCGCCGCCAACGTGCTGCTGGAATTGCCGCACGCCTCGCTGGACGAACTGCGCCTCAGTCGCGACAGCGCGCAGGGCGAGGTGCTCGATGCGGTGGTCCGCTTCACCCTCGTCTACCGGAGCCGGTGAGATGGGCGCGTCGAACCGGCTGATGCTGCGCACACTGGCCCTCGGGGGCGCCGGACTGGTCACCTTCTACGTCGCGGCGGAATGGTCGCGCGCGGAGAAGGATGCCGTCGCCGCGGAAGAAGTCGGCCTGCCGGCAGCGCCCGCCAGCGCGCCGATCCCCGCACCGCCGCGACCCGCGGCCTCGGCAGCGGAGCCCGCGGCTGCGAACGGACCCGCGGCTGCGGCGTCACGAGCCGTGCCCTCGGCCGAAGGGCAGGCCTTCAGCCGCCTCGACTGGCTGCCGCCGCCGCCGCCGCCCGCTCCGCCTCCGCCACCACCGCCGCCCGCTCCGGTCGCTCCGACCGCGCCGCCGCTTCCCTTCACCTTCATCGGCATGGTCGAAAACGGCATGGGCAAGCCGCAGGCCTTCCTCGCCAAAGGCGACGCCCTGCTCGTCGTCTCCAAAGGCGAACTGCTCGAGAACAACACCTACCGCGTGGACTCGTTCGACGCGAACCAGGTCGTCATCACCTACCTGCCATTGAGCATGAAGCAAACCATCGATGTCTCGGGGGCGGCGAAATGAACAACGGACGACGCGGTCTTGGGGTGCTGGCGAGCGCCGTGGCGCTCCTGGTGGCCGGTTGCGCCGGGCAGCAGGTGCACCAGGACGCGATGGACTTGTTGAACCGGGGCGACCACGATGCGGCACTGCTGAAGCTGCAGGAAGCCGCGCGGCTCAACCCGGGGAACGCGTCCTACCGCGTCGACCTGCTGAACGAAGTGAACACCTATTCCGCCGCCCTGGCGCACCAGGGCGACGAAGCGCGCGCCAATGGCCAGCTCGACGAAGCCGCCGCCCTGTATCACAAGGCCCAGAAGGTCAATCCAGCCAACGAAAGGGCGCTGCGCGGCCTCGGCGCCATCGAAGCCGACATCCGGATGGCCGGGCTCCTGGCCGAATCGGAACGCCTGTTGCGCGATGGCCAGCTCGAAGCAGCCCGCGACAAGGCCAACGCGGCGCTCCAGGTGGGGCCGCGCAACCCCGCCGCGCTGCACCAGCTCGAGGCCGTGCAGCAACAGATCGACAAGGCGAAGGCGGCCCGGGCGGCCCAGGCGGCGGCGCAATCGGTGATGAACCGGCCGGTCACCCTGCAGTTCCGCGACGCCAACCTGCGCATGGTCTTCGAGGCGCTCTCGCGGACCACGGGCCTGAACGTGATCCTGGATCGCGACGTGCGGGCCGACCTCAAGACGACCATCTTCGTCAAGGACGCCTCCGTCGAAGACACGGTGGACCTGATCCTGCTGCAGAACCAGCTCGAGAAGCGCACGCTGAACGCCAACACGATGTTCGTCTACCCGGCGACGGCGGCCAAGCAGAAGGAATACCAGGACCTCCAGGTCCGCACCTTCCAGATCTCCAACTCCGACGTCAAGTACCTGCAGACGGTGCTGAAGACGGTCCTGAAGATCAAGGAGGTCTCGATCGACGATCGCAGCAGCACGCTCGTGGTCCGCGACACGCCGGAAGCCATCGCCGTCGCGGCCAAGGTCATCGCCGCCCATGACGTGCCCGAGCCGGAGGTGATGCTCGAGGTCGCCGTCCTCGAGGTCAGCCACGACCGGCTGTCCAACCTGGGCATCGAATTCCCGACCGCCTTCTCGCTCACGACCCCCACCGACGTCACGACGCTGGGCGACTTGAGGGGGCTGAGTTCGGGGCGCCTGCTCATCTCGCCGCTCACCACCAACTTCAACTTCAAGCTGCAGGACACCGACGCCAACCTGCTGGCGAGCCCGCGCATCCGCGCCCGCAACAAGGAAAAGGCGCGCATCCTGATCGGCGACCGGGTGCCGACCATCACGAACTCGGTGACTCCCGTGGCCAGCGGCAGCAGCGTCGTCACCGGGCAGGTGCAGTACCAGGACGTCGGGCTCAAGCTGGAGTTCGAGCCGCAGGTGTACTCGGACGATGAGGTCGGCATCAAGATCAACCTCGAGGTGAGCAACATCGCGAAGGAGATCCCCGGGCCGAACGGCTCGCTGGCCTACCAGATCGGCACCCGCAACGCGCAGACCGTGCTTCGCCTGCGCGACGGCGAGACGCAGATCCTCGGCGGGCTGATCTCGTCGGAGGACCGCAACACGGCCTCGAAGATCCCGGGGCTCGGCCAGCTGCCCGTGGTGGGCCGGCTGTTCAGCAACAACAACGGCACCAACAACAAGACCGAGATCATCCTGTCGATCACGCCGCGCATCATCCGCCCGCCGGCGGTGATCGATCCGGCGGTCCGGGAGGTCTTCTCGGGAACCGAAAGCAGCATCCGGCAACGCGCCTTGCAGCTCGATCCCGTGGGCAGCGTGAGGGTCCAGTCGACCGGTGGTGGCGCCGGTGCCGTCGGCGGCGGTGCGACGGGTCCCGCGCCGGCCACGGCGCCGGTGCGCACGCCCGCGGCGACGACGCCGCCCCCGGCCGCGCTGCCGCCGGCCGCGCCGCCACCGCGGCCGGCCACCAGCGCGCCGGCCACGGGGACGCCTGCGCCTGCGGGCGCGGCTGCGGGTCCGACGCCGCCCGCGGGCGCGACGAACTACTTGCGCAACCTGAACCAGTACCTGAACAGCCGTGCGGGAGGAGGCGCCGCACCAGCGGCCCCGTCCGCTCCACAGGCCGCTCCACAGCCGGCTCCACAACCCGCTCCACAACCCGCTCCACAACCCGAGCCGCCGGCGACACCGGCTGCCGAACCCGCGGCACCGGCAGCGCCCGACGCCGCGGCCAGCGAACCGAAGGAAGGCTCATGAACGCTGCCCGCAGCCGCGCGCCCGCGCGCGGCTTCACGCTCATCGAGCTGCTGATCACGCTGGCGCTGGTCGGCTTGCTGGCGATGACGAGCCTGCCGCTGTACCAGGTCACGGAGCGGCGGCTCAAGGAAAGCGAGCTGCGCGAAGCGCTGCGGACCATTCGCAGCGGACTCGATGCCTACAAGGCCGCAGTCGACGCCGGCGCACTGAAGAAGGAGGCCGGGCAATCGGGCTATCCGCCGACGCTCGAGATCCTCACCGAGTCCTTGCAGCGCGCCGACGCTGCCGACCCGAACGGCACGGACGCGGCGAGCCGGATCCAGATCCTCCGGCGCCTGCCACGCGACCCCTTCTTTGCCGACCCGCAGGTGCCGGCTGCGCAGACCTGGAACCTCCGCGGCTACGCCAGCCGGGCGGACGACCCGCAGCCGGCCGCTGACGTCTTCGACGTGTCTTCGAAGTCGACCGCGACCGCGCTCGACGGCACACCGTACGCATCGTGGTAGCGGCCATGCGCAAACTCCGCCACGGGTTCACCTTGATCGAGATCCTCGTCGTCATGACCCTGATCGCGCTGCTGCTGACGCTCGCCGTACCGCGCTACTTCCGCTCCGTCGACAGCGGAAAGGCCACTGTCCAGCGGCAGAACCTGGCGACGATCCGCGACGCGATCGACAAGTTCAGCGCCGACCTCGGCCGCTACCCCGAATCGCTCGACGAACTGGTCGCCAGGCACTACCTGCGCCAGGTTCCCGTCGATCCGGTCAGCGAGCTGGCCACCTGGACCATCGTCGCGCCAGCCGATCCGACGCAGGGCAACGTCTACGACGTGATGCCGGCCTCATCGCCGGCTTCGTCGCCCGCCGCACCACCGGCCGCACCACCGGCCGCATCACCGGCCTCGTCGGGGGCCGCATCATGAGCGCGAGCGCTTTCCTGCATCGCACGCCTTCCCGCGTTGGCCAGCGCGGCGCCGTCCTGCTCGCCCTGCTGGTCGCACTGGCGCTGCTCGCGGTCGGCCTGATGCACACGGTCGATGTCTGGAGCATGTCGCGCCAGCGTGAGCGTGAGACCGAACTGCTCTTCGTCGGCGACCAGTACCGGCAAGCGATCCAGCGCTACTACACGTCGGCGCCTCGGGGCGGGCAGCGCGGTTATCCGCCCAATCTGGAAGTCCTGCTAGATGACGACCGCTTTCCGACCCCCGTGCACCACCTGCGTCGCGCCTATCCCGATCCGATCACCGGCAAGGCCGAATGGGGGCTGCTGAAGGCCGGCGACCGCATCGTGGGGGTCTACAGCCTGTCGGAGGCCGCGCCGCTCAAGAAGGCCAACTTCAGCCCGGCGCACCAGGCCTTCAAGGACGCGGCGTCGTACCAGGACTGGGTCTTCGCCTACGTGCCCCGCCGCGGAGTGGTCGTGCCCGCAACGCCTGCGTCCGCGGCCCCCCCGGCGACACCGCCACGCAAACCGCCTACCTCGCCCCGCCGGAGCCCGTCATGAGCATCCGCGTTCTCCTCGTCGACGACAACAACCTCTTTCGCAAGGGGCTGGCCGCCTTGATCTCGGCGCACCCCGACTTCACGGTGGTGGCCGACGTCAGCACCTGCAAGGAGGCGGTCCAGGCGGCGCTCCACATCGACCCCGACGTCGTGGTCACGGACATCGCGCTCGGCGGCGTCAACGGCCTCGAGTGCGTGGCGGAGCTCAAGCGCCGCCAGCCGCACGTTCGTATCATCCTCCTGACCAGCCTGCGCACCGAAGGGCACGTGCGCGCCGCCCTGCGCATCGGCGCCGACGGCTACCTGCTGAAGAACGCCACGATCGAGGAAGTGCAGCTGGCGCTGCGCAATGTCGCGATGGGCAAGAAGTACCTGAGCCCCGACGTCTCCGAGCACGTCTTCGACACCTTCCTCCACCCGCAACGCGCCCAGGCGCCGATCTCCCGCCTCGACGGGCTGACGACACGCGAGCGCAGCATCCTGCAACTGATCGCCGAAGGGCGCACCAACAAGGGCGCCGCGGAGTTCCTGAGCGTGAGCCCCAAGACGGTGGAAAAGCATCGGGCGACCCTGATGCGCAAGCTCGGCCTGCGCAACGCCGCGGAATTGACGATGGTCGCGATCGAGCTCGGCCTGGTCGAAAGGCCCGATTCGCTCGCGCGCCTGAACCCGGACTCGCTCAGCGCCGGCGAGCCGCGCAGCTATCGCACTCGCCAGCCCCTGGAGCGCGAGCCAGGCAGCTTCGATGGGGCGCCGCTCGACCCCGACATCCCGCCCGCGTACGCGCCACGCTGCGAGGCGAACGACGGCTGAAGCCCTTCAGGGCACTTTCCAGCCCTGGTCCGGGAGCAGGCGCGAACCCTGGCCGTCGGCGAAGTGAACCAGGTAGCCGCCCTTCGAAGCGAAGCGCTGGCCGGTGGCCATGGCCAGCCGCGGGTAGTAACCCGTGACGATGCGGTGCTCCAGCATCGACTGCATGCGCTCCACCAGGTAGTCCCGCCCCAGGGCGTCCACCATGTGGCTCAAGGTCTCCGAAAGCAGGCCACAGGCCAGGTAGGTGTCGGTCTGCACCTGCAGGTCGACGATGGGAATCTTGCGCATCCGGAACCAGCCCAGCACGAAGTCGACCCGCACCCGCCGCCGATCCGGAAGGTCGAACGGATAGGCCAGTTGCGCGCGGGCTCGCCAGTCTGGAGGCAGCGGCGCACCCTCGAGTCCTCCGAGCAGGCCGGAGAGGTACACGGCCGTCCCCGCTGCCGGTGCGGCACCGAGCGTCGCCATGTCCCGGGGGCGCAGCCACAGGACCAGTGCGTCGGGCGCCGCGGAGCTCGAAAGCTCCTCGCCAACGGTCCTGCCCGGCACTAGCGCCTGGCTCGTGACTTCGACGCCGTGGCCCTTGAGCGCAGCGGCGAGTGCGGCGGCCCCGGCCGCGCCGCTGTCTCCCGGGCGGTAGAACTGGCGCACGGTCCTCGCCTTGCCGCCTTCTTCCGGTTGCAGGATGGCGTCGGCCATCAAGTCGGCCTCGAGCATCACGCCCCGCGTGAAGTACAGCGAGTAGAAGTCGCGCTGCTGGTCGACCGGGACTTCGACGTTGGGGAACAGGCAAGGGACCGCCGCGCGTTCGCAGAAGGCGTGCACGGGCGCCCAGGTGCTGCCGCCCAGGCCGGAGACGACGGCCAGCACCGGCTGGCTGGCCAGGAACTGATCGAGCTGGCGTTGCCAGTCCGACGGCGGCCCCGCCAGCTCCCAGACATGCAGTTCCCAGCGGCGATGCTCCATCTCGAGCGTTCCGGCGTACACCGACTTGCCCTGGCCCATGATGCGGGGCGCGGCGCCGAGTTGCCGCACGTTGCGCGCCGCGAAGAACTGCTGCAGCACCTCCAGCATTCCACGCCGCTTCACCGGATCGGCATCCGGGGTGATGATCGTGGCGAAGTGCAGCGCCGTCGCGGAAATGCCGGGCACGTGGCGCTGATCGAGCTGCTTCAGGTAGCCGACGAGCGCCGCCATGTCGGCCTCTCCCAGCTCGTAGCGAGGCATCAGGTAGCTCAGTGGCTTGTCCTGCGAATCCACGCCTTCCCGAATGGCACGCGCCAGCGTCGCATCCGTGTAAGGGGGTCGATCGGGCCGCATCCCTTCGACGTAAGGCAGGTCGAAATCCTTGTTGACCTGCGTGAGCGGGCGGAACAGGTAGCGGCCGGTGATCGGCGGGATGAAGCTGCGGCCTTCCCGGCTGCCCAGGCCGCTGCGCTGGTGGCAGTTCGCGCAGGCGGCTGCAGTGCCCTGGACCTTCGAGGCTGCGCTGCGGCTGCCGGCGACAGCCTGGCCGGAGCTCGCCGTGCCGCGCAGGTAGATGCCCGCGCCGGTGTCATTGTTCGGATCGGGCAAGGAAGCCGCTCCGGCTGCCCACGCCGGGTCCGACAGCAGTGCCGCGAGCGCCAGGCCAGGGACGAGCGCTCGCCAATTCACGGCAGGTTTGCCGGTGGCTGTCCGCCACGACCCGTGGCTATGCTGCGGGTGTCGACGATGACGCTGTTCTTGCGGCTGGTCGGCACTTCCGGCCGCGCGAAAGCGCGGTCGTCGAGGTCTGGATTGAGCGCCACGCGTTCGATGACGAGCTTGTTCGCAGCGCCGCTGATGCCTGCCCCGGTTTCGATCTCGGTCGGCAGCCGCAGGCCCTCGAACTCGCGGTATTCGCGGAACAGCACGGACACGGTGCCCACCTGGCCCGTGCCGGCGCGGACCTGCCGGTCATGGCGGACCTCGAGAAAGGTCTCGGCGTCGATCCAGATGCGCTGCTCGCCCCCCGAAAAGGGCAGCGCCACCTTCAGGATGTAGGCACGCCGGCCCCCCGCTTCGCCCTGCCCCGCGAGCGTGACGACCGCTCCCTTGGCGACGGCGTCCATCAGGGGCCCGTCGATCACCGGAGCAGTGCGTGCGAAGCGGATCTCGTCTTCGGTGTACGGTGCAAGCTCCGGCCTGCCGTTGCCCGCGTTCGGCCGCAACTTCCAGCCGCCCTTGCCATCGTAGATGCGGATGAACCGGCGGCCGTCGGTGACCAGCTCGAAGCGCGTCTTGCCGGGCCGCTTCTGCTCCAGCAGGAACTGGCGGTCGGGCTCCGTCCGCGCGCCGCTCTCGACGTGGCCCGTCCACGCCATGGTCTCGAGGCGTTTCCATGCCCCGACCCCGCCGCGCGCTGCGGCGTTCCTCTCGACGATCTCCGCGACGTCGACGTTCGCTGTGGCCTGGGCGAAAACGACCGGCGCGATGCACCCTCCGGCCAGGCCGATCAGGAGGGATCTGCGCAGCATGGGCACGAGCGGCCCCTAGAGTGCCGAGGCCTTGGGACTGCCCGCGCCAGGCTCGCCGGGCTGCGGCTTGCCGAACAGCGCGTCATCGAGCTTCGGGTTGATGGCCACCGACTTGACCACGATCTTGCGCGTCTGCTTGACGCCTTCGACGACGGTCTCGAGCGTGTGGGGAATGTTCAAGCCGTTCACGGTCTTGTAGTCGCGGAAGAACACCGCCACCTTGTGCACGCGGCCATCGAGCTTGCGCGGTTCACCGTCGATCTTGACCTCGAGGAAGCTGGCGGCGTCGATCCACAGGTTGCGCGACGCACCGGCGGCATTCGTGAGCTTGAGCCGGTAGGCATCCTTGCCTTCGACCTTGTCGACGCCGGCCACCTCGACCCGGGTGCCCTTGCGCTCCGCGTCGATGAGGGGCCCATCGAGTTCGTCGCTGGCCTGCTCCGACTTGAGCTCCGCCGGGGTCATCGGCTCGGCCTCGATGCGCCCCAGGTAGGGCCGGTACTTCCAGCCCTGCCTGCCGTCGAAGGTCTGCACCGCCGTCTGGTTCTCGAAGCGGATTTCCAGCCGGCTCATGTGCGGCCGCTTCAGGACCAGCGTGTAAGGCAGCTTGGCGTCGGTCTTGCCGCCGGCATCCATGTCACCGCTCATGGACATCGTCTGCACGGCACGCCAGGCCGCCGCGCCGCCCCGCGCCGTGGCGTTGCGTTCGGAAATCTGCGCCGCCGTCAGGTCGGCCGCCGAGGCGGCGGAGCCGAGGAGCGCCAGCGAGGCGGCGCACAGCGCCAGGGACATCGGGATTGTTTTCACAGCAGGGCCTCCGTTGCAGCAATCAAGCGCGTCACTCCACCATCAGGCCATCGGCATGGAAGCTGCCGATCAGCACGTCCACCCGGTCACCGGGCTTGACGAAGTTCCCCTTGTTGGAGAACACCATCCAGTACTCCTTCCCGGCCTCGGGGGCCATGGCCTGGCGCAGCGGCCCGACCTTTTCCATGACCGGCACCTGGAGCACCACATGGGCGCGCGGGCTGAGCAGGGCCGCGGTGTTGTGCTTGTCGTTCAGCCCCTGCGCGAGATCGACGTTCACGACCCGGTAGCTGAACCGGATCAGGTTGCCGGAATTGGTCGAGCGCACCCGCAGGTCGTCGATGCCCCAGCGCGAGGCATAGAAGTTCTGCGCCTTGGAGCTCTCCCGCTGCTGGCGGAACGGGGACTTCTTCGGCCCGGACGCCGCTGCCGATGCGCTCGCCGCGGCCGCTGTTCCAGAGGGCAGCGGGGCGGCGGCGGCGGCGCCAGCCACGAGGAACAGCGGGGCCATCGCTCCGGCGAACACCGCGCGCACGGACGGCGCGAACCGGCTCATCGGGCACCCACCTGGCTGTGCGGCTTGCGCCTGTCGGTGAACGGCGAGTAGCGGACACCGGCCGGCCCGGATGCGGCCTGCGCCGCGGCCTGCGCCGCAGCACGCTCGCGTGCAGCGCGCGCATGCGGCGACATGCGTGCGCTGGCCGGCGCGGCCGGCGGCGCAGCGGCAACCAAGGTGTTTGCTTTCCCCGCTGCAGGGCCGCCGGCGGGGGCAGGCTGCGCGACGGAAGTGCCCAGGACCAGCGACAGGAGCATCACCGCGAACGCGCGCCCGGCAGCTCGGTGGGAAGCTTGGCGCGCGCTCACGGCGTGACCCCCTTGCCCGGCGTGGCCGTGGCGGGCGGCATCCCGCTGCGCTTGCCGGGGGGCCCCGCCTGGGCCACGGTCGCGGCGCGCGGCTGGATGTACTGGGCGCGCTGGGCGTCCGTCAGCTGCGCGCGAATCTGTTCGGAGGAACGGTCGCCAATGGCGAGAGCGCGCTGGCGCCGCTCGGTCGGCGTCAGCTGCGTGTCCTGCTGCAGGCGCTGCATCTGCTCGCTTCGCGCCACCAGAATCGGCTTGATCTTCGCCTGCTGCGCCGCGTCGAGCTTCAGGTCGATGGCCAGTCGCTTCAGTTGCCCGTCCACGCCGGTCGGGGCCTTTGGCCGCTTGTTCCAGGGCCCGGACGCTTCTTCGGCATGCGACATGGCGCCGGGCCCCGCCGCGCCCTGAGGCTCGCTTGGCGCCTCCGTCTTCTCGCCGGCTGTGGCGTCCGCGGGCGCCTGTGCCAGCGCACCCAGCGACACGGCGCCGGCGAGCACCACCCAGGCCGCCGCCCGGATCCAGCGCAGCATTCCGTCGCGGGAGGGTCGCGACTGACTTTCGAAGAACGTTGCGGTCGACTGCATGTCGGGTACCCTCCTGAAACTGCGCTCAGCGCCGGTTCATCTTGTCCACGTAGGTCGCCAGATCGTCATCCGACGTCCCGCCGATCGGGCCGCGCTCCATGCGCGGCTTGAAGTACTTCTGCTTTTGCGCATCGGTCAGCAACGCGCGGATTCCGTCCTCGGTCTGCTCGCTGATCGCCTGGGTGCGTGCGATGCGCAATGCGCCGGGAACCGATTCGTCCTGCCAGGCCCGCACGATCTGTTCGCGCTGGCCTTCGAGCAAGGCCCTGACCTTGAGCTGCTGGGTCGCATCCAGGTCCAGCTCCCGGGCGAGCAGTGCGATGCGCCGGTCGAGCGGCGACACCGCATCCGCGGCGATGGCGGTGTGGGCCGCCGCGGCCACCCCAAGTGCTCCCAGCACCCTGAGCAGCCGCCGCCTGGCAAGAACCCGGATCATGGCGTTGCGAATCCGGTCAGGGTCGCGGCTTGCGGCGAGCCGGTTCCGGTATCCGTGAACGTGATCGTTCCGGTCCTGTTGGTGCCGCGTGCGGAGCCCGTGTTGGTAAACCTCACCGCCACCGTGCACGATGCGCCAGGTGCCAAGGCCACGCCGGTGCAGTTGTCAGGTCCTGCGAGCGTACCGTTGGTGAAGAGGTAAGTCAGCGCCGTACCTCCGGTCGCGGCAACGTTCGTGACGCTGACCTGCGAACCGCCGGCAGCGGCCGTGTTGGCAAACGTCACCGTGCCCGTTCCGGTGTTGACACCGCTAGCCAGCGTGATCGTCGGCGCCGCGATCGTCACCGCCGCGCGATTGGCCACGCTCGCCCCGGTCAGGTTCTCCACCGTCGGCGCGAGCGTCCCGGCCGTCGTCGAAGCCACCGTCAGCGTCCGCGTGTAGCTGGTGCCGCCGGTTCCCGTTCCAGGCGCGAACTGGACCTTCACCGTGCACACGGCTCCGACGGCCAGGGTCGCCCCGCAGTTCGGCGCGCTGGCCGGGAAGGTCCCGGTCGTCACGCGGCTGAACGGCTGCGGCGTGCCGCCACCGAAGGTGTAGGTCAGGTTGGTCAGGCCGTTGCTGCCGGTGTTGGCCACCGTCAGGTTCAACACCGCGCTGGTCGTGCCGGCCGCCCAGTTGCCGAAGGCCAGCGGGTTCGGAGTCAGCGTCACGGCATAGGTCGGCGCACTTGCCACGCGTTCGACCGCGCCGATCGCAATCGCTCCCGACGTCGCACGGCTGTTGCCGAAGAAGTCGTGGTTGTTGCCGGCTTGACCGACACCGCCCCCGATCGCCTGCGAGTTGCCAGGAATCGAATAGGCGCCGGTGTCCAGGGCCGTGCTGGCGACTGCGAGCATCTGCTCGCCGGCGGTAGCCGTCGCCACGCCGGGGCGGGCCAGCGTCAGCGGACCGTAGACCAGGTTCAGCCAGTTATGGCCCTCGTCGACCGTCGCCGTCGGCTGGATGCTGTTGAAGACGAACAGCTGTGACGTGCTGGTGGTCTCCGACGCGCCCACGGGTGCGTTGTAGCCCAGGCAGGTCGCGGCGCCGCTCAGGCTGGTGTTGCCTCCACCCGCGCACAGTTCGGGCGGGACGCGGGCGCCGTTGCAGATCTGCGCGACGACCGGATTGGCCACGCCGACCCGATTGGTGGGACTCGCCTGCACGTCGTTCATGTTGGAGATGTCGCCCGTACCGGTCAGGATCGAGTTGGTGATCACAAGCTTGTTGTTCGTGGGACCGATCAGGCCCGCCTGGACATCGTCGGTCCGCAGGCCGACGTCCCAGTAGGACGCACCGGCCGGACACTGCCCCGACGCGGTCTGTGCCGCCAGCGGCGTGTTGTTGGACGCGGCTCCCGGGGCGATCACCACCAGGTTCTGCTGCGAGATCAGGCCGCTGCCAGGACCCACGATATTCACGTGGAAGGTGCGGTTCTGCCAGAACAGGTCGTTGACCATCGCCGGCCGCGAGAACGTCATGCAGTCGGCATTCACCAGGGTGCTGGCGGTGCCGTTGGCGTAGCCGAAGCCGTTCGGGCAGATCATCTTCTGGCCGGCGATGGACGGCAGCGCCGCGATTGCGCTGACCAGGTTCTGCGTATGCGCCATCGTCACCAGGCCGGAAGGCTGGGGACCGTGCGGGGCGTCCCGGCCCAGGCAGCTCGGATCCTGCGGCAGCGACGGGTCGGTCTGCGAGTTGCAGCCAGGCGGCGGGTTGCTCGCGTTGATCGCGCCGAGCGTCTTGAACAGCACGCCGGCCGAAGCGGTGGTGTCGTTCGAGGCGATCGTGTTGTTGATCATGCTGACCTTCAGCGCATCGCGCATCGACACGCCGCCGCCGTCGTAGCCGGCCACGTTGTTGGCGATGATGTTGTTGGTCACCGTCACGTCGTACCAGAGGTTGGGCCTGGCCTGGAAGGCGATCACTTCGCTGCCGTTGATCTGCTCCAGCGCGATGCCGCCGCCCGTGCCGCTCTCGGCACTGTTGCCGTAGATCAGGTTGGCGTCGATCACCAGGCCCGGGCCGGTGCCGTCACCCAGGCCAGGCGGGCAGTCGGTGTCGGAGGCGCCACCGCACTCGTTGCCGTTCAACGTACGCGGCTCGTTGGCTCCCTGGATCACGATGCCGCCGCCGTTGGTGGGCAGGGTCGGGTTGGTGCTCTGGTTGAACAGGATGGCGTTGTTGGCGATCCTGCCGTTGAAGGTCACGCCCAGCGACTGGATGCCGCCACCGTCGCCCGTGCTCAGGTTGCCGGCGATCCAGTTGTGGTCGATGCTGTAACCATCGCCCCCGGCGCTGACCGTGACGCCGCCCGCGCCGGCGGGGGTGCCCGTCCACAGCGCATCGCCGATGGAGGCGTTGTTCCACAGCATGTTGTGGTGAACGCGCACGTTGGTGTTGAAGCCGAACGGAATCGCCGCGCCGTTGGGGGTGTTGGCCGAGGAGTAGATCGGCGGGCAGAGCGGCGCCGGCGTGAGACCGGTGTTGCAGATGACGCCGTCGTTCAGGTACACGCCCGGCGTTTCGCCGTTGCCGACGTTGACCGCCCCGGCCAGCGTGCCGTGGTTGGCCGAGATGCGGTTGTTCGCCACGTCCAGGCTGTGGTTCCAGCCGTGGATGAAGATGCCGCCGCCGCCCTGCGAGCTGTTGAGGACGGCCAGGCCGTCGATCCGCGACGGATTGCAGCGGTAGTTGCTGGTGCCGTAGTTGCCACCGTTCTTCGCGACGGCACCGGTGTGGACGACGCAGTCGTCGGAGTTGGCTGGCACGTTGCCGAGCGCCGTCGAGCCGTCGGTCAGGTAGATCGAACCGTCGGGGAAGGCGCCGGCCGCGGTCGGATCGTTGCCGAGGAAGAAGGGATCATTGGCAGGGGCGCGCACGCCGCGGCCCACGACCGTGATGCCCGCGCCTTCGTAGGCGCCCAGCAGCGTGGGTTCCTGCAGCACCTGGGCCAGGTTGCCGTTGCCGCTGGCCTGCCAGCCGGTGATCGCCTCGAACGGAATGCGGTCGCCCGTCAGGAACATGTCGTCGGGGCACAGGTACTGGCCGGTCGGGTCGAACTTGCCCGGGTCGTTGCCGATGTTGGGCACGCCGTTCAGGTCGAGACCGAACACGCAGACCATCTGGCGCCGCCATTGGTCCATGTGACCGGCCGGATGCGCGTCGGCATTGATCGTCGCCGCGGCCGCGCCTACGCCTTGCAGGCGAACCGGCTTCCACATGATCAGGTTCTCGCGATAGGTCCCGGGTTGCACCAGGATCAGGTCGCCCGGGCTCGCGCTGTCGATCGCCACCTGGATCGGGCTCTGGTTGACCGCGCCCGGAGTGAGGCTCATGCGGCCGAAGGCGGCGCCGTAGTCCTTGACCGACTTGCCGGACGGCGCGGTGACGGCCGTCTGGGACACGACCCACGGCGCGCTGCCGCCGACGGTGACCGTGATCGCATCGATCGAACGCTTGCCGTTGTCGCCGCGCGTGATCACGAGCTGGCCGCACTGGGCCGCCTGGCCTGGTGGCGTGCCGTGCTGCTGGACCTTGCAGTTGAACGCGTTCGACAGGTTGTTGGGCACCGTGGCCGTGATGGCCGTGTCGCTCCACGCCGTGATCGTCAGGCTCGCCGTCGTCGCTCCGTCGGGCGCGACCAGGACCGCGGTCCCGCTGCTGCCGAAGCCGTAGTGGCGGGTGATGGTCTTCTGGTTGTAGGGCGACGTGCTCGCGTTGGGGCCGGAGAAGTGCGGGTTCTGGATCGTCTTGTCACCCAGGGCGGTGATCCGGATCGCCATCGCGCCCGAATGGACCCAGGGACCCTGGGGTTCGGAAGCGCTGGAGTTCACCACGGTCTTGATCGCCGGCGTCTGGTTCGGGTACTCCGTATCCGGCAGGTTGTAGTTGTCCGCGAACGCCTGGGTCGGAATGACCGGCGTATCCATGTAGGTCATCGTGCCCGGCATGAACGGCTGCTCGTAGCAGAAATTGCTGTAGGCCGGGTTGTAGGACGGGTCGGTCATCGAGACGCCGTTGACCATGATGGGGCCCGGATCGTTCATGCACGCGATCGACATCATCGGCGCGTAGCCGGTCGGGTTCGGCGGGTTCGGCGACCAGGTCGAGAAGTACAGGCCGTTGTAGACGCCCCACTGGTCGGCATAGACGCGGGCCACCTCGTTGCCGTTGAAATCACGCAGGCCGACCGGCAGGTTCGGTGGGCCGAACTTTTCGCCGAACTGCGGCGAGAACGGGTCGAACTCCGACGCGAAGTCGTTCGTGATCAGGCCGGTGAAGTGTCCGGCGATATGGGGGCCGCTGAAAAGGTAGAACTTGGCCGTCACCGATGCTTCGTCGGCGAGCTTGATTTCCTTGCGGTCGCAGAGGCGGCGGATCGCACCGGCGAACGGCGAAGCCTGCTGCGAGCCCGGGAATTCGCTCATGTAGTCAGGCACCTGGCGCTGCGCACCGACGCACGGCCAGAACGCCTCGATGCTGCCGGTGTCGCCTTCGTGGCGCGGGAAGGTCTTGGAACCGAGATCGACAGTCTTGTTGAGGCCGCCGGGACTCGCGGCGTTGAAGGCGGAATTGACCGCCGCCTGGTCGGGCATGATGAAGATGTTGCTGACACCGGCGAACTGCTGGCTCACCGGCGCGACCATCACGTCACCCATCAGGATGTTCTTGTCTTCTTCCTTGACCAGCTGGTAACCCTCAGGAACGATGACTTCGACCACGTACGTGCCGGACGGCAGCATCGGGGTGCCGTCATCGGGGTTGGTGACGCACGACGTGCAGTTCGTCTTCGCCGGCTTGCCGGTCGAGGGATTCATGGCCGTGACGCTCGGGAAGCGGTAATAGCCGTCGTAAGGCGCGGGCTGGGCCTGGTTCAGTTGCGACCACCCGTCGTAGCACTTGAACTGCGCCTGGTAAGCCAGCGCCTTCTTGTTGCCGCTGCCGTCCGGCGTGTCGAGCCACATCTTGCTGTTCTTCAGCGTGGCGAAGAACGGGCTGTCACCGGCTTGCCCCGGGCAGTTCATGTTGGGAACGAAACCGGCGTTCGCGCCCGAGCCCGCAGTCAGCAGCGAGGTGCCGTCGGCGCCGGTGCGGAAGCCCTGCGCCCAGTCGTCCCAGCTCGCGCTCTTCGTCGTGTCGACCAGCTTCAGGGTCTCGTTGCCCTGGGCGTCGACGTCCTTGCGATAGAGGTTGATGGTCGCGTGCGGGATGCCCGGCTCCCAGGACAGCTGCAGCAGCAGCGAGGGGTCGTCGAACGGACGGGTGGACGCATAGATCACCTGGCCCTGGATGCCGCCGTTCTCGGCGGGCGCGGTGCCAGCCGCCTTCTTGAACGGCTTGACGCCGAACTCGATGAAGGTGTTCTGGCCAAGCAGGCCCTGCCAGCCCATCGTGTTGCCGAAGGCCTGGGGCGGGAACAGCGCGCCGGTGGAGCCGCCGTTTCCGGCGTCGCCCGGGAGGCAGTCCGCGGTGTCGCAATACTTCGCGCCCGGCACGCGCAGGTCCGTCGGCAGCTTGACGCGAACGTTGGTGTTCGCCAGGTTGGCCGCGACCGTCGTGCAGCCGGTGTAGCCGGTCGTTGCATCCGGAACCGCCTGCGACGAACAGTCCACCGGACCACCCGCGTCGTAGACGCTGTGCGTCAACGTGGGCTTGAACCGCGTCTGCGTGGTCTCCACGACCAGCCAGTTCATGAGCGGGAAGACTTCGTTCCACGCGGCGTAGCCGTTCAGGTCGGTGTTGTTGAAGAAGCCGATCGAACCATCGCGATAGCGGATGTTGGTGTTGACCAGGGCCAGGCCGGGCTTGGCGTCGCTGGAGACACCGCTGCCGTCCGTGTCGATGTACGTGCGGGTGTAGAGGTTCGAGCGCCACTGCGTCACCGGGAACTTCTTGGCTGTCGTGCCACCGGCGCCGATCTCCACGGTGCCGACCAGGCCGTCCAGCATGATGTCGTTCCACTGGTCGAAGACGGACAGCTTGAACGTTCCAGCGGGCATGCCGGTGAAGGTGGCCGTAGCGTGCGTCTTGCCGTCGGCGTCAGTCGTGAACACGCAGGGCTGGAGGGCGAAATCCTCGGCGTCCGCCACCCCGATCGAGACGTAGCACTGGGTGAAGCTGTAGTGGTCGTAGCTCTCGCTGTCGTACGTCCGCTGGTCGGGCGTGCGGCTCATGTGGTTGTTGGTGACTTCGACGGTCAGCGTGTTGCTGCAGGAAGCAGCGCCGCCCGGATTGAGCGACGACGCGCAGTAGCCAGCCTTGCGCGCATTGATCATCGCCGGGTTGGCGAAGCCGATCGCGACGTGGAAGCCGCCGGGACCGAATTCCTGGAAGTACCCGGGCTCGTTCGGGATGATGAATGCCTCGTGCGGCTTGCCGCCGTCGAGCGTGTTCGTCTGCAGCCATTGCTCGCCCCGCGCGATGCGGTCAGCCGCCGGGAACGCCTGGATCTCGTACAGCCCGGGGTACAGGTTGGCGATCACCGCCTGGCCGGCCAGCGGCGACGGGGTGATGCCGTCGGACTCGTACTTCGGGCAGGTCGGGATCATGCCGACGAGCGTGTCGGTGCGGGCGGTGATGGGGCAGGCGTCGAGGCCGGTCAGCGGATCGATGTAGCCGGCGAGCGAATTGCTCACGGGCATGTTGAATTCGTCGTAGGTGATCTGCCCGGTGGCGTCACCCAGCTGGCCGGCCTGGTCGAACAGCTTGATCTCGAAGCCACCGAGGCCGGCCTCGGTCGGCGCGATGACGTCGACGCCGCCACCGGCATCGTTCTCGCCGTTCAGCGGGTTGTCGTCCTGGAAGACGAAGACGGAAATCTTCGCGGTCGGCAGCGGGATCTGCTGCAGGTTGACGGTGGCCGCCGTCGTGCCCGGGGGCAACTGGACGCCGCCCTGCTCGTGGCCGCAATTGCCGGCGGTGCCGCTGGCCGGGTCGTAGAGCACCCAGTTCGGACCAGTCGCGCTGTTCGGGTCGGTGCTGAAGGCGCCGCAGTCCTTGACCGTGCCGCCGAAGCCGGAGATCGTCGGATTGATCGCGTCGCCCGGCAGGATCGAGAGGAAGTACCGCTTCTTGGGGTCGAGCAGGACGTCGCCCGGGCTGACCGGGGTCTTCTGCGACGCGTCGGTACGGCAGACGCCGTTGCCCACGTCGCATGCCGCAGGGGCGCCTTGCAGCGTCTGGCCCACTTCGCACGACACCGTGCCGACGCAACCGGAGGCGACCACCGGCATGCTGGAGCTGTGGAAGTTGTAGCCGAGGCTCTCGACCGGCAGGGGCGGACAGCTCGAAGGCCGGATCGCGGGGTCCGTCGAATTGACCTGGCACTTGGGGTCGATCCAGAAAGTGCGGTCCTCCTCGATGATCCAGCGGTAGTCGGAGATGGCCCCACCGGTCGGGCCGTCCTTCACGGCCACGGAGAGGCCGCTGCCCTTGACGAAGTTCACGGTGGCGAGGGCAGTGTTCGACGAGGTGCCCTGCGCGTTCTTGACGCTGTAGTTGAAGGTCAGGCTGCAGGGCGCCGCGCAGGACGGCGTCGCGACGAAGGACCCATCGGGGTTCACCGTGACGGTGCCGTTGGTCACGCCGGCCGGCGGGTTCGCGGTGAGCACCAGGCCCGAGGCGTTGGTGACTCCCGACAACAACCCCGGCGGCGCCGATGTGAAGCGCGATGCGATCGCGCTGTTGAACGTGATCGGCCCGGCAACTGGCGCGGCGGCAGCGGCCGCGACCGAGACCGTCACCGTCGAACAGAGATTGGCGTCGCCCGACGGTGCATTGTTGGCGCAGTAGTTGAACGTGACGGGCGCAGCGAGGCTGGCATCGCTCGCGTACGTAAAGGTGCCGTTGGCATTGAGGGTCAGCGTGCCGGTGGCTGGTGCGGCGCCGTCCAGGCGCACGCCATAGACGCCGATGTCGTTGGCCATCAGGCCCTTGCTCGCGTCGCTCACGGTGAGGGTCGCCCCGGGAACGACTTTGTAGGCGTCGGGGTTCGCCTTGGCCAGCACCGCGGAGGCAGCCGAGCCGGTGCCGCTGGTGGCGCCGCCGGCGACGGCGATGTAGGCCTGCATGCCGCCATCGCGCTGGTTGTTGGTCGACAGGCTCAACTGCCGGTCGTAGACGGCGTAGGTTGCCGGTGCATAGGCCGTCGCACCGGATCTTGTCGGCGCGATGATCGCGTCGAAGGTCTTGCCCGGAGGCATCGGGATCGATGCCTGCACGCCCGTGGCCTTCGAGACCTTGTTCCCATCCTCGGCGAGCGGCGTCATGTTGGCGCCGACGACGGCAGGCGCGTGCATGCGCTGGCCGGCGTTGACGATGCGCAGCAGCACGTTGCCGGTGGTCGCCACCGCGCCCGGGCCGGGCAAGGTCGATGCCGCCAGGTTGCCGCGGTCGAATGAGGTTCCGTTGATCAGGTAGTAGCGCGGCGAGTAGTTGACCGCCGGCGGGTAGCAGGCGATCGTTGCGCTCACGGCTCCACTATCGGGATCCTTGCAGTTGCCCGGCCCAGCGTAGTTTGCGCGTTCGTTGAACGTGGGGCTGGCTACCGCGGTGGCTACCGCGGCGTTCTGGTCGGGGTCGATCTCGCTGAAAAGCAGCGGCACGTCGGTGTCGAAGCCCGTGCCGTAGGCGGTGTTCGGCGTAGCTTCGGTGACGACGAGCACACCGTACAGGCCCATGGCATGCTGGATCGAGGGCTGGGTGCCCGAGTGGAGCAGGTAGGTTCCCGGCCGCAGGTTGAGCCACGTGAGGGCGGTATTGGTGGCAGCCGGCGCCACTTCGGTCGCGAACGAGCGGACGCGGTCGGCCTGCGCCGGTGGCTGGAAGGTCGGTTGCTGCGCCAGGGAGACGGCGAGAACCGCACCCGTCCCCGTGCCGCTGGTGACGGCCGCGGACGGCGCGGATGTGTACGCGTCACCGGGGCTGTCGACCTGCACGGCGGTGATGTTGCCGCCCGCGCCGACGCTGGCGACTTCCGCCGTGGCGCCGCTGCCGCCGCCGCCGCTGATGGTGACGACGTCACCGACGTGGTAGCCCGTACCGGCCGTGGAAACAGTGACCGCATCCACTGCACCGAACGTGCCGCCCAGCGATCCCGGCCACGTCGTGCCCTGCGCCGGGTGCGCGGGACTGACCATGCGGGAGGGCGCGTTGCCGAGGCCACCCCCCAGCTGGCCGTCGATGACGATCGAGGTCGGCACCTTCAGGTTGTTGACGAGGGTGATCGTCAGCTGGCCGGCAGGGACGCGTATCAGGGGTGGCGTCCAGCCAGGCCCGGTTCCGTTGATCGCGCCGCACGAGGCGCCCGTCCCCGTCACCGCGCCGCATGCGTACCCCCACATGGGCACGGACTGGCCGTCGGGAAGGACGGCCGTCGCGGACGCGGCGGTCAGTGTGACCGTGCTCTGCGCGATGGCTGCGCCGGCCGCATGCGCGAGGAACATCGCGGCGAGGACGGTGCGAACCAGGCTCATCTTGATCGTAGCCATGTCTTTGTCCCTTTCCTCACTTCGACTCGTCGATGAGGTAGACCCACGGGTCCACCAGCAGCATGGTCATCAACCCACCGGGAAAGATGTTGTTCGTCGTGATCTCTCGCTCGTTATGCGAGTGCCACATGAACGCGAAGCCCGCTTCCGAACTGGGGGAGTTGGCGATGGTCCCGAACGGCGGAATCGGCGTCGGTCCGACCGAGCGCAGGTTCGCATCGGGCCCAAGGTAAGGGCTACCGCTGTACCACGGGCCATTGGTCAGGACGTTCGGGTCCGGCAAGGTGACGGGGCCGCCGCTGCCCACGTTCCCGAACGGCTTGACCTCGAGCGCCTTGCGATGGTCTCCGCACCATTCGTAGAAGTTGTTCGCCGTCGGCGTCTTCGTGAAGAAGCCGTTGGCGTCGCAGTCCGTGGCCGGATTGAAGTCGACATCGCCGCCCGACGCCGCGACACCGACACCATGGCCGTAGATGTCCCAGTTCAGGTTCTTGCCGACGTACTGGAACAAGGCGTCGATCGTCTGGCCGGGGCTCGTCGTGGTCGTGAACAGCAGCGGGCCGGAAAGCTTGCCGTTCGCGTTCAACAGCATCTGGCCGTCGCGCGCGAGGACGCGGACATGGTTCGCGTGCTCGTGGAAGGGATGCTGCAGGCGCCCCTGCCCGATGATCCGCAGCAGCATGACCTCCCCGGGGTGCAGGTGCGGGTTGGCGTTGTACGGCTGGTTCGGATACTGGGGCGTGTAGTTCGGGTCCAGGGTGTCGGGCATGGACCGGCCATTGAGAAGGAAGTAGGCCGGGTGGTAAGGCTCGGTCTCGACGTTCATGCAGCCGGCCGGGCTGTTGCACGCGATCGCCGCCTGCGCGGCCGCCTGCTCGTGGATGCGCGGGTCCATCTCGGAGGTCTGGAACACGTATTCGCGGTCGTAGCAGGCCGAGCCGTGGTCGTATGCGGCGCCTGCGAGGCGGAAGTCGGACGGGCTGCCGGATCCCCGGTCGGCCTGCTGCGCCGCCGTCACCTGGGTGGCGGCGCAGGACACTGACAGGCCGGTGGTGCTTGGCAGGACGATCAGCGCGCCGTACATGCCCATCTCGACCTGCAGGTCGCCCTGCGTGCCGCTGTAGTACGAGTGGGTGCCTTCAGCGTCCGCCTTGAACGTGTAGGTGACTGCGCCTGCGTGAGCCGCTTCCTGGGTCAGCAGGCCCGGCGTGCCGCTGGCCGTTCCGGTGCACGTGCCATCCGGATTCAGCGTCGCCGCGCAGGCCTTGAACCCGGAGAACACGATGGACGTGTTGCCGGCGGCCGCGGGCAGGTTGTTGTGCAGCGTGACCGCGACCGTGTCGCCCTTGTGGACGATGAGGGTCGGGCCCGGGAGCTGCATCTGCCCGCAGAAGCCGGCGATCGCCGCAGGCGCGAAACCGGCCGGCGGGGTGTTGCAGCCATAACCCCAGGTATAGATCGACGCGCCGTCGGGTTGCGTCGTGTAGCCGGCGGAGGCGACGAGGTCGAAGCTCGCCGAGCCGCTGACCGACCCACCCGTGATTCCCGGCGCGGCGGCCTGCGCCGCCCCTGCGACCAGGAGGCTTGCCAGGCCGCCGATGAAACGATGGCGGCGTGCGACGGCAAAGAGCTTGTGGTTGTCTTGCATCGCGGCTCTCCTCAGTTGCACTGCTTCGTGGCGGCATTGACGGTCGTCGGGCAGATGTTCACCTCGGTCATCATTCCGCCGAAGTTCTCGGCGTCGTTCGACAGGTGATCGAGCTCCGCCGCGTACAGGTAGAACTTCTGGCCGGCGACGGCGCCGCTGGCCTCGAGGATCACGTCCACCGACTCCCCGCCACCGAGGTGGATCGAGTTGGAGTAATAGTCGGTGTTGTTGCCGTCGGCGTCGCGCAGGAGGCGCGCGTTGTAGCCGACGACGTGCATCCGCACGCCTAGCGATGCGAGCGTGTGGTACTCGGTGACGTTCAGGTCGCTGAAGCGAAGCAGCGCGCGGCCATCACCGCAGACGTTGCCGCTGCCCTGGTTCAGGCAGGGGATGTTGATGATCGTCGGCAGCGGCTGCGAGAAGCGCTCGACGCCGTCGGACGACTGCGTCTTCATCGGGTCCGGGTTGACCGTGTCCGGGTAGCTGCGTCCATTGAGCAGGAAGTACTTGTCCTTGTTGTCGACGAACGATTCCGGATTGAAGGTCATGCCCACGAAATGGAAGTTCGGGTCGAATCCGTGCAGCTGGATCGGGTACTCGACGTCGTAGGCCGTGCTGCCATCGCCGTCGTTGTAGGCGTACATGCGCCCCGCGGCGCGCGTGGCGCCGTTGTCGGAGCCGGGGCTCTGCGTCGAGCACAGCAGGTCGGTGCCGGCACACTTCGTCGCGACCGCGGTGGGCGCATTGCTGGCCGTCAGCGCCGCATAGAGCGAGGCGTTGGTGGCGACCGTGTTCTGCCTGGGCCGCACGTAGATCTGGCCGACCATCCCCATCTGCAGGTGCTCGGGCGGGGAGATGTGGCAGTGCCAGATGTAGGTGCCGGCCTCCGGCGCCAGGTAGTAGTAGGTGAAGCTGCCGCCGATGTTGATCGCCACCGATGCGTCAGGCACGCCGTCGTAGAACGACGAGGCATTGGGATAGCCGTGGAAGTGCACGGTGTGCTGTTCGAACAGGTCGGGCCGCATGATCATCCCGACGTTGGTCAGGGTCAGGAAGAGTTCGTCCCCCTCCTCGATCGACATCGTCGGTGCCGGCGCGCTGCCATTCAGGACGCCGACGTCCATGACCAGCCGGGGGTCGACGTGCCCGGTGAGCTCCGTGCCGGGCGCGGCCGTGTTGTTGCCGGTGGTCGGATCCTGGTTGTCGACCGCCTGGCTGTCCGGAACCAGGCCGATCGCGCCGTTGAACGCGTAGGCGTAGCTGTCAGGCGCGCCGACCTTGACGGCCTCCAGCACGCCGTCGGCGCCATATCCGGCTGTGTTCGGCACACCTACGTTGCTTTGCAGGAAGTCCTGGGCCGTCGTCGTGCCCGGGAGGCCCTTGACGATGTTGCTCAGGCCGGAAAGCGGCCCGAACGCGAACAGGTAGGTCTGCGTCCCGTCCCCCATCGTCGCGAAGCCGTCGCCACCGGAGATCTGCTGGCACTTGATGTGCGGGTTCGCCATCGAGGGCAAGGGGTTCAGCTTGCCCGAGATGTTCCTGGTCCCGGTGGGGTTGGTCGCCGGGTTGGTGTCGAGCGGCCGGGTGATCGTGTCGTAGTTCGGGTCGCCGCCGGTGTTGGCGGGGTGCAGCGTGGTGCCGGCAGGGCACTGCACGCGGAAGCTTTGGGCCTGCGCGTTGAGCCCAAGGATCGCCAGTGCCAGGACAGGCAGCAGTCGGAGCAGGCGTGACTGATCGCTGAACATGAAGGCTCCTTCTTCGTCGTGGGTCTCTTATCGCGACGCGTGCCGCGTCGGAAGCTCGGCCAGCAACTGGTCGGCGGTGGCGAATCCGTCGATGCGGACCCAGCTGGCGCCGGGCGCTGCGCGAACCAGCATCACGGGGGCGTGGTCCATCTTGTTGCCTCGATAGACGTCGAACGCGCGTTGCACCGTCTGGCTGGCCGCCAGGGTGCCCGTGTAGTGCCGCCACTCCGGCCCCGCCCCGAAGCGCTGCGCGTATTCGCGCAGCTTCGCCGGCGTGTCCTGCTCGGGGTCGATCGAAATCGAGACGATGTGCACCGAGTCCCGGGACGTCCCGAGCTTGCGCTGCAGCTCCGCAAGCGTCTGGCTGGTGAGCGGGCAGACGGTGGTGCAGGTGGTGTAGATGAAGGTCAGCACCACCGGCCTGCCGTCGTTCATTTCGTCCGCCAGGACGACGGGCTTGCCGTCCTCGCGAACGAGCGACACCGCGGGCAGCCGGTAATCGCGCACCGAACGGAGGGTCTCGGGGGTCACGTGGTGATGGGCGTGCGCATGGGCGTCGTCCATGGCCGGTTCGGGCATCGAACCGTGGGCGAGGGCCCCCATGCTCAGGATTGCGGCGCAAAAAGCCACCACCCGCCGGATGACGTGAGCGGCATTCAACGGATGATGGATGCGCATGGACGCCTCGCAAAAAAATTGACGATGGGTCCCGAACGACTTGCAATGCCTGGTGCCTGTGCGAGTCATGGTAAAGAGCCGTCCGTTGGCGGCAATGGACTCGCTTCCTACTTTCAAGGGTGGGGTGACCCTACCGATCCCCCCCTCGCCAGGGTTGCTGAACCCGTTCCTTAAAGTCTCCTTAAGAAATCGGGCACCGGCCCGCATTTCCGGACGCGTATTCCCTCAGGTGCCCGGCGCGCCGTCGGCGAATACTGGCTGCGGGCCCGGCCACATGAGTTGAGAGCGGTCCGTGTGGACAGACCCGGATGTTCTGGCACTTGGTACGAGTTCAATCCAACTTCTCGAAGGAGCTTCCCATGAAGTCCATCCAGTTCGCAGGGGCCATTGCAATCACGGTGCTGGCCTGCACCGCCGCATATGCGGGTGACGAGCAGTCGTTCTCCGCGTTGCAGGGGGTCGAGGCGCAGGCCCTGTCATCGTCCGAGATGAACGCCGTCTACGGCCAGCTGACGATCGACGAGATCAAGGCTGCGGTCATCGCGAAGGTGCAAAACCCGGTGCTCGAGGCCTACCTGCTCGCGCAGATCGACCACCTCGTCGCGACGTATCCCAACGCGGTCGCCCGCGTCCTGGCGTTCCTCACCGCTCGCGGTTACTGAGCGTTGCGGTCCACGCCGTGGAGGAGAGAGCGTGCCGATTTCCGGCGCGCTCTCTCCGGCCCGATGACCAGAGCGCTTGCCCTCCTCCTCGCCGCAAGCGCCCTGCTGCCGCTCCGGTGCGCCGCCCAGGACGCCGGCAACGCACCGGCCCGGCCCTCTTCCCGGGTCGCGTCCGTCCGCGAGCTGCGCGACGCGGGTGTGGTGCGGCAGCGATACGACTATTCCTGTGGCGCCGCCGCCCTGGCGACGCTGCTGACCTACGGACTGTCCGATCCCGTCGACGAGCAGGCCCTCCTCACCGAGCTGCTGGAGATGATCTCCGCCGAAGACCAGACGACGGTGCAGCGCAAGGGACTCTCGCTTCTCGACCTCCAGCATCTCGCTGCCGTCCACCGCCACGCGGCGCAAGGCTTCCGCATTCCGGTGTCGCAGCTGGAAAAGCTGCGCCGGCCGGTGATCGTGTTCGTGCAGTCCCGTGGCTACCCGCACTTCACGGTCCTCAAGGGCGTGCGCGGCGACCGCGCCTGGCTGGCCGATCCGTCGCTGGGCAACGTCCGCATGCCGCTCTATCGCTTCGTCGACATGTGGGCGGATGCGGAGGGCCGCGGCATCGTCTTCGCCGTGGAGCCGAGCATTGGCAGAGCCTGGCCGGAGACGTCCGCTCTGGACGTGCCTGACCGCCCCGTCAACCTGGAGGCGGTCACGGCGCGGCGCCTGTTCGAAACCGCATCACCCTCGCGAGGAGACCATGGCATTCGCTGAAACGCTGCGTTCCGCCACGATCGCGTGTTCCATCACGCTCCTCGTCGGCTGCCTTCCCTCCGGCGCCATGGCCGCGGGAGAATTGCCTGCGCCAGCGGCGAGCTCTTCCCAGCCCGAGGTGCTCACGCTCGATGAAGCGGCGCGCTTCCTGCGCGTGGAGCCGCAGGCGCTCGCCGACCTTGCGAAATCCAGTTCGGTGCCGGCGCGCTCCGTGCAGGGTCAGTGGCGCTTCCTCCGCGCGGCCCTGGCGGACTGGCTTCGAGGCGACCGGTTCGTGGCCGCAGCCACCCCGCCCCAGGCGGCGCGCGCCGCCGCTTCCGCGCCCCAGGCCGTCGGCGAAAAGCCGAACGCGCGCACGGCGGAAGAGACCGCGCTGCGCGACCAGGGCGTCCTCATGCCGGCGGGGCGGACCAGCGTCGAGGCGGGGCTGTCGTATTCACGCTCGGAGCGCCAGAACTTCGGACTGCTGCGCGTCGTGCAGAACACCACGACCGCGAGTTTCACCGCGCGCTACGGGCTGCGTGACGACCTGCAGGTCTCCGCGCGCCTGCCGGCGACCTACCGCCGGATCTCCACCGACGTCGTGCCCGCGTTGGGCAACTCCACGTCGACGAGCGACACCTATGCAGGGGACCTCTCGTCGAGCGTGCTCGGGGTGCTGGCGCGCGAAGGGGTTGGCCGTCCGAACGTCGTGGTGAGCGGCGACGTCGTCGTGCCCACGGGGCCGGGCGACCGGGGCGTCGGCGCGGGCATCGTCCTGAGCAAAAGCTTCGACCCCGTGGTCCTGTTCGGCGGCGCCAACTACATGCGCGGATTCCAGGTGGACGGCGTCGATCCGCGGCGCACGCTGGGCGAGAACAACGTGGGCTTCAACTTCGGCTACGTGTACGCGCTGAACGACTCCGTGGCGCTGAGCGGCACTTTCATCGGCTCGTACAAGACCTATCCACGCAGCTTCGGCACGAGCACCCTCACGCCGAGCCGGGAAAGCTATCAGCTGCAGCTCGGGGCCACCATGCAGGTCGGTCGCGGCGTCTTCGTGGAGCCGGCGATAGGCATCGGCATCGGGGGCGCCTCGCCGGATGTGACGCTGTCCGTCAACGTGCCGTTCGCATTCTGAGCGGGTCGCTCCGCCAGACGTCAGCTGCAGCATGTGGAATAAATGACAGGCGGGCGCTTGCCCGCGAGGCCCAGGCCGCGGCACGCTTGAATTGCGGCGGTCCGCAGGCAAGTATGGCGCCTCACGGTCCGGTGGCGGACCGGTTCCCCGGAATACTGCGATGTTCAAGCGCGTGGCTTTGTTGTTCAACCTGATGCGCGGCGACGCGCGCACGCTCTGGTTCGCGTTGCGCCACCCGGAAGCACCGGCGTGGCTGAAAGTGGGGGTCGCGCTCCTCGTCCTCTACGTCCTTTGGCCCGGCATTCCCGTCATCGGGCTGATCGACGACATGATCGTCGTGCCCTTGGCCATTCGATTCCTGCTGAAGCGGCTTCCCGCGGAAATCGCCGCGCAGGCGGCAGCACGCGCAGGGCGCTGAACGTCTTTCGTGCGGTGCCCGCTCAGGTCGATCGGCCAGCGGAATTGGTCCGCATGTAGGCCATGATGCTTTCGCTGCCCGTGCCGGAACGGCGTCCCGAAGGAGAAAAATCCGCCGTGACCGGCAGCTGCTTCAACTCGTCCTGGTAGACCGACTCCCGCCTGGACCGCTCGACGGCCGCAGCGGCAATCGTGGCCAGATAGCGGAGGGTTTCAGCCTGGGCGCTCGTCGGTGCCGTGGGCACCTCGTGGTACACGGCAAGCGTCCCCAGCACACCGATCTCGGACAGCAGGGGAAACGACCAGCACGCCTGGATGGCATGCGCGTCGGCCAGGCCCGAATAGGGCTGCCAACGGGCATCCAGCCTGATCTCGGGAACGATATCTTCGGCGCCCAGGTACGCCACGCGGCCGCACGCCGGCTGTTCTTCGGCGACCTTGAAGCCCTGGACCGCGTCCACATACCCCTGAGGCAAGCCGCCGTTGACCCCCAGGTTGAGGCAGGCCGCCCCCAGGTCATGCAGGTACAGCGCCGCCCGGCATCCCTCGCTGGTGATCGCCCTCGCCGCACTCACGACCTCCGACAGCACGCGCGCAAGCGGCGCCTCACGCCCCGCGGCTTCCACCAGCTTTGCCGTCTCGCTCCACACCTTCTTCGATTCCATCTTCGCCTCTATGGGGACCGAAGAGATTCTAGGGAGACTTCGCCATTTGCAAGTAGGACTACTCCCACTTTGCCCCGTCGAAGCTGACGGTTTCGGTGCCGGTCACCCGTTCGTCGACGCTAGGCGGACCACCGTCTTGTCGTCCCGGGCCGCGGACCCCATGGGCCGCAGCTGGCCGAGGATCGTGGCGCCCTGGTGCATTTCGAGGGCCACGTACTGGACGTCGCCCTCGATCCGGGCCTTGGCCTGCAGCTCCAGCACTTCGCGCGCTTCCACCGGGCCCTTGACCGTGCCGTTGATGATGACGTGGTCCGCCTTGAGGCCGCCCTCCGCCACCGCGCCTTCGGAGATGACCAGCAGGCTGCCGCTGTCGGAAGTCGCGTGGATCGAGCCATGGACTTCACCGTCCACCCGCAGGCCGTCCTCGAACTTGAGGTCGCCGTTGATGTGCGTTCCCTGGGCGATCAGGGTCTTGATGTTGGTGGTGGTGTCCTTCTTGCCGAACATGGAGTGCTCCTCAAAGATTTGGGCTGCCGTGGCCGACCCGATGAAGTGCATGCTGCCGGAACCATCCGCTCCGCGAAGGCGACCAGTCGTGCGTGTCCGTGTCGGACGGCTGCTCGACTGCCTGTCTGGCGCTGGCTTGCTGCAGGGCTTGCTGCCGCGCTCAGGCAGGTGAAGCCTCAGCCTGCACTTCGGCACGGAAGCGCCCCGGGCTCTGGCCCTGCGCCCGGCGAAAAGCGGCGCTGAACGCGGTTTCCGACTGGTAGCCCACCCGCTCGGCGATCGCGGCGAGCGGCTCGCTGCCCTGTGACAGCGAACGCCGCGCCACCGTCATGCGCCAGGCCGTCAGGTACTCCAGCGGCGCGCTTCCCACCAGCTCCTTGAAGCGCACGGCAAAGGCCGTGCGCGACATGCCGGCGACCGCGGCCAGGCCTTCGACGGTCCAGCGCTGTGCCAGGTCGCCATGCAACGCAGACAGCGCCACGCTGATGCGCCGGTCACCCATCGCCCGCAGCCAGCCTTCGGGCTGCGGACCGCTTTCCAGGTGGATGCGCAAAGCCTGCACGAGCACCAGCGTCGCGATGCTCTCCTTGGCGACGAAGGCGCCCGGACGCGCCGCGGCCATCTCCCAGCCAAGCAATTCCAGCAGGCCGGCCAGCGGCCGCGAGGCCGGGTCGCTGGCGCGCAGGTGCACGAGCGGTGGCAGGTGGCGCAGCAGCAGCGCCTTCACGTCGGCATCGATGCTGAAGCCGCTGCTGGCCATGACCACCGCGGGCGCTTCGTGCTCGCCCGGGCCGGCGTAGCGCACCGTGCCGTCGGGACCTCGGTGGTCGCGGAAGGACAACACGCCGTCCTGCATGGTGCCCGCGGGAACGCTGGCGCAACTGAAGGACCGCCCGTTGGACAGCAGGTAGAAGTCACCAGGCTCCAGCGTCGCCGGCTTCAGGCCCTCGACACGCAGCTGCACGCGGCCGGCCAGCGCCGCGCCGAACTTCAGGTCGGAGACATGCGACGGGAAGCGGAAGGCCCAGCGGCCACTGGCCTCGAAGCGGGACGTGGTGCTGGTGCCCAGCTTCAGCATCGCCAGCACGTCCGACAGCGGATCGACGGAATTGAACGAACTCATAGGATTCCTGAAGGGCCGATTATTCATTCATTCGGGTTCGGCCGGCAACATGGCCGCATGTCCTCCACCAAATCCTCGCTCCGGCTCGCCGTCGTGCTGGGCCTGCTCACCGCCATCGGGCCCTCGGGCATCGACATGTACCTGCCGGCATTGCCCGCCATCTCCACCGGCCTGGGCGCCTCGGCGCAGGCCACCCAGGCGAGCCTGATGGCCTTCTACCTCGCGCTCGGCGCCGGCCAGCTGGTGGCCGGCCCGCTGTCGGACCAGTGGGGCCGCCGGCCGCCCGTGCTGGCCGGCCTCGCCCTGTTCATCGCGGCCAGCCTCGGCTGCGCACTGGCGCCCGACATCCACTGGCTCGTCGCGTTCCGCCTGCTGCAGGGGCTGGGCGCCTGCGCCAGCATGGTGACGCCGCGCGCCGTGGTGCGCGACCTGCATGCGGGCGCAGAAGCCGCGCGCCTGCTGTCGCTGCTGATGACGGTCTATACCGTGTCGCCCATCCTCGCGCCGCTCGCGGGCAGCGTGGTGGCCGCGGCGAGCGGCTGGCGCGCGGTGTTCTGGGTGCTCGCAGCGGTCGGCGCGACCGGCGTGGCGCTGGTGGCCTTCGCGCTGCCCGAGTCGCGGCCTCGCCATGCGCGGCAAGCCGCTGGCTTGGGCACGGCGCTACGTGGCTACGGGGCGCTGCTGCGCGACCGTCGCTTCCTCGCGCCCGCCTTGCTGGCCTCGTCCAGCCTCGCAGCCTTCTTCGTCTACGTGGCCAACTCCTCGTTCGTGTTCACCGGGCACTACGGTTTGTCCGGCCGGACCTACGCCCTGCTCTTCGCCTTGAACGCGGTGGGCTTTGTTGCGGGCACGAGCTTCGGCCCGCGGCTCACGGCGCGCATCGGGCCGGCGCGCAGCCTGCGCCTGGCCGTCGCCGTGCAGGCCGGCTCCGTCGCCCTGCTCACGGTGTGCATCGCGCTCGGCGTGGACAGCCTGGCGCTGCTCGTGTTGCTGCTGGCGTTGACCTACGGTCTCAACAGCCTCGTGGTGCCGTCCTGCTTCGTGCTGGCCATGCAGGACCACCCGCAACTGGCAGGCAGCGCGTCGGCCCTGATCGGCACGTTCAACTTCGCGGGCGGCGCGCTGGCGATGGCCATCGCGGCGCCGTTCATGGACGGCAAGCCGCTTTCGATGGTGCTCGCGGTCGCCGCCTGCTGCGCCGTCGCCCTGGCGATCAGCTGGCGGATGGATGCCGGCGCTCAGCGCATGCCAGGCGCGGACGCGTTGCTCGGGCGGCGATAGGTCGTCTGCGGCGGTTCGTACGAAGGAGGGGCGTAGCCGGAGCCGCCGCTGTAGCCGCTGCTCCGGCTCTCGGACCGGTTCGCTCGCTCGAGGATCGCCGTGGCCCGATTCCTCCAGCCATCCATCTCCGCGCCGATCTCTTCGCGCTCGCGCGTGAAGGCAGCCCGCCGGTCGCTGGCGTTGAAGACCAATTCCTTGTTGGCAGGGGTCAGCACGGCGGCCAGCGGCTGCCAGGCCGCGTCCGGGATGCAATTGGGTCTGCCCCAACGCGAGCAGGCGTAGCGACCGACGCCCACGTTGTCCTGGTAGGCCTTGCCGTAATAGAGCCAGTCGACGATGCCATCCGACCTGGGTGCGGAGTTCGCGTTGAAGCAGCCCACGTACTGGTTGAACTCCGCAGCCGCCGCATTGAAGCCATCGGGATCCGAGGGGATCGGGATGTTGAAGGAGCCGCAGGTCTGCTTGAACGTCTTCACCGCATGCGCCGCCTTGACGATGTCCCGCAGGCTGTCGGCGTCCGCCTTGCGCAGGTTCTCCATGAAGAAGGACGAAGGGTCGGCGTCCACCGCCGCCCGGGCCTTGGCGATGGCGCGCGCAACGTCGTCGAAGGCCCGGTTCTCGAATGCCTGCGCGACCGTCTGGACCGACGGATTGCCTGCGTACTTCTCCTTCACCTTGCCCAGGCATTTCGTCGCGCTTTCGGCGAACGGGGGGACCAGCCGCCGCTCGACGCTGGCGGTGTCCTGGTCCGACTCCGCCAGGGCCTTGGCGACGAACTCCGGCGGGAACTCGCGCATGAAGCGGGCGCATGCCTCGATCTCGCTGGCCGGCGTCGCCTCGGGCTTGCGGGCCTCGACGACGCCATCGCCGAAGGCATATCCGGCCTTGCCCCAGCCTTCGTTGCCCTCCCGCATCCAGAAGATGTTCTCGTAGCCTGCCATCACCGCGCGCTTGGACGCGATCTCGGAATACGGGCACGAGGCGTGGTGGCAGTAGATCAGCAGCGGTCGCTTCAGGTCGCCGCCGGTGAGCCTGGCGTACTGCTCCTTGACCATGGCGTTCCCGTCGCCGCGCAGGTGCAGGTTGCCGGCATCAGGCAACGCGTTCGCATTGGGCAGGCGCCGGTCGGCGTCGTCCATGGCCTGGATGATCACCAGCCGGCTCCCGAGCTTGTCGACCAGGCACTTCGCCTCGCGCGGGGAGACGGTCGTCACGCCATTGATCTGCGCCTGCGTGCTGCCGCGGGCGGCGGGGTCGGCGCCGGCATTGCAGGCCTTGGCGACCGCGGCCAGGTTCTGGGCGGACGCAGTCACGGACGCGCCGGCGGCAAGAAGGGTCACGGCAAGGACCAGTGCAATGCGCATTCGGATGGGCCTGGTTGGGAGGTACACCGAATCTAGCGAGCGGAGCCCGACCCATGCACCCCCTGGCTGGGGGGTGTGGCCGAAATAGCGGACGCCGGTGTGGCGCCGCCGCCGCATCGGCAACGCATGTCGATCCGGGCGTGCGCCATTCGTCGTGCAAGCGAAAGGAAACTCTGAATGCACGCCCAAACCCTCCCCACCACGACGCCGTCTTCCGCCGGCTGGTCCAACGTCGCCGTCCTCGTCGGCCGCTTCATCTTCGTGGCCATGTTCGCGATGGCGCTCGCCATGAAGCTCATGGACATCCGCGCCACCGCCGCCTACATCGGCAGCGCCGGCTTCCCCGCGGCGCTCGTGCTGGCCTGGCTGGCCGCCCTGTTCGAGGCTGCGCTGGTCGTGTGCCTGGCCACCGGTGGCTGGTTTCGGCCGGCGGCGCTGGCGGCGGCTGTGTACGTCGTGTTCCTCGGCTTCGCTTTCCATGGGCCGTCGAAGTGGGCGGCGAACCAGATGGAGTTCGGCTTCTTCGTCGACCACTTCACCTTCCTCGCCGGCCTGCTGTATGCGGCGGCGCATGGGCCGGGGAAGCTGGCGAGGCGCGCCTGACGCGGCGTGCAAGCCATCCCTGCTGGAAAACTTCGCGGGCGGCGCGGGGACTCAGGCCTTTCCCAGCGAGCGCAGCAGCGTCGTCAAAGCCAGGCCCAGAGCGACGAGGGCCGGCACTTGGCGCAAAAACAGCATTTTGATCGACCGCGCATGGCGAGCCGAGGCTTCGAGCTCCACGATGCGGCTCTCCAGCCCACCGATCCGCTCTTTCAAGCCCGCGGCCAACGCGGCGTCCTGCGAGTCCTTGCCAAGCCGCCATAGATCGAGTTCAACGAGCCGCTGCGCCAGCGCCGCCGCAGCCGCCTCCGCCAGTGCCATCTGCCGAGCCGAATCCGCGTCGCGCTTGTCCTTGTCAAGCTGCCACTCGGCGACCTTGCCCAGTTGCTGGCCGATGGCATCCACGCGCTGGCGCTCCGTTGCGAAATTCGCCTGCACTTCGTCAAGGCGCCTCACGGATTCGGCGTGCGCGTTCGCGGCTTCGAACAGATCCTGGTCGTGGACCCTGAGCCGGTCATCGTGGCTTTGCACCAGGTGCTGCTGCTGGATCTGGTCCTCGACTTGCTGCTGCAGTTCGCCAAGGAATGCAAGCGCTGCGCCCTTCTGGTTGCTGTCAAGGGTCCGGGTATCCCCCTCGATTCTGGAGATCTTGTCCGTCAGTGCCGCGTTGAAGGCGTGCAACAAGCGGTTCTTCTGCGTCTGCACCTTCAGCATCACGCGCACCACCTGTTGCGTCACGCCGATGCTGTTGCTCAAGGCCAGGACCTGCGTAGTCAACTCCTGGGTGCTCGAGCCGGTGATGCCGGCTTTCATGGCCCCGAACCAGCCACGCTTTTCCAGCTTGTCCTTGAGGTCGCTGACCTCTTTGTTGGTCGCCTCCCCCTTTTTGACGGCAGCGTTGATGTCACGAAGCGCAGCTTCGAGGTCCGCGACAAAGTTGGAGACCTCGCGTTCCTCGGAAGCGACGAGGGCCAGCGGGCCGGCCGGTGCAGGGACGGGAGGGGTCGTTTTCGAATTCAGATACGCAAGCACGGCTTGGATCGCGGGAATGGACACGGCGACGAATACTCAGGAACGTTTGGGAAGAAGAGCGCGAATGTCCAGCGGCTGGATCGCCTGGTGCTGCGACAGGACGGCGGTCTGCCGCCGCATCTGGTCCATGACCTGGATCGTGGACGCCAGGTAGTCGCGCAGGTCGGCCATCATTTCCAGCTCCCGCTCCGCGTTTCGAATGAGCTGCTCGCAGCTTGCGCGTGCGTTCTCGAGCGATTCCAGGAAGCCCTGCTTGAACGCGACGATCGCATCGATGATCCGGGTCACGATACCTTGCAGCGCATGGCTGGACAGCCCGAAGCCGATGGCCGCGACCGCCGATGAAACGTACGGGGCGAAGGGGCCGAGCACCGCCAGGTTGCTCTCCATCACCTGGTCCAGCGCATCCCAGATCACGAGCGAGCCGCTGACGATGACCGTTTCGCTGATCTTGCGTACGAGTTCCTCGCGCGACATGTTGGCCGCGCCGCGATAGAGATTCCACGCGCCGTTGGCAAGGTCGAACAGGTTGCGAGCCATGTTCAGGACCTGGCCGATGGCTTTGGAGAGCGCATTGACCACGAACTCCACTACACCCCGAAGCAGCTGCAGCGGCTTCTCGATGACGCCGCGCAGGACAACGAGAATCTTGTCGAGGAAACGCTGGATGCGGGCAGCCATCTTCGCCTTCCCGCCGCCGAAGACGTCCACGAGCTCGTCCTTCACCGCCTTGATGGCGGCGTTGGCCAGGCGTTCGAGCACGTCATAACCGACGTTCTTGAACGCCTCTCCGGCGGCTCCCTTGGCCAGCGATGCCGTGCTCCCCGAGGCGTCCTTGAGCTTCTTGGCCTCCTGGTTGCTGCGGGTTCCCTGCTCCGTCAGCAGTTCCTCCCGCTTGTTCTTCAGCCGGTCGTCGCCCTCCTCGAACTCGCCGAAGTTCTCGCGGATCAGGTGCGCTTCCAGGGCAGCCGCCGACTCCTTCGACTCCATCTTGATGAACTTGACGGTGCAGCCGTTCTCGAACTGGTCCGCCAGCTTGTAGCGTTCACCCCCCGCGCGCTCGGCCTGCTGGTACTCGTTGAAATGCCCTGCGTGCCAGCGCTTGCGCATGTTCTCGCTGTCGCCGACATAGGTGGGCTTCCCCGTGCTGTCGTCGAAGACGACATAGACGCCGGGAGTGTTCGGCATGCGCTGGTCGAAATCGTCGGGACGTTGGCCGGCGCGGACCTGGAACTCGCCGTCGAACTGGATGGTGCCGATGGACGAAATGCCTGCGCTCAGGCTCTTCTGGATCAACTCCTTCCAGGCCTGGCCGCGGTTGGCAACCTGCACCACGGACTCCGCGGACACCGCTGCGAGCGTCTCCTTCGTTTCGGCGCCAAGATCGATGGTCTTGGCATTGGGCCTCGCGTTTCGCTTGTTGCGATAGCCCGCCACCAGCTTGCGCGTCATGTTGTCGACCGCCTTTTCGATGATCCGGTCCGCCAACGGGGGCAGGGCCTTGAGCGCCTGTGCTTCAGTCATTCGGAACTGCTACTCCTCGTTCTTTCCTGTCAACTTCAAAAGAGCAGGTTCGCCTTCGCCTGCTTCAAACGGAGGCGCGCGTCCGGGTCCTCGACGGCTTCGCAGGCCTTCACGACGCACGAGCGCAAGGCCTTCAGCAGCTTTTCCTCGTCGCTGAGTGTCCGGGCGAACGCGGCATAGTCTTTCGCCCGGTCCTGCGCCCTGCGCACCAGTGGCATGGTGACTCCGCCCTTCTCGGTTCCGCCCACGGTGAAGCAGCTGTAGATGGAAAGGCTGTAGATGCCCTTCTCCGCCCCCGACTCCGCCTTCTCGATGTCCAGGAAAAGGCCGAACTCGTGGTACAGGTCAGCCTGCTTGTTGCCGCCCTTCTTCGTTCCGCGGTCGGCCGCATAGCGTGAATAGAGCGCCCAATGGCCGCCGGTCTTCCTGCTGCCGCCTCCGCGCTGCTCGGCCACGAACTTCACCACGGGGTTGCGCACGACCGCACCCTTCTTTCGCAGCAGATCCGCGTAATGGCCCGAGAGCAATTGCCAGTTCTGCACGATGGTGGCGAACGCCTTGGGCCCGTTCGTGACCCTCTCGCTCGAGGTCACGCGGCCCTGCCCGCCCAGGTGCGGCAAAAAAGAGAATGCAAGGAAGGTATGGAGCGCCTCCATGTCCTGTGCGTCGAGCGGCGTCATCACCAGGCCTTTGCTGTACAGGTATTCGAGAAATGTGCCGGTCAGTTCGGAGCCGCCGGAGGTGCGCGCAAGGGCTCGTGCGAAGCTCCCGATCGAACACTCCAGGAGGGCGCCACCACTGGACGCGATGATTGCGCGCGTCTCCGCTGGCAGCGGGTACTGGGTGAGGACGACCACATGCCTCTGTCCGGCCGGGGCCTCGTTCGCCCACTTGGCGTAGGCCTTCAGCTGCGGATGGTTGTGCGCTGTGTTCGCGCCGTCAGCGGCCTTGATTTCGACCAGCAGGAACGGTGCAGCTTCCCCCTCGGCGAAGACCGCGAGGTCGGCGATGCGTTCCTTGCCCTTCGAATACCGGAACTCCGGTTCGCATCGCGCCGGCTTGCGATCGACATCGGTCGGCAGGCAATCGAGAATGCGCGGCCTGTGAAGCGACAGGGCATGGAGGATGTGGCCGATGTACCTGCCCTGGAAATCCGGCCCCTTCTCGTCTCCCAACGTCCTCGTGAACTTGCCCTGGATCTGCGCAAAGAAGTTGCGGTCGAACTCACGCCCCACTGCCTTTGTTCCTGTTTTTGTATCTATATATTCCGCATCTTCACCGAAGGCGGAACGAGCGGCAAGCCACGGCGGTGAGTTTGCGGCGAAGACGCGACAGGACTTAAGTGCTAGGGCCTCGCACGCCCGGCGCGCATCACGGGTGCAGCACCAGCTTCTGCACCCGCCAGTTCAGCAGCTCCGCGACGTACAGCACGTTCTCCGACGGGCACGCGATTTCGTGGATCCAGCCGAACTGCTTCAGCTGCTTGCCCGCTTCGCCGAGCACGCCCAGCACCTTGCCATCGAGCGACAGCTTGTAGATGCGGCCGGGATAAGCGTCCGACGCATACAGCACCTGGTGCGGCCCCGGCGTGATGCACAGCGCCCACGGCGCGCCCGGCGTCTGCGTGAGGTTCGCGCCATCCGCTTCCATCTTCTCGACGTTCGGCACCGCGCCCAGCATCGGCTGGATGCGCGGGTCGAAGGGCACGTCGATCCTGATCTCGCGCAGGAACTTGCCTTCGCCGTCCATCACCTGGATGCGGCGGTTGCCGCGATCGGCCACGTAGATGTTGCCCTGCGCGTCGGCCGCGATGCTGTGCGGCTGCACGAACTGCCCCGGCCCGTGGCCCGGCTCGCCGAAGGACTTGAGCCAGCGCCCGTCGCTGCCGACTTTCGCCACCCGCGAGTTGATGTAGCCGTCGCTGATGTAGGCATTGCCCGCGGGATCCCAGGTGACGTCGGTGACCTGCCGGAAGCGGCCGATTTCCGGCGGGGCCGGCGGCTTCGGGTGCTTGACGGGTCCCGTCTCTTCGTCGGAGGCTTCCTGCTTGCGCCCGAACACCATCGCGACGCGCCCTTGCGGATCGAACTTGACGACGACGTCCGAGCCCTTGTCGGTGACCCAGATGTTGTCCTCCTTGTCGACCCGCACGGCATGCGCGAACGACCAGCCATAGAGGTTGTGGCCGATCTCGCGCAGGTACTTGCCGCTGGCGTCGAATTCGAGCAGTTGCGCCGCCGCGGCGGCGTAGGCCGGGCCGGTGGTGTTGCCGCGCGAGAAGACGAAGATGTGTCCCTTCGAATTCACTGCGACGCCGGCGACTTCACCCAGGTAGACGTCCTTGGGCAGTTTCAGCGGATTCGGCACCGAATCGAAGCTGATCGCCGGCACGGAGCTTTGCGCGCACGCGGCCGCGGAAACGAAGAACAGCAGCGCGAACAACCAACGGATCATGCTTGCCTCCCTCTGCCCGGTGGGCTGGATGGGCCGGCAGCGCGGGCTGCGATGTCCCGCGCGCCGACCGCGGGATCATAGCCGGATCAAGCCTCGGGGACGAGGTGGGCGGCACATGCCCTGGCATGGGCCCGCACGGAGACATTCTTCCGCGGCGTGGAGGCTTTCTTCACATCCGGCCCAACGGGGCGGCTTGCGCTGCACGATGGGTCCATGAACAACGTCTCGTCGATCCGTGCTCCGCGCAGGCACTTGCGCATCTGCCTGCTCAATCCCACCCACACGGCCATCGGCAGCCGCATCCCCAGCGACCACTTGCCGCCGCTGGGGCTGCTGGCGGTCGGCGGGCCGCTGCTGGATGACGGCTTCGCCGTGCGGCTGGTCGATGCCGACCGCGCGGGGCTGGACGCACGGCAGACGCTCGTCGCCGTCCTGGCGGAGCCGGTGGACGTGGTGATGATGGGCCACTCGGGTTCGTCCTCGGCGCATCGGACCGTGTTGAACCTGGCGCTGCGGCTGAAGCGCCTGCATCCGCGCCTGATCATCGTCTGTGGCGGCGTTCATCCGACCTACCACTGGCAGGAGACGCTGGCGCAGTGCAAGGCCATCGACTTCGTCGTGCGCGGGGAAGGCGAGCGCACCACGCGCGACCTGCTGCGCCTGCTGGACGCGGGCGCCGACTGGCGGCAGCTGCCCGGCATCGCCTGGCGCGAGGCCGATGGTCCGGCGGCCAGCGCCAAGGCGACCATGCTGGAATGCCTGGACGACTGGCGCGTCGGCTGGGAACTGATCGCGCATGAAAACTACTCGTACTGGGGCGGCATGCGGGCCGTGGTGGTGCAGTTCTCGCGCGGGTGCCCCTACCTGTGCAGCTACTGCGGCCAGCGCGGTTTCTGGACGCGCTGGCGGCATCGCGACCCGGCGCGCTTCGCGGCGGAACTGGCGCGGCTGCATCGCGAACATGGCGTGCAGTTGATCAACTTCGCCGACGAACTGCCCACGGGTTCGCGCAAGGCCTGGCGGGCTTTCCTGGAAGCACTGATCGCGCAGAACGTGCCGCTCACGCTGGTCGGGTCGACGCGCGCGGGTGACATCGTCCGCGACGCCGACATCCTGCACCTGTACAAGCGCGCCGGCGTCATCCGCTTCCTGCTTGGCATCGAGAGCTATTCACAAGCCACGCTGGCCGCCATCCGCAAAGGGGCGACGCAAAGCGAGGACCGCGAAGCGATCCGGCTGCTGCGCCAGCACGGCATCCTGTCCATGGCCAGTTGCGTGGTGGGCTTCGACGAGCGCAGCGACGCCGACTTCCTGCGCACGCTGCGGCACCTGCGGGACTACGACCCCGACCAGATCCAGACCCTCTATGCCACGCCGCACCGGTGGACGCCCTTCTACGGCGAGGTGGCGCGGCGGCGCGTGCTGGAGCCGGACACGCGCAAGTGGGACTACAAGCACCAGGTCCTCGAGACGCCCGGCGTGCCGGCGTGGCGCGTGTTCGCCTGGGTGAAGTTCATCGAGGTCGCCGTGCAGCTGCGGCCCAAGGCCTTGTGGCGCACCTTCTTCAACCGCGACCCCGACCAGGCGCATGCCATGCGCTGGTACACGGCCATCGGGCGGAAGGTGTGGTTCCACGAGCTGGCCGAGTTCCTGTTCCGCCGGCGGCACTTCCAGGCCCCGCCCGCGCTGGAAGATCTTGCGGGGAGCTCGATGGCCGATGAGGAGGAGTCGATGGCGGTGGGGCGGGCGCGCGGGCGGGTTGTGCGGCTCGTCGCGCAGCGCTAGCCAGCGGCCACCCTCACGCCCGCGTCATCCCCGACATGTAGAACCGCGCCGCCATCTCGCCATACCGCGGCAACTGCCCCAGCGGCACATCAGGATTCTCTGCAAACAGCGGCTCGATGCCGATTTCGGTGTCCGGCGTGATGCTCACCGTGACCCAGGCGCCGGCAGGGACCTGCGCGGTGACGTCGGCCAGGTCGAAGACCGTGGCCCAATCGGAGCGGCGCTGCACCAGGTTCGCGTGGGTCTGGTCATGCAGCGGGTTGCCGTCGACCGCGACCACCAGGCGCACGGAGTAGGGATTCTGGTTGATGCCCATGCGGATACCGAGCTCGTTGGGCACGCCACCCGTAGCCGCGCGGAAGCGCTGCTCGAAGGTGGTGTGGGCCCCCAACGCCCAGCTCCTGCCGCTGCTCTGGTCCATGGTGGAGCGGAAGGTCACCGGCTGCGGCTGCGGTTGCTCCACCAGCAGCGTGCCGCGCCCCGAACCCACGTCGCTGGACTGGAAGGTGCCGAAGCGCTGGAAGGTGCCGTGCGGGAAACCATACGAGAAGGCGCCGCCCGTTTGCCAGTCGTTGAACTGCAGCATGTCCCCCAGGGGATGCTGCAGGAAGTGGAAGCCGCGGCAGCCCTCGCAGGAGAAGCCGCCCTGGCCGGGCAGCAGGAAGGTGTCCGGCTGGCTGGCCGGGATGAAGGCGTCGGTACTGAAGACGGCCGAGATGTCACGCCCGTCGCGGGTGCGTGCGCTGAAGCGGTAGTTCACAGTCATGGACCTCCTTGGGGTGGCGCGAGACTACTGCTCGGGCCGGGAGGGCGCCTCCACCATCGATGGTAGGAACGACCGGCTCAGCCCTTCGCCATGGGAATGGCCTGCCGCGACGCGAAGCCGACCGGCACCGACGTGTGTTCGTGCACGACGCTCCAGCCCTCCGATTGCCGTCGCAGCACCAGGCTCATGCGGTTCGCCATCGAGCGCAGGGCCTTGCCGTCGGCGGCGACTGCGGTGTAGGTGACCAGGGCCGACACGGCTGCCAGCTCGGCGCCGGCGTGGCCGTGGACTTCCGCGTAGGTGACCTGGACCCGGTCCTCACCCAGGGACTGGAACCAGGCGGTGGCCATGGCGTGCATGGCCGCCCTGCCCTGCATGCGCCAGCGGTCCCAGGCATCGAACACCTGGACGTCGGCATCGTAAAGGGCCGCGAAGCCGGCGACGTCCTTGCGCAGGACGCAGTCGGCGTAGGCGTGCAGGACGTCGGCGATGGGGGTAGGAGCGTCGTTCATCGATCAGTCGGATGGTTGGCGAGGAGGATCCCTCGCATCACGACGAACGAGCGGGCCGCAAATCGACACCGCTCAGTCCGTGAACGCCCCTAGCGGCTGATCGCATCCACCACCACCCGCGACTGCACCGCCACCAGCGCCACCTGGCCATCCACCTGCACGTACTGGTGGCCTGGCGGCAGCATCGGCAAGGCGGCGCGCAGGTCGGCGGGCACGCCGGTGAGCTCGGCACGTTGCGGGATGCGTTCGCCGATGTTCCATTGGGCAACCTGTGCCGACGCGGGGTGCGCTTCGTAGTACCGGTGGACCAGCGCGGAATCCTTGCTGCTGAAGTAGCCGGGTCCGGGCGACCTGCTGGCAATAGCGGGGCTGCTGCCCATCACTTGCGCTGGAGGAAGCGCCCGCGCCGGCATCTGCTGCGGCGCGGGCACGGCAATGGCGACACGCGCAGGCGGCGGCGTGCGCACGGCCTGGTTGGCGACTGCCACGTCGCGCTCGCGAACCGGCTTGGCCACCGCGGGCTGGGTCCGGTGCGGCCGCGCGGGCCGGATCTGGTCGAGCGGACGCCCGATCACCGCGGGAGCGATCGGTTCCGGCATCGGTGACTCAGCGCGGGCGAAGGGCGCGGCGAGCAGCAGCAGCGCAGCCGCGCAATGCGGGAAGCGGGACGGGACAGGCATGGTTTCCCTCGAAGCAGGCAGAGCAGTAGCCGCGAACTTTGGACTCGCGGCGAGGACCACGCCTGTCGGCATCCCTCCGCTTCCCCGGTCGGACTCAGCCGACAGGGTGACGGGCTGCCTGGCCCAGGCAGCCCGCCGGCTCAGTTGCCGTAGTAGTAGCCATAACCCGGGTTGTAGTAGGTCGTGGGCGCCGGAGCGTAGTAGGTCGCGGGCGGCGGGGCGTAGTACGTGGCGGGCGGCGCGTAGTTGTACGCGTTGGCGGTCTGCCCCACCAGCGCGCCCGCGAGGGCACCCAGGATCAGCGCGCCGGCGACGTCGCCGTTGTCACGGCGGTAGCTGTACGTCGGACCGTAGTACCGCGGGGCGGCGTGGCCCCAGTTACCGCGGAACTGGTCCGCGCGCTGGTGCTGCCAGGCCCCTTGCGCGTGGCCGCCGTCATGGTGGCGATCCTGCGCGAAGGCGGAAATCGAGCCGAGGCCCAGGGTGGCGGCGACGGCGAGGGCAACGAATCTGGTTTTCATGAACTGCTCCTTGTGTTGACTGGATGCAGTTCGGTGCGGATCGCGCCCTGACAAGGGCAGCCCAGGCAAAGCTCCCGTACACGACGTAAGCGAAAGCACAAGGCTGAGGCAGCTCCCAGCCATTCTGTAGACAGATAGTCTGAAAATACCTCGGTATCAACAAAAACCCGGGCCTGCCATTAACTTCTGTCGACAGATCAACCCTATACTCCCGCCATGACAGCAGCCACGACCCGCCCGCCCACCTCGTTTCTCCGACCGGTTCCGGTGCCTGGGCAGCAGGTCGTGCAGGGCTATAGCCTGGCCGCCGCAGCGCCCGGTGTGGCGCTCGATCGCTTGCCCTATTGCGTGCGCGTCCTGGCGGAGAACGTGCTTCGCCACATCGGCCAGAACGGCCTCACCAGCGACGACCTGATGGCCTTGCTGGCGTGGAAACCGGACCAGGCCGAGCCGATCGAAGTGCCGTTCCATCCCGGGCGGGTCCTGATGCAGGACTACACCGGCATTCCCGCGCTGGTCGACCTCGCGACCCTGCGCAATGGCATGCAGGACGCCGGCGGCAGCCCGCGCAGCGTCAACCCGCAGATCCCCGTCGACCTGGTGATCGACCACTCGATGGTGGTCGACGTGGCCGGCCGCCCGGATGCGCTGTTGCGGAACATGGAGCTCGAGTTCTCGCGCAATTCCGAGCGCTTCGCCCTGGCCAAGTGGGCCCAGCGCACTTTCGACAACGTGCGGGTCGTGCCGCCCGGGCGCGGCATCCTGCACCAGGTCAACATCGAACACATCGCGACGGTCGTGCGCAGTGAGGAAGCTGCAGCCAAGGTCGTCGCCTTCCCGGACACGATGGTCGGCACCGACAGCCACAGCACCATGGTCAACGGCCTGGGCGTGCTGGGCTGGGGCGTAGGCGGCATCGAAGCCGAGGCCGCCATGATGGGGCTGCCGCTGGTGACGCCGCTGCGCCGCGTCGTCGGCGTGAAGCTCACTGGCAAGCTCGCCGCCGGCGTCACGGCGACCGACCTGGTGCTGACGCTCACGCAGCGACTTCGCGCCGCCGGCGTGGTCGACGCCATGGTCGAATTCTTCGGCCCTGCCCTCGCCTCGCTGCCGGTGGCCGACCGGGCCACGATCGCGAACATGGCGCCCGAGTACGGCTCCACTTGCGCGCTGTTCCCGATCGACGCCGCGACGACGGCCTACCTGGCGCTCACGGGCCGCAGCGCGGAGCAAGTCGCGCTCGTCGAAGCCTATGCGCGCTTCCAGGGCCTCTGGCGCGACGCCGGCAGTGTCGATCCGGCCTACTCGGACCTGGTGGCGCTGGACCTGTCGGAGGTCCAACCCTGCGTGGCCGGCCCGGGCAAGCCCCACCAGAAGGTCCTGCTGCAAGACGTCGCCGCGCAGTTCGACGCGCACTCGATGCGGCCCTCCGACGTGAAGCTGGCCAACGGCGCGGTGGTGATCGCCGCCATCACCAGCTGCACCAACACGTCCAACCCCGCCGTCATGATCGCGGCGGGGCTGCTGGCGCGCAACGCCGCGCGGCGCGGGCTGCGCAGCCGCCCCTGGGTCAAGACTTCGCTCACGCCCGGCTCGCGCGTTGTCGGCGAATATCTCGAGGCCGCGGGCCTGATGGCGCCGCTGGCCGAACTGGGCTTCCACATCGCCGGCTTCGGCTGCGGAACCTGTGGCGGCAACTCCGGTCCGCTGGCCCCGGCGGTCGAAGCCGCCATCCGCGACCAGCAGTTGCATGTCTGCTCCGTGCTTTCCGGCAACCGCAACTTCGAAGCCCGCATCCACCTGCAGGTGCGCGGCAACTACCTGATGTCGCCGCCGCTGGTGGTGGCCTACGCCATCGCGGGCCACATGGGTCTCGACCTCACGCGCGATCCCATCGGCGTCGACAGCGACGGCCAGGACGTCCATCTCGCGGACATCTGGCCGAGCGCCGAAGAGGTCGAGCAGATGGTCGTCCGGCACGTCGGCCCCGCCGCCTTCGCGGCCGGCTACGCGGATATCTTCCAGGGCGACAAGAGCTGGGAGCAGCTCGATGCCCCCAAGGGCGAACTGTTCCCCTGGGACGATGGCAGCACCTACATCCGCCGTCCGCCCTATCTCGACCTGCGGCGCGCCACCGGCAGCGAGACGCCGACCGGCATCCACGGCGCACGCGCATTGCTGATGCTTGGCGACAGCATTACCACCGACCACATCTCCCCAGCCGGCGCGATCGCAAGCGGCTCGCCCGCCGCGGCCTACCTGCAATCGCGCGGCGTGACGCCGCTGGACTTCAACTCCTATGGCTCGCGGCGCTCCAACCACGAAGTGATGGTGCGTGGCACCTTCGCCAACACGCGGCTGCGCAATGAACTCGTTCCGGGGCACGAAGGCGGCGTGACGCGCCACGCCTCGCAGGCCGATCCCCTCAGCGTGTACCAGGCAGCCGAACGCTATGCCGCCGACAACGTGCCGGTGGTGGTGCTGGCCGGGCGCGATTACGGCGCCGGCTCGTCCCGCGACTGGGCGGCGAAGGGCACGCGGCTGCTCGGCGTGCAGGCCGTGGTCGCCGAAACCTTCGAGCGCATCCATCGCGCGAACCTCGCCAACCTGGGCGTGCTGCCGCTGCAGTTCGTGCAAGGCCAAAGCCGCACGACGCTGGGCCTCGACGGCAGCGAGACCTTCGATATCGACACCTCGCCGGTGCGTCCCGGTGCCACCGTGACCGTCCGCGCGACGCGGGCCAGCGGCGAGGTCGTCGAGTTCCCGACCCGTTGCCGGCTCGATACCGCCAGCGAAGTCGAAGTCTGGCGAGGCGGCGGAATGATGCCCTTCGTCCTCGATCGTCTTCTCCACCAGGAGGCAACGGCATGAGCGCCCACCAGGTCTCGTTTCCCACCGTGTACATGCGGGGCGGCACGAGCCGCGCGCTGTTCTTCAAGGTGTCCGACCTGCCTGCGGAGCGCGCGGCGTGGGACGCGATCTTCTGCGCCGCCCTCGGCACGCCCGACCCGCATGGGCGGCAGCTGGATGGAATGGGCGGCGGCATCTCCTCGCTGTCGAAGATCGCGATCATCGGCCCGTCGACTCGCGCCGACGCGGACATCGACTACACCTTCGCGCAGGTCCCGATCGGCTCCACCGTCGTCCAGTACAAGGGCAACTGCGGCAACATCTCGTCCGCCGTAGGTCCCTTCGCGGTCGATGAAGGCCTGGTCCCAGTGGAAGGCGACGCCGCCACCGTCCGCATCCACAACACGAACACCGGCAAGGTGATCGTCTCGAAGTTTCCGCTGGCAGGCGGGCGCGCGGCGGTGGACGGCGACTTCGTCCTCACCGGGGTAGCAGGCGCGGGTGCGCCGGTGCGTCTCTCCTTCCTGGAGCCTGGCGGCGCCGTCACCGGCAAGCTGTTGCCTACGGGCATGCGGAAGGAAATGCTGGAGCTCGAAGGCTTTCCCTCGGTGGAGGTGAGCGTCGTGGACGCTGCAAACCCGGTGGTCATGCTGCGCGCCGACGCCATCGGCCTGCATGGCGGCGAGAAGCCGTCCGAGCTCGATGCGAACCAGCGGGTGCTCGAACACTGCGAGGCCATTCGCCGGGCCGCCGCGGTCCGCATCGGGATCGCACGCGACCTGGCCGATGCGCGCGAGCGCGTCCGCAGCCTGCCGCAGGTGGCCCTGCTGTCGCCGCCCGCGGTGCAAGGCTGCCACCTGCGCGTGCGCGTCATGTCGACCGGCCAGCCCCATCGCGCGACGCCGCTGACGGGGGGCATGTGCGTGGCGACCGCGCTGCAGCTGCAAGGGACAGTGGCCGATGCGGTCGGCCTGCGGCCGCAGGGCGAGGACGTGGCGATCGAGCATCCGTCCGGCACCTTGCACGTCGCGGCGAAGCTGGAGCAGCGCGAGGGTGAGCCTTTCGTGGCGGAGACGGCGGTGTACCGCACGGCCCGCCGCCTGATGGAGGGCAGCGTGTTCGTTCCCGTCTCGAAGATCCTGGAGGCCAAGCCATGAGCTCGGAAGACGACCTCGGCGGCGCCTGGGAGCCGGTTGCCGACCACGTGCTGCTGCGGCTGCGCGACGCCATCCTCGGAGGCGAAATCCCGCCTGGCGCGAAGATCAGCGAGCCCGAGATGGCGAAGAAGTACGGCGTGAGCCGCGCGCCGCTGCGCGAGGCGATCCGCCGCCTGGAGGAGCGCAGCCTGGTCACGCGCATCCCGCGCCAGGGCGCGCGCGTCGTCGTGCTCGACGCGAAGAAGGTCAACGACATCTTCCAGCTGCGCGAGGCGATCGAAGGCATGGCCGCGCGCGAGGCGGCACTGAACATCACGCCGGAAGAGATCGCCAAGTTGCGCGAAGCGCTGGAGCGCCAGCGGGTCGCGACGGAAATGGCAGCCGACGGCGGCTACCCCTTCAAGAGCCTCGACACCGACTACCACTCGGCCATCGTCCGCGCCAGCCGCAACGAGTTCCTGATCAAGTTCCTCAGCGAGGACTACCACGGGCTGATCGACCTGTGCCGGCGCCAGCAACGCCGGCGGCCCGAGCGGACCTTGCGGTCGATGTTCGAACACCAGCGCATCGTCGATGCCCTGGCCGACCGCGACCCGGAGCTCGCCGAGCTCACGATGCGCCGGCACGTCGCGCGAGCGAAGCAGGACATCCTGCAAAACATGAGCATTCCCCAAGCAGACCAAGGAGACAAACCATGACCGTTCGACGCCGCGTCGTTCTCGCCGCTGCCCTGATGACCGCCTTCGCGGCCCACGCGGAGGACTGGCCGACCAAGCCTGTGAAGATCATCGTCCCGTTCGCCACGGGCGGCGGCTCCGACTTCGTCGCGCGCTTCATCGCCAACAAGCTGCAGGCGGCTTTCGGCCAGGCCTTCGTCGTGGACAACCGGCCCGGCGCCGGCGGCAACCTGGGCGTCGAGATGGGCGTGAAGTCGCCGGCCGACGGCTACACGCTGACGCTGGTGGCATCGAGCTACACGGTCAACCCCGCGGTCTACAAGCTGAAGTTCGACCCGGTGACGGACATTGCGCCCATCGTGCAGATCGCGCAGGGCCCGCTGATCCTGTGCGCGAACCCGGGGTTGCCCGCGAAGTCGGTGCAGGAGCTGGTGGCGCTCGCCAAGGCGCAACCGGGCAAGGTGAACTTCGCGTCCAGCGGAACCGGCGGCATCGCCCATGCGGCCGGTGAATTGTTCGCGCAACGCGCCGGCGTGAAGCTCACGCACATCCCGTACAAGGGCACCGGACCGGCGATGAACGACACGATCGGCGGGACGACGCAGCTGTTCTTCAGCAGCGCTGCGTCGGCCATTCCGCAGATCCAGGGCGGCAAGTTGCGGGCCCTGGCCGTCACGACGGCGCAGCGGGTTCCCGCGCTGCCCGATGTGCCCACCGCACAGGAAGCCGGTGTCGGCAACTACACGGTGACGCTGTGGCACGGGCTCATCGCGCCCAAGGGCACGCCGCCGGCGGTCATCGAGAAGATCAACGCGGCCGTCAACAAGATCATGCAGTCCAAGGAAACCGCGGACGTGCTGAAGGGCGACGGCATGGCGCCGGCCGGCGGCAGCGCCGCGCAGTTCGCCACGATCATCCGCAGCGAGATCGACACCTGGCAGCAACTGAGCACCACGGTCAACCTGAAGGCTGAGTAGCGACCGGCCAGGTGCCGGACCCGCTCTGTCCCAAATTGGTCACATTCGGCCGGCATCCTCGCCGGCTGCAACCAATCGAATGGAGCTCCTCATGCCCGGCATCTGGAATCGCAAAGCGACATGGCTCTCGAGCGCCCTGGCGGGCGCCGTGATGGTCCTCTCCCCCCACCAGGCCTGGGCCTGGGGCCACACGGGCCACGTCAAGATCAGCGAACTCGCCGCCAAGGCCTTGCCGAGGGAGATGCCGCTGTTCCTGCGCAACCCGATCGCCGCGTGGGAGATCGGCGAGCTGGGCGCCGAGGCCGACGAGTCGAAGACGACCGGCATCGTGACGGGCGTGGCGAACGGCCGCATCAGCACGGCCCCGACCGTGCACGACGCCGAGCGCGACCCGGGCCACTTCCTCGACGTCGACGATTCCGGCTACGTCATCGGCGGCGCGGTGCTGCTGGCCAGCCTGCCGCCGACGCGCCAGGCTTTCGACACGGCGCAGCGTGGCGCCACGGCGCCAGCGGGGCAGACGCAGTACGGCGGCTACCTGCCGTATGCGATCATCGACGGCTTCCAGCAGCTGCGGAAGGACTTCGCCATGTGGCGCGCCTTCAAGGCCGGACTGGAGACCGCGAAGACGCCGGCCGACCGCGAATACTTCGTGGCGCACCTCGCGCTGCGCGAGCAGCTGATCGTGCGCGACATCGGCTACTGGAGCCACTTCGTGGCGGACGCGAGCCAGCCGATGCACGTGTCGATCCACTTCAACGGCTGGGGCGCGTACCTGAACCCGAACGGCTACACGACCGCGCCCATCCATGCGCCGTTCGAAGGCTCCTTCGTCCGCAATTTCGTCGACTTCGACGCGGTCCGCTTCCAGATGCGCCCCTACACCGACCGCGGCGTCGCGACGATCGAGCAGCGGGTCCCTCTGTATCTCGCCGAGACGCTGACCGAAGTGGTCCCGGTCTACCTGGCCGCCAAGAACTCGGGCAACGACAACTACGCGACGGCCCAGCCGCTGGAGCTGGCGATCGTGACCAAGCAGCTCGCCGCCGGCGCCTCCGAGCTGCGCGACCAGATCGTCGACGCCTGGCGCCAGAGCACGCAGGTGACCGTGGGCTTCCCGCTGGTGACCGTGAGCGACATCGAAAGCGGCGCGGTGCGGGTGACGCCGCTGACCTTCGGCGCGGACTGAGAGCCGCTCAGCCCTCCACGATCCCCGGCACCGCCTTGCGCATCGCTTCGACGAATCGAAGCAGCCGCGAAGGGTAGTGCCCGGCCTGCGGGTACGTGATCCAGATCGGCAGTGGCGCCGGCTGCCATTGCGGCGCGAGGTGGACGAGGTCGCCGCGAGCGACATCGTCCACCAGCAGCCAGGCCGAACCGGCACAAGCGCCCAGCCCGCGCAGGGCGGCGCTGCGCAAGGCGTACAGGCTGTCGGTGCTGAAGCGCGATTGCAGCGGCACGGCGCGCGTCTCGCCCGTCACGGCATGCGTCAGCAGCAGCTCGTCGCGGTAGTAGGTGCGCAGCGCCAGCCAGGGCAGCGCCGCCAAGGCCTCGGGGTCTTGCGGCACCTTGCCCCCCGCAAGCAGGCCCGGCGCGGCCACCACGATGCGCGGGACGGCGGCGAGCCGGATCGCGATCATGGCGGGGTCGGTCGGCTGGCCGACCTGGATCACGCAGTCGATGCCGCGCGCGCGGGCATCGTCCACCTCGTCCTGCAGCAGCCACTCCACCGTCACGCGCGGCCAGGCGCGCAGGAAGCTTTCCAGCGGCGCGACGAACTGGTCCTGCCCGAAGGCATGCGGCACGGCCACCCGCAGCAGGCCTTCCGGCTCCGCGCCGGCGCCGCCCATGTCGGCCTCGAAGGCCGCCCAGTCATCCAGCAAGGTCCGCGCGCGCTGGTAGCAACGTTCGCCATCCACGGTGAGCCGCATCCCGTGCGTAGACCGCTGCAGCAACGGCACGCCCAGTGACTGTTCCAAGGCCCGCAGGCGCCGGCTGACCGTCGGCTGCGTCGTCTGCAGCAGCGGCGCCGCGGCCGACAGGCTGCCGGCCTCGACGATGCGAATGAAGGTCTCCAGCAGCGCCAACCGGTCCGCGGGCACGCCCGGCGGCGCATCCGCCGGATCCGGCGCGGTGGTCCGGGCGGGCTGCTGGCGAAGTCGTTTGGTCATGCGTTGAGCGTATATCCGTTTTGCCGCGCGCCCGTCTTCCGCAGCGACCATTTGCACGGCAAAGTCCGCCGTCAGAGCAGAACAAGGGTTTTCACCGATGAACGACATTTGCATGACGAATAGCCCCGCGGCCCACCCCACGGGCCCCGGCACGGCGTTGATGGGCCTGCTGGCCGCGGGCGCCGGACTGTCGGTTGCCGCGATCTATTACAGCCAGCCGCTGCTGGGCGTCGTCGGCGCCGACCTGCAGGCGCCGCCCTGGCTGGTGGGCTGGATCCCGACGACCACGCAGCTCGGATACGCGGCGGGCTTGCTGCTGTTCGGCCCGCTGGCGGACCGCTTCGACCGCCGGCGCGTGATCCTCGCCAAGCTGTTCGCCTTGACGCTCGCCCTGCTGCTCGCTGCGGCCGCTCCGTCGGTCTGGGCCCTGCTGTTCGCCAGTGCCGTCATCGGCATCACGGCCACCGCGGCCCAGGACTTCGTGCCGGCCGCGGCCACGCTGGCGCCGCCGGAGCAGCGCGGCAAGCTGGTCGGCACCGTGATGACGGGCCTGCTACTTGGCATCCTGTTGTCGCGCGTCCTGAGTGGCGCGGTCGCTGCGCAAGCGGGTTGGCGCACGATGTTCGTGCTGGCCGCTTTCGCCGTTGCGGCCATCGCTGTCGCGACATGGCGCGTGCTGCCCGCTTTTGCGCGGAATGCCAGCCTGGACTACGCGGCGCTGCTGCGCTCGCTGGCCGAACTGTGGCGCGCACACCCCGCGCTGCGGCGGGCTGCGATCGCGCAAGGCCTGCTGGGCGTCGGCTTCAGCGCGTTCTGGTCGACGCTGGCCGTGATGCTGCACGCCGCGCCTTTCCACCTGGGCAGCGCCGCGGCCGGCGCCTTCGGGCTGGCTGGCGCCGCTGGCGCGCTGGCCGCGCCGTTCGCGGGCCGCATCGCCGACCGGCGCGGTCCCTTGCTGGTCGTGCGACTGGGCGCGGCGATCTCCGCCGCGGCCTTCCTGGCCATCGCGCTGGGCACGGTGCTGCCAGTTGCGAGCCAGCTCGTGTTGCTCGCTCTGTGCACCGTGGTGTTCGACCTGGGCGTGCAGGGCTCGATGATCGCGCACCAGACCATCATCTACGGCCTGGACGCCTCGGCCCGCAGCCGCCTCAACGCGGTGTTGATGACGAAGCTGTTCGTCGGCATGGCGCTCGGGTCTGCCTTGGGCAGCGTGCTGCTGGCGCGTGAGGGTTGGATGGGCGTGATGCTGCTCGCCACGCTGACGTCGGCTGCGGCGCTGGCGGTGCAGGCGCGCCGCTCGTGATGGTGCTCGAGCGGCCTCGTCCTCAGGACTCCTGCCGCTCGTAACGCATCGCCACCGCGCCGGAACCGTACTTCACCTGCTCCACGAGCTTCAGGTCGACCGGCTTCGACAGCCCCGCGAACAGGGTCGGCCCATGGCCGGCCAGCCGGGGATGCACGACGAGCTCGTAGTCGTCGATCAAGCCCAGCTCCGCCAATGCCTGCGGAAGCATCACGCCGCCCACCAGCAGCCCGCGACCGGGTTGCTGCTTGAGCCGCCGGACCTCCTCTGCCAAGTCGCCGCGCAGCAGCTCCGCGTTCCAGTCGACGCTGGTGAGCGTGCGCGACACCACGTACTTCTTCTTCGCATCGATCGTGCGCGCGAACGGTTCCATCCAGGCCGGCATCCAGTCTGGCCGCACGCCCGTGCGCGCCGGTTCGCGCCAGGCGGATTCCATCATCTCGTAGATGACCCGCCCGAAGATCAGCGCATCGGCCTGGGCGATGGTCTCGGCCGCGCGATGGTGCAGTTCTTCGTCGGGGATGATCGCGAGGTGGTCGCAACATCCGTCCAGCGTGACGTTGATGGAATAGCGCAGGCGTTGCATGCGTGCTCCTGGAACTCGTGGCTCGCAAGCATACGGCTCCTTGGCGCCTAAGCCAAAGCTACACTGGGGTCCAGCCCTATGCGTCGACGCGACCTGCTGATTTCATCGCTGCTCACCGGCTCGACGCTGCCCCTGGCCGCGCAAACGCCGGCGCGCGGGCGGCTCGTCATCGTCGGCGGCGCCGAGGACCGCGTGCGCGACCGGCTGGTCCTGCGGCGCTTCCTCGAATACGCCGGCGGCCCGCAAGCCCGCATCCGCCTGCTGGCCGCGGCAAGCTCCGTACCCTTGATCGTCGCCGAAAGCTACCGGAACGCATTTGCCGAGATCGGCGCCCGGGATTTCGAACTGCTGCCCTTGCTCGATCGCGACGCCGCGTCCCGGCCCGAAGTCGTCCAGGCGATCCTGCAGGCGGACGCGATCTTCATGAGCGGCGGCGACCAGTCGCGGCTGATGGACGTGTTGCGCGACACGCCCGCGGCCGCCGCGCTGCACTACGCCCACCGGCACAACGGCTGCTGCATCGGCGGCACGAGCGCTGGCGCCGCGGTGATGTCGCGCCACATGATCGCGCAAGGGCCGGCGGTGCGGCGCCCGCGCAAGGACGTCGTCGCCATGGGCATCGGGCTCAGCCTGCTGCCGGCGGCGATCGTCGACCAGCACTTCTCCGAACGCGGACGGCTCGCGCGCCTGTTCTCGGCGCTCGCCCAGCGGCCCGACCTGCTGGGCGTGGGCATCGACGAAGACACGGCCCTCGTCGTCGAGAGCCAGGAGGCGATCGAGATCATCGGTAGCGGCGCCGTCACGCTGGTCGACGCTTCTGCCGTGCGCACCAACATCGGCGAGCTGGAGCCGAAGAGCGAGATCGAAATGCTGGGACTGCAGTTGCACTCCCTTCCCTCTGGCCACCGCTATGCGGCGCACATGTCCCGGCAGAACGCGGCGTGGCCGGCGGGATTGCTGGAGTCGGTGCAGCGGCTGGTGGCGCCGGCTTCGGCGTAGGTGGCGACGGGCATGCTCGTCGCACTCTCAGGCCTGCCCGGGACCGGGAAGACGGCGATCGCGCGGCTGCTCGCCAGGCGGCTGCCGGCCGTCCACGTTGGGCGGCTCCCCCCTTCCCGTCGCTGCGGCGCCGATCCGGATCGAGCTGCGGCGCGGCACGTTGTCCGCATCCATCGCTTGGCCGCTTGAGGCAGCGGGTGCCTTCGGGGCGTGGCTGCGCGAGCTGTTGATGTGATCCGAGTCGATGCGCTCTGGCTGGCCGTTGAGCCGTTGGACATGCGCTCAGGTACCGAAGCGGCGCTGGCCCGCATCGTTCGTCTCTTTGGTGGGGCCCTTCCTCATCACGCGTACTTGTTCGCCAATCGGCGAGCCAACCGCATGAAGGTCCTGGTGCACGACGGCATCGGAGTCTGGCTCGCCGCCAGGCGTCTGAATGCCGGCCGACTCGTCTGGTCCCATGAGGAGAGCGTCACGAGGTCGCTGACCCAGGCGCAGTTCGACGCCCTGGTTCTCGGCCTTCGTTGCAGATCATCGGCACATGTCGCAATTGCGCGGCGCTACGGCCGGGCGCCAGCGGTGCGGCAGTAGTTCGCCAATGCGGCTGGCCGCTCTATCTCACGCTCCACGGGGAGTGCTGAGCGGAAGTGTCACGGTGAAGACGCTACCTTGCCCGGCCCCGCCGCTCCGGGCTTCGACTGCGCCATGGTGATCCTCTACCAGCCTGCGCACCAGTGCCAGTCCGACGCCCAAGCCACATTCGCCCGGCGACCCGTTGCCCTGCACGAACAGCCCGAAGATGTGCGGCAGCAGGTCCGCCTCGATCCCGCGTCCGTTGTCCTTGACCTCCACCACCGCTTTGCTGTCTGCACACGAGACAGCGACGACGATGTTGCCGTTGGGTGCCGTGTAGCGCGCCGAATTCTGGATCAGGTTGCATAGAACCTGCTTCATGCGTCGAGGGTCGACCTGCACCCACGCGGGCACGTTAGCGAGCCGCAGGGTGACCTCGTGCCCCTTCGCAGTCGTGGAGCCCGCGCTCATCTCGACTGACTGCGCGACGAGCTCGTTGAGGTCCGCCAGTTCCTTCGCAAGCACCACCTTGCCCTGCGCGATCTGGGCCGTTTCCATCAGGTCCTCGACCATCTGCGACATCTGCCGGGTCTGGCGCTCCATCAGATCCGCCAGCCGGGTGATTTCATCTGGGTCGATGGTCGGGCGCTTGCGCATGAGGTCCACTGCCAACTTCAGCGTTCCCAGCGGATTGCGCAGTTCGTGCGCCAGGGTGGCCACGAACTGGTTCTTGCGCGTATCCGCGCGTTCCAATTCCGCCTGCTTGGCGCGAAGCTCCTGGTGGATCTTCAGCAACTCGCGATTTTGTTCTTCGACTTCTTCGCTCGCCGAGAGCGGCCCGCGCTCGGCGAGATGCGCGGCAATGTCATCGAGCCGGGCCGGTGTGAGCCGCGCAACCGTGCGCGGCAGTTTCATTTCCAGCCGCACAGACGTTCCGCCGGTCGGCCGCGATTCCACCAGAAGCCCGTCGACCAGCCGGCTGCTGCCGACCAAGCCCATCGGGATGCGTCCGTTTGCATCAGGAAGGCCGCTCATCGCCTTCGCCACATCCTCGATGCCGCGCCCTTCATCTGCGACCACCGCGACCACACCTTGCTCGCGCGCGGCGCCAATGTCTTCCACCATGAAGGACACCGAACCTCCGCCCGCGTACTGGACCGCGTTGCGCGCGATCTCCGACACCGCGGTGGAGAACCGCGTCTGCTGCAGAGCCTCCAGGCCACTGAGGACAGCGACCTTGCGGGTTTGCGTGCGCACCGCGGGCAAGTTGTTGGCGCTGATGGAGAGGGTAAGTAGCTGCTGGCTCATCTGGAGGGGATGTCCGGAGGGCCGGGCCATGAGATTGTCTTCTACAAATGCCGGCGCAAACGCGACAAGAGCCCCATAATCGGCCGCTCACCCATCCCGGCCCTTTGCGGCCACTCCATGACTTCCCACACAGACACTCTGGTCCGGCTCCTCGGCGAGCAGGACTCCCAACTACTGGACGATTGGCTGCAGGAGGCGGGTGGACTTTCACCCCGCATCTCCGAGGGGGCCAGGAACGGCATGCGCGCGGAGGCACGGGAAATTGCGTCGAGCACGCGTGCTGCACTGAGCGCCGGCGGGAATTTGGACGACATTTCCGGCCCCGCCTGGGCAGCTTTGCGTCAGGCGCTCGAGTCGCTGTCCCGGTCGAGGGCGGCGCAGGGGCAGTCCGCCGGCGACACGAGTCTGTTCGTGCTCTCCTTCAAGCGGCCCTTGTTCGCGCGCGTGCAGGCGAGCGTGCCGGCCGACGCGCAACTGGCCGCCGCCTGGTCGATCTCCTCCATGGTCGACCGGATGGCGCAGTGGACGGTCACCACCTACCAGGGCACGCGCGAAGAGCTCATTCAACGGCAGCAGTACGAGTTGCTGGAGCTCTCCACGCCCGTGATCAAGCTGTTCGAGGGCGTCCTGGCGGTGCCCATGATCGGCACGCTGGACTCGAACCGCACGCAGGTGGTGATGGAAACGCTGCTGCAGCGGATCGTCGAGACGGGCTCGCGGCTGGCGATCATCGACATCACCGGCGTGCCGACGGTAGACACGCTGGTGGCGCAGCACCTGCTGAAGACGGTGAGCGCGATCCGCCTCATGGGCGCGGAATGCATCATCAGCGGCATCCGCCCGCAGATTGCCCAGACGATCGTGCACCTGGGCATCGACCTGCAAGGCGTCGCGACGAAGTCCAGCCTGGCTGACGCGCTTGCGCTCGCGATGCAACAACAAGGCTTCGTGGTCACCCGCACACGCGGGAGTTGACATGTACCGCATCCCGATCCTGCGGATCGGCGCCACCTTGCTCGTGACCATCCAGGTGGAAATGCAGGATCAACTTGCGCTGACGCTCCGGGACGACTTGGCCAACAAGATCGCCGAGTGCAGCGCTTCCGGTGTGCTGATCGACATCTCCGCCCTGGAGATCGTCGATTCCTTCGTCGGCCGGATGCTCGCCACCATCTCCGGTGTCTCGCGGGTTCTCGACGCGTCCACGGTAGTGGTCGGCATGCAGCCTGCGGTGGCGATCACCCTGGGGGAGCTTGGCCCCTCGCTGGAGGGTGTTCGTGCGGCGCTCGACATCGAGCGGGGCATGGGTCTGCTTGCGCAGGGCCGGAGCGCGCCTGCCCATGACTGCACCCGATGGACTTGATCACGGGTTCGTTCCACGTCGCGCTGCCGATGGGAGATCCGAGCTGCGTCGGCGAGGCGCGGCGGCATGCCGCGCTTCTCTCCATGGAGTGCGGCTTCAACGACGTGCAGGCAGGCCGCCTCGCATTGTTGGTCACGGAGCTGGGGGGCAACCTGGTGCGGCACGCGCGGCAAGGCAGGCTCCTGCTTTCCGTGCGCCCGTCACAGAAGGAAGTCGAGGTACTCGCCATTGACTCGGGCCCGGGAATCGCCGACCTGGAGCTTTGCATGGGGGATGGGTTCTCCACCGGCGGCACGCCCGGTACCGGGTTGGGTGCGGTTCGCCGGCTGGCCAGCGGCTTCGACATGCACTCGACAGTTCCGGAGGGCACGATCATCTCTGTCCGGGTACACGCAAAGCCGCAGGCGACTCGTCTGCATGCGATCCATGTCGGCGCTGTGTCGCTTGCGGCGTCTGGCGAACGGATCTGCGGCGACGCGTGGGCCTTCGCCGTGGACGGCGAGCAGGCGACGGCGATAGTGGCGGACGGTCTGGGGCATGGGCCGCAGGCAGCGGAGGCCGCACGGGAAGCGGTAGCAACTTTCCTCGAGGACCCGACGGCAACGCCCAGCGACACCCTGCGGCGCATCCACGGCCGGCTGCGCAGGACCTGCGGCGCGGCGGTCGCCGTACTGCACGCGAACGCGGCGGCGGGCACGATCACCACCGTCGGCGCCGGCAATGTGGTGGGCCGCGTGATCTCCGGAGTCAGTGATCGCAGCGTCCTCACGGCTGACGGCACTGCAGGTCGTGCCATCCGCACACCCGTGGAAACGACCACGCCTTGGCCTCCGCACGCAGTCGTCATCCTGTCGAGCGACGGGATCGCGACGCGTTGGAGCAGCAGCTGTGTGACGGCGGCGCTCGGCCGCACTCCAAGCGTCGTGGCGGCCCTGGTGGCGCGGGATCAAAGGCGAGGGTACGACGATGCCACCGTGGCGGTCCTCCAGCGCCGAAACTAGCGGCTCGACTGCGGCTCCCGGTCTGTGTTGTCGGGCCGGCCGTCTCTTCCTGCGCGCGAGCGACACACAGCGAAAAGAGATGTCGGGATTTCGCGCCGTGAGTCCGCCCGCGCCGAATCGCACCAATCTGACGGTCCTCGCGGTGGACGACAACCAAGCGCCCCAGGCAGCCGCAATGCTCCTGGATGTCCATCGTTCTGGGCCCCGCGCCGAGGCAGCGAGATCCTAATGCGCGGGATCCTCCGCTCCTTCCAAGGCGCGACGTCCCACACCTTCCAAGGCTCTTCGGCCCCACAGTGCATCTCGCCAGATGGCGGATTCCTGTTCCGGGCTTCCGGTCTCCACCGGGCGCGGAACAAGGACAGCATCATGATCTCCATCGGTATCGTCGACGACCACGCCATCGTGCGCGGGGGCCTGAAGGACTTCTTCTCCCAGCACGTTGACTTGCGGGTGGTGGGCGAGGCGGGTTCGGGGCGGGAGGCGATCGATCTGGTGCGATGCACGCCGATGGACGTGCTGGTGATGGACCTGTCGATGCCGGGCCAGAGCGGGATCGACGCGATCGCGATGATTCGTGCGAAGGCGGCCGATGTCGCGATCCTCGTCCTCTCCGGTTTCCCGGAAGAGCACTACGCGATGAACCTGATTCGCCAGGGCGCCAGCGGCTACTTGAACAAGGCGTGCGAACCGATCGAGATCGTCGATGCGATCCGAACCGTCTCCCTCGGACGCCGCTACCTGTCGCCGGCCGTCGCCGAACTTCTTGCGGAACAGCTCACGCGCAAGGAGGCCGGTGCACCGCACGAGTCGCTCTCGAAGAGGGAATTCCAAGTATTCCTGAAGTTGTCCACGGGTGAGACTGCCGGCGTGATCGCGGCCGCACTCTCCTTGAGCGTCAAGACCGTGAGCACGTATCGCACCCGCCTGATGGAAAAGATGCACCTCGCATCGAACAGCGATCTGACCTACTACGCCGTCAAGCACAACCTGATCCAGTGATGGTCCCATTTTGGACGCGAAGCGCTACCGGCCGGGAGAAGGACGATGCACGATCCGGTTCGGGTGAGACTTGGTCGATCCGAACCTGCAATGGCGGAACGCGTATTCGCATCGAAACGCACGACTGCAGATGGGCCCGATTCGCTTGGCGCTTATGAACGGCACCCGTACACGTACTTGCGCGACCTTCTCGAGCGGCTCCCGGCGCAGCCGGCCAATCCGATGGACGAGCTGATGCTGCATCGGTGGGGCGCGCAAGCAAACTCCTGAGAGCAGGCGTCAAGAGGGGATCACGGGACGCTTGGCGTTCTTCTCGTCTGCGGGGATGTGGAGGAACATCGCCGCCGCGTGACCGGAAGGCGGGCCGATATCGAAGGCCGCGTGCTGCCGGCGTGGAAAGAAGTATCGGCGCTGTGGATCGAGTCGACGTGGGCGGCAGGGCTCGTCATCGACACGGGCGGAGAGAGCGTCGAAGCGGCGAACGAGATGATCGTCGGCCGTGCAAGCTGACGGCTGGTGACGGCTGGTGACGGCCGAAGGCGGGCATAGCACCCGATTGTTCTCCGGCTCGGACTGGCTACAGTTCGCACCGGTCGGTGCAGCGGGCCTTCCGTTTCGGCTTTGCAGCGGTTGCGGTCGGTCGTCCGTGGACGTCCAATTCACAGACTCGGCTCAAATGCAGCCATTGAGTCACCCCGATGGGCAAAGCGCGAACGACGGCGAGGGGTTGGAAGCAGCCGTCAGTATTGCTGTTCGACTTCCGTCCCCCGCAGTTCCGCACTCCCCAAATCGAGAGTTCGCATCGTGTCCATTCGGCACCGCGAAGCAGCGGAAGTGGTTAGTGCTTCCGCTTTGGCGGCATGCCGGGTTCGACAACCAAACCGGGAGCGTTCCTTGCGGTCACGCCGAGACGTTGAGTGAGCGTGTTACTGATGGGATCAAACACCCACTGGCTTAATCGCCGTTGTTCTTCTTGTTCGAGCGGAATGCTAACTGGCCTTTTCGAAAGCTTGTCTAAGATGATTATCCCGTCGATCGTCGGCGCTTTTCGCACCCTATCTTCGGCTTCCATTTTTAGCGCCTCTGCGTCTGGCGCGCCGCATTCCGCTGCAAACTTTGCATAGTGCGCAAGGCATAGCGCAGCCGTTGAATCTTGGCCCGCCTTCAAAAAAGTTTGCTCGGCCTCCCTGTACAAGGACTTGGCCAAATCGAATTGACCGCGACGGAGAGCGACGAGGCCTTCTGTAGCCTTGAAATACGGTTCCAGCCATGTCTGGCCCACCAATCGCGAGCGCTTCATTGTTGCTTCTGCTGCCGCTTCTTCTCCAAGTGCCGCTTGACTGAAGCTGAGGTTTGAGATCAAGCCGGCATCTGAAGGATCCGCGATTAAACCGCGCTGCACCCAATCAAGAGCTTTGCCGTACTCGCCTTGAAGGGAGTACAAGGTCGTCAGAAACTGCAGCGGCCGACTGGAAAACGGTTCCTCGGCGTGCCACCTGAGAGCGTGGGCCTCAGATGCGACTTCATCGCCGGCCATCCAAGCTTGCAGGAGGAGCGCTTCCGCAGACTGAGTGACCGCCCGTCGAATGGCGGGCTCTTCCATATTTAGACCCATCAAACGCCCGTCAATCATCGCTTGTGCGACCACGTTGTCGGTCGGTTGCTCCAGCGCAAGACGAAGAAGGCCGCGAGCCTCCTTAAGACTCCCATCGATCATCTCTCTGTTAGCTACAGCTCCAGCCAGTTCAGCCAATTGGCGCGCTGGGCGCTTGGAACTCCGCAGCAATCGCCGCCCTGGATTTAGCAGCGTAGATTCGCGATCTGCGACTTGAGCTAAGGATATCTCGCTTGCCATTAGCCAAGGATCATCCTTTGCGGCGGGGTGCCGTGATATCAAAGAATGCGCACGGTCAAACTCACCGAGATGCACGAAGAATCGTGCGGCCGTTCGCAATACGATACGGCCATTCGGTGCGAGATTGAGAGCGGTAAATAAGTAGCGCTTAGCCGCAGCTTGCTTTCCTGCAGCAAGCTGAAGCTGCGCCATGTCCAAGAGCGCTAGAACGTTGTCCGGTGCGACAAGAAGCTCTTTGCGGAGCTGGGCCACTCGCGCCTGCGTCGCCAGCCGGCCGCCTAGGTGAGTGTCGTCGGGATCAGCTACCTCCTCTCGTACTTCGGCGAAAATCGATCTCTGCGTATCTGATGCTTGAAGGCCTTTTTGCACGGCTTCGTCGACGATGCGCGCGATGGCCGGACGCAATTCCTCGTCAGGCGAAAACGCGATTACGTCGCCCAAGTGACCTGCCGTGGGGTTGCTCCGCCAAGAGTCCACGGTGTCATTGAAGACGTCACGGTCGAACGCCAATTTCTTCGACGGTTGATCTACTATCGACTCAACCTCGGTGGTTTCCAGCGTCTTGGAGACTGGCCGCCAGCGAGGGATCAGCCGTCGCTTAGGGAGAGATGATTTCACGGGCGAGCGAGCTTTTCGTAGATGGCCGCCAGCAGTCGAAGCTGCTTGAACTTCGGCGGGAAGCGATCCAGGCCAGGTCCGCCTGTCTGTGCACGCGCGCGCTTGTCGCCGCGTTTGAGCGGGTCCGGTTCGATCAACTGCTTAATCATTTCGATCACCGCGTCCCGTACGTCAACAGAAATAGTTGGAGCAACCGAGTTGGCTAAGATACTCGATTGCTTGGAGCGTAGCACCTGGAGCAAGGGGTCGTTGTATCCGCCCGCCCACGTCCCCGGCGCCATTGCGCTCGGGATCTCGTGAATGAGTAACGACTGCATGGTCACTCCACAGAACAAAAAACAGGCAAGGCTGCCCAGCATGTACGCATCCGATGCTTCTCGCGCATCGGGCCATTGTGGAGGCGTGTAGCCGTACCATCGCTCGGGCGGCGCATAGTGTTTATCCCCAGGCCAGGGCATGAGGTCGTACGGTCCTGGCGTCCCTTTGCGGACGATCCGGCCCAGGTCCGCGACCTTAAACAAGTTCTTTGCGGCGGCTGACAAATCGGTCATCGAGATAACGTTTGATGGCTTCACGTCCTGATGCGCAATCCCGTGACGGTGAAGTTGCGCCATTCCGAGGGCTGTATCCTCCAGTACATGGAGAATGATGCTTGTCGGCAATGCACCAATTCGAGTGAGCTGCTTGCGAATGTCGCCATCGCCGATCTCCATGACCAGGCATAAGACCTGGCTCAAAGGGTTTTTCGCCGGATCTTGATTGACGTATTCCCACGAAATTAGCTGGACCAGCCGAGACAGCCGTTGGTCTTTGCAGAGCTCTAGTGCTTGCCTTTCAAACGCGGCCTCAGAGGTCAACTTGAACATCTCCGCGAAGGGGTCGGCAGCGCGAAGAGCCCGCGCAAAGTCCATTGCCTTAACGAACGCAACTTCGTTCTTCGATCCTTGAGCTCTCTCCGCCTTGTACCCAGTACCGAAATTCGACCCGGATGCCCCTGGTGGTCGGCTCAGGCGCTCGACGAGCTTCCAACCGCTAGGTAGGGTAATCCCTTCAAGAAGTTCGGCCGGTGTTGGTGGTCTAGTCGGCGGTGTGGTCATGTGTCCCCTATATGTGTCCGCGTGACCGGTGGCAGATGAACCCTCGTTAACTGAAATGGTTCACCGTTACAGCAAGCAGAACGTGGTCCAGCTCCATCCAAATACGGTATTGTGGCTGCTCAGCGTATGAGTGAGTGCGGATGTTTACGAGACCGGTCTCGACGGAGCTCGCCGACGCTCCCTCAGTTGATTCGCCCTGTCAAGTCCGCTTCCGGCCAATCGAGCTCGCTTGCCGCCCATGCCTGGCCAATGTCAGGTTTTGGCGACCGCCAACATCGGACGGCGAAACCTGACCGTCCGCCCCCAGTCTTAAGCGGTCATCCACCGCCCCCCCGCTCCCACAGCCCAGGGCCGAATCCCACCGCGCCGATTACGATCCACCCACTACGGCCCGCACGGTGCGTGGCCTGAACATTCTTCGGAGGACATCAGATGCCCAAGGCTTATTGGATCGCCATGTACCGCTCGGTCAGCGACGCCGAGGCGCTGAAGCGCTACGCGGCGCTCGCCGGCCCTGCCATCCAGCAAGGCGGAGGCCGCTTCCTCGCGCGCGGTACCGCCGCCGCCGCGTACGAGGCAGGCGTCGCCCAGCGAACGGTGCTGATCGAGTTCGACTCCGTGCAGCAAGCCATGGCGGCGCACGACAGCGCGGGCTACCAGGAAGCGCTGAAGGCGCTGGCCGGCGGGGCGGAGCGAGACCTGCGCATCGTGGAGGGGCTCGCGTAGAAACGAAAAAGGGCACCCGAAGGTGCCCCTTTCCAGGCAGGCGCCGAAGCGCGCTTAGTTACCCGCCGCCAGCCGGCCGTCGATCCACGTGAAGGCATCCTGCACGTCGTAGTTGCCCGCATGCCCCTGGTCCCAGAACAGCGCGTAGTCGACGTTCTTGACCTTGGCATCCGCCTTCAGCGCGCGGCTCATGTTGTACGCCACGGTGAAGGAGGTGTCGCGGTCGCGCGCGCCCACGCGGATGCGCCAGTTCTTCGTGATGCCATCGGTCTTGCCGATGTACGGCAGCGCGTTGATCATCTTGTACTGGTTCAACAGGTAAGCCTGCTGCGGGTTGGCGGCCCAGGTGTAGCCGGTGTTGCCGAGGCCGACATCGGCCTGCCTGGCGTTCACTGCATCGCCGCCGTTGTTGTTGTTCCAGGCGTACTCGGTGAAGTTGGAATAGACCTGGGCGGCGGTGCCGAACAGGTTGGATTCGCCGCCGCTGTAGTTGCCATTGACGGTGGCGCCAGCGTGCGTCGTGTCGGCCGTCGCGGTCGTGGCGAGCGCCGGCGTCTGGCCGAGCTGGTCGAAGGCCGGCACGGCCTTCAGGCGCGATTGCTTGGCCACGAACTTCAGGTAGTTCGACATGTTGAAGTACGTGACCGCCCCAGTCGAATCCACGTCGATGAAGTCGTTCTTGTACGACAGGGTCCCGCTGCCGCCGGCGACGCCGTTGGCCGCGGCGCTGCCGGTGGCGTTGTAGGCGACGAAGGTCTTGCCGGCCTTGACATAGGCGCTGGCCGCCTTCTTGATCTCCGCCTGCAGGGCGGCCAGCATGTTGTCGGTGGTCAGCGCCGTGCCGTCGTCGTTCTTCAGGCCCAGGCTGGCCTGGTACGCCACGAATTTGTTCATCAGCGTGTTGCTGCCGGCGGGGTCGGGGTTCGAAGCGCGCACGAGCTCGGTGCCGCCCGCGTCGACGATCAAGCCGGCCTTCTGGTCCGCGGACACCAGCCCGCGGGTATCCAGCACGTTGTACATCCACTCGTAGTGCAGGTCGGCGCTGCCCAGGTCCTGGATCGGGCAGTAGGCCACGATGGCGTAGGGGCTGTCGCTGATCGAGCTCTTGCCGTTCGCGTCGATGCCGGCCGCGCCGACGGCCTTCAGGTACGGGAAGTAGTCCGTGCTGTCGCCCGTGGCGCCCAGCTGCGTGCTCTGCGCGCCGCCGCCGCTGGTGCCGTTCACCACGATGCGGTTGGCGTTGCCGAACATGGCGGCGTCGTTCAGGCGCAGGTAGCGCACCGCCGCCTTGGCATCGACGATGGCGGCCGGGGCCTTGCCCTGGTAGATGCCGTCGTCGTAGGTGCCTGCGGGCGCGGTCGCGCCGCGGCTGCGCGAGGCGATGGTGACGTACACGAAGCCGCGGGCGAGCGCCGCGCCCTTCTTGTCGGTATCGCTGTTGCTGACGTACGTGCCGCCGTTGACGATGTCGGCGCCGCTGTAGTTGGCGTTGGTGATGGGGGTCGTCCCGTCCCAGCCACCCTTGCCGCCCTGGTAGCTGGCCAGCCAGCCGGCGTTGTTGACGTTCAGCAGGATGGCGTTGTCCTGGCGGGCGGCGTCGGCCTCCCGCACGAAGATGTTCATGTTCTGGTAGCCGCAGGCCTGGTTGTCCACCGCGCCGGCCGACTGCGTCGGCGCCAGCTTCATCGGCTTGCCGACGTAGCAGACCTCGCGGTACCAGCGCACCGGCGTGCTGACGCCGTCGAGCGTGACCGTGATCGTCGTGTACTTGGTCTTGTCGAAAGCCAGCGCGGTGTCGAACACGCCGGGGCCGGCGGTGTCGGTGGTGGTGGTCGTGGTCGTCCCGGTGGTCGTGCCGGCGTCGGCACTGCTGCTGCCGCCCCCGCAGGCCGTCACGAGCGCTGAAGCCGAGATGGCGGCGATGGAGGCCGCGAGGACCCGGAGTTTGTAGTGCTTTTGCATGCTTGTCTCGAGTGGTTTTGGCTTGCGGGCGCGTGCTCGGTGAACACTCCCGAGTCGCTACGCGCCAGCGCACTCTATGCAGGCGGGACAAGCTGCGAAAGATGACGGATCAGGGGGCGTGATAACCAATCTTCATCATGGTTTGCCCTCTTCCCCCAGCGGTAGTGCGACACCCTCTTCGGCGAAGACTTCCTTGACGGCTGCCAGCCCGTTCAACGCCGCCGGAAAACCCGCGTAGACGGACATCTGCATCACCACCTCCACGATCTCGCGCGGCGTGCACCCGACATGCAGCGCGGCGTGCATGTGCACCCGCAACTGCGGCGCCGCATTCCCCATCGCGCACAAGGCGGCTACGACCGCGATCTCGCGCTCGCGCAAGCCCAGCCCGCCGCGCGATCCGTCAGATGGAAGCCCGCCTCGGCACGCCCTTGTTCGAGCGCAACACGCAGGCCGTGGCCCTCACGCCGGCCGGCCAGCGCCTGCTGCCGCTTGCGCGCCGCATCCGATACCTCGCCGCGGCTCGTGCGCCTGCTGTCCCGCGGCAAGCTGGACGCGGCATGCATCGCGCTGCCGACCAACGCTCCCGGCCTGGTGGTGGACGTGCTGGAAAAGCAGCCGCTCATCGCGGTGCTGCCGGCCAGCCACCGGCACGCGCGCCGCCGGACGCTTTCACTGCAGGATCTGTCGGCCGACCCGCTGTTCTGGTTCCGTCGCGCCCGCCAGCCTGCGTTCTTCGATCACTGCCGCGCGGTCTTCGAACGGCACGGGTTCGCACCGCCCTTGCTGGAAGAACCCGAAGACCACCACGTGCTGCTCGCCGCGGTGGCCAGCGGCCGCGGCGTGGCGCTGCTGCCCGCCTCGTTCGCGGCCATCCGGCGCGACGGCGTCACCTACAAGCCGCTGCGCGAAGGCGCCGAACTGCATGTCGGCCTCGGCCTGGCCACCGGCGCGGACCGGCCGGATGTCCGCCAGTTCCTGCTTACTTGTTGCCGGGCTTCGCGTTCGGGTCCATCCACAACGTAGCCCACAGGTGGCCGTCCGGGTCGGCCAGGTCGCGCGAGTACATGAAGCCGAAGTCCTCGGGCGGGTTGGCGTCGGCCTGGCCGCCATGCGACGCGGCGGCGCGCTGCATCGCATCGACGGCTTCGCGGCTGTCCAGCGCCAGCGAGAGCATGTGCCCGATGCTGCCTGGCGCCGGCAACGGCCGCTGCGTGAAGGTGCGCCACTTCGCGTGCGTGACCAGCATGACCAGGATCGCCTCGCTCCACGCCATGCAGGCGCCGCTGTCGTCGCTGAGATCCGGGTTCTTCCTGAAGCCCAGCGCCTGGTAGAAAGCGGTCGAGGCTTGCAGGTCGGCGATGGGCAGGCTGATGAAGATCGTCTTGGTCATGGAGTGCTCATGGGGTGGTCAGGAACCGGGGACTCCGCGGATTCGGAGCTCCACCGGTACGACGAACGAGGCCCGCCGGAATCGACAAGCGGCGTCGCTGCAATGACCGGGGACGTGAGACTCCCTGCCTGGCGGCTACCGCCCCTGCGGCCGATAGGTGGCCAATACCGCGTGGCCGGCCTGCACGACCTGGTCGCTCTTGCCGCCCGGGGCCAGGTCGCGCAGGCGGTCCTCGCACCAGGTCTTCGCGGCTGGCGTGGGCACGCGCGCTGCGCGATCGGCGCTGTTGTGGGCCTCCCTCACGACCACCGAGCGCAGCTGCATGCGGCCGTCCTCGCCCAGCAGGCTTCCGGCCACGTCCAGGGCGCGCTGCGCCATCGCCTTGTTGCGGCTGGCCCACTGGTCGGCAGCCGTCCCGTAACGCCCCTGCTCGTCCGGAAAAGCGAACCCGCAGGTGGAGCGGAAAGCCTGGACGAGCTCGTACTCCCCGATCACGTCGCGCGCGCTCTTTTCCATCCCACCCGCCGGCGCCGGCGCAGCGTTGCTGAGGCTGGGCGCGCTCACGCCTGCCGGCGCCGCCAACGGCGCGGGGGCCGCCGACGCAGTGGGCGCCGGCGCAGCCTGGGCCCGCGCTTGCGCGGTTTCGGCGGTCGGCGGCTTGTCGGTGAACGTCACCTTGCCGTCCGGCCCCACCGATCGGTAGATCTGTGAATGCGCGGCAGCCGCGAGCGCCAGCAGCAAAACGCCCGTGAGCCAGGTCTTGACGACGGAATCTCCCATGCACCCTCCTCCCGTCCCGTGCGAACCGGGACTTGTGGGTGCCATCCTATCCGAGCGCCGGACTCGAAGACGTTGTCTTTGCGCCGCCCTGGCACGGTAGACTGCGCCCATCCATCGGAGGCCGCCCGCATGTCCATCGTGCTCTACCATCACCCCTTCTCGCGCGCGTCGAGCGTCGTCTGGATGCTCGAGGAGCTCGGCGTTCCGCACGAGCTGCGCTTCGTGGACCTCATGAAGGGCGCCCACAAGGCGCCGGAACTCATCGCGCTGAACCCGATGGGCAAGCTGCCGATCCTCGTCGACGGCGACGCCGTCGTCACGGAGTCGGCGGCCATCGGCCTCTACCTCGCGGATCGCTACTCGCTCGGCCGCCTTGCCCCGCTGCCGGACGATCCCTTGCGCGGGACCTACCTGCGCTGGTCCTTCTTCGCCCCGTCAGTCATGGAGCCCGGCTCGATGGCCAAGGCCGCCAACTGGCAGTTCAAGCCGTCCCAGGCGGGCTGGGGCGACTACGAAGCGATGCTGCAGGCCATGGAAAGCGCGGTCACCGGGCGCGAGTTCCTCCTGGGCGACCGCTTCTCGATGGCCGACGTCATCTTCGGCGGCACCCTGCGCTACATGCTGCGCTTCAACATGCTCGAGCCGAAGCCGGCCTTCGTCGCCTACAGCGAGCGCCTCGCCGCCCGCCCCGCGCTGCAGCGGGCCGATGCGCGCAACCTCGCCATCGCGAAGGAGCACGGGCTCAATCCGGGGTGAAGCGCGACTTGAACTTCTCGGCGTCGGCTTCCAGCTCGTAGGTCACCAGCTGCCCGTTCTTGCCGTCCGCCAGCCGATGCGCGGCGTACAGGGACCAGCGGCCCTTGGGGTCGTAGCTGGGCGGATCGACCAGGGCATACGGATGCGGAACGAACACCTGGTGCGCGAAGATCTCGCGGTGCGGGTTGCGCGGGGACGGGTACAGCTTGTACGTCTCGGTGTTGATGGTCGTGCCTGCCATGCGGCACTATACGACGCGGCCCGTGGACAATTGCGCGCCATGCGTCCCCTCGACTACAGCATCGATCGCTCGATCTTCGACGACTCCCCCGGCTACCGGCGCGGCCTCGTCGTCGTGCGCGCGGCCAGCAACGACCAGCCGCCGCTCGAAGAGCTCTTGCGGGCGGAGGAGGCGCGGCTCCAGGAGCGCCTGCGCGGCGCCAATGTGGCCGAGCACCCGAACGTGAACGCGTGGCGGGACGCCTACCGCCGCTTCGGGGCCAAGCCTTCCGAGCACCGCAGTTCGATCGAGGCCATGGCGCGCCGCGTGCTCAAGCCGGACCAGCTGCCGGCGATCAACCCGCTGGTGGACATCGGCAACATCGTTTCGCTGCGCTACCTGCTGCCCGCCGGCGTCCACCCGCTGCCGGCCGACGGCGACGGCATCGCCCTGCGCCGCACCGCGCCCGGCGACGCCTTCATTCCGGCCGACGGCAGCCCGGCGGAAGCGCCGCTGCCCAACGAAGTCGTGTTCTGCCAGGGGAACAACGTGCTCACGCGACGCTGGACCTGGCGCCAGGCCGCCGGCACGCAGACCTTGCCGCAGACTTCGGACGTGTTCTTCAACGTGGACGCCTTGCCACCCGTGACGGACGCCGACCTGCGGGCGGCGATGGCCGACATCGAACAGCTGGTGCGCGAGCACGCGGGCGGCCAGATCGTTGCGAGGCTGGTGCTGCGAGCCGATGCGCCCGCGTGCAAGATTCCCTGAAAGCGGGAATCGTTAACGGCCGTTGCGGACCGCCGGCAGCCTGGACGGCCGCCCGAGCGACCCCGGCGGAAAGCTCAAGGTCGAGACTTCCAGCGGATCCACCAGCTGGTCGCGCCCCTGCCGGCGCACACGCAGGTGTTCCAGCTCCGTCACGACGGCCACCGTCAGGACGGTGATCGCCGCCAGCAGCGCCCATTCGGCCACGCGGCTCGTGGGCCAGGCGCCGAGGGAGACGAGTGCGACCACGGCGATGCAGGCCAGCAGGGCAACCGTCGTCGCGGCAAGGAGGAAATGCAAGATGCCGTTGCCGGTGCGGCGGGACTGCTTCATGGTACTACCGAGGTGGTCAGCGCTGCAGTGTACCGGCGGCAGCCCGGCCGGTAAGTAGCCGATTCCCTCCGCGCCACACAGGCCTGCTAGCCTTCAGCCCCATGAAAAACCCCGACCAGCGGATCGAGACCCTCGATTCCCCGGCCGTCCGCCGGCCCCTGTGGCGAACTTTCCTCCTGTTTCTCGGCCCGATGATCCTGGCCAACATCCTGCAAGGCCTGTCGGGGACGCTGAACAACGTTTTCGTGGGCCAGATGCTCGGAACGCGCGCGCTGGCCGCCGTGGCAGGACTTTTTCCCATCCTGTTCTTCTTCATCTCGCTGGTGATCGGCATCGGCGCCGGCGCCTCGGTCCTGATCGGGCAGGCCTGGGGCGCGCGCGAGAAGCACAAGGTGAAAGCCATCGCCGGCACCGCGCTCACGCTGGGCCTGCTGCTCGGACTGGCGGTCGCCCTGTTCGGCGGCGCCTTCACGCGCGCCATGCTGTCCGCGCTGGGCACGCCGGCCGACGTGCTGCCCATCGCGCTGGGCTACGCCCGCACCATGATGCTGGCGATGCCGGGCCTGCTGGTGTTCATCCTGCTCACCCAGTTGATGCGCGGCGTTGGCGACACCGTCACGCCCCTGTGGGCGCTGCTGATCTCCACCTCGGTGTCGTGCGTGATGACGCCCGCGTTCATCCGCGGCTGGGCTGGCCTGCCGCAGCTGGGCGTGACCAGCGCCGCGGCGGCGTCGATCTGCTCCTTCCTCGCGGCGCTCGCCTTCCTGGCGTGGTTCATGCGCCGCACCAACCACGCGCTGAAGCCGGACCGCGAACTGCTGCACGCGCTGCGCATCGACCCGCAGCTGCTGAAGCTGGTGGTGAAGATCGGCCTGCCCACCGGCGTGCAGATGATCGTGATCTCGGTCGCCGAGATCGCGCTGCTGTCCATGGTGAATGCCTACGGCTCCAATGCCACGGCCGCCTACGGCGCGGTCAACCAGGTGGTGAACTACGTGCAGTTCCCGGCGCTGTCGATCGCCATCACCGCCTCGATCCTCGGCGCGCAGGCCATCGGCCGGGGCCACGCCGACAAGCTGGGCGCGATCACGCGCACCGGCCTGCTGCTGAACCTGGTGATCACCGGCGTGCTGGTGCTCCTGGGCTACTGGGGTTCGCGCCACCTGATGGCGCTGTTCATCACCAGCGAACCGGTGATCGAACTCGCGCAGAGCCTGCTGCACATCATGCTCTGGAGCAGCCTGGTGTTCGGCTTCGCTTCGGTGTTGAGCGGCGTGATGCGCGCGAGCGGCGCGGTGCTGGTGCCCACGGCCATCTCCATCTTCTGCATCCTCGCCATCGAGGTGCCCTCGGCCTGGCTGATCAGCCGGCGCATCGGCCTGAACGGCGTGTGGGTGGCCTACCCGATCACCTTCGTCTCCATGCTGGTGCTGCAGGCGCTCTACTACCGGCTGGTGTGGCGCAAGCGCAAGATCGTCCGCATGGTCTAGTGGCCCTGTGCAAAACCGGCCGCGATGTTGATCGACAGCCCGAGGATCGCCAGGTTGAAGAAGAAGCACAGCACCGACTGCACCATGACGGTGGCGCGCATCGATGTCGTGCGCACCGAGACGTCCGAGGTCTGGACGGCCACGGAGATCGTCAGCGCGAAGTACATGAAGTCCAGGTAGGACGGCGACTTCAGCCCTTCCGGGAAAGCCAGGGGCAGGCGGTTCTCGGCCGAGGAGTAGTACAGGTGCGCATAGTGGAAGGTATACAGGGCGGCGACGAGCAGCCAGGAGCCGATCACCGTCAGCGCCGTCAGGCCATACACGAAGGCCCCGCTCTGGCCCGAGTGGCTGCCTCGCGCCAGTTCGGCCACGATGGCCGCGACGCTGAGGACGGCCGCGCCGCACATCACCACCATCAAGCCGGCGCTGCTGGCGTCTTCCTGCTTCGCGATGGCGCGCACGCCGGCCGCGTTCGTGCGCAGCGACAGCCACGCGAAGGTCGCCAGGTAAGGCCACACGCCCAGGTTCCAGGCGACGAGCACCCGCGCAGTGAAGGTCCAGCCATCGGGCAGCAGGAAGAAGGAGACGGCGCCCAGCGCACTGGCGGCGAAGAGGCGGGGCCGGTGCAGCCCGGCCTGGCGGAAACGGTCGACGAGCGAAGTCACGCGGGGGAGACTATCACCCCGCGCCGGTCTCAGGTTGAGCCGTCGCCGCTCCTCGGCGTCTCGTTGGCCTCGCTGTACGCGCACGCCTGCTGCGCTTCGATCGGGCGGATCTCGAAGAGCAGCCCGCAGGCCAGGCAAGGGTTGTCCGCCACGATGCGCGCTGCTTCGTCCAGGCTGGGGGCGTAGACGAACCAGTAGCCGCCGACCACTTCCTTGGCTTCGGTGAAGGGCCCGTCCGTGATGCCGTTGCGCGTGACCAGCTTCGCGCCCGTCGCCAGCCGCTGGCCCGACTTGAACTTGCCTTCGGTCACCAGCTTCGCGTGCCAGGCGTAGAACGCGTCGATGGTGGCCTGGATCTCCTGCGGCGACTTGTCCGCGTCCCAGCGGCCGCGCGAAAGCAGCAGGTATTCGTTCATGGTTGCAGCGTCCTGCATGGTTCCCTGTCCTCCTGTGGAGATGCGTCGCCCGGCCCGGCGCCGAAGCGGCTTTCCAGCCAGCGCACGCCGAAGGCGACGAGGTCTTGCGCGTCGAGCAGCCAACAGCTCGCGTCGCCGACACGGCCCCGCAAGCCACTGCCCTGCGCGACGTAGTCGGTCGCGATGCCCGCGATCGCATCGAAGCCGCTGGCCACGAACTGGTCGAGCAAGGCATTGGTGTCGAATTCCTCGGCCTCGCGCCAGCAGCGCTGGCCGTCCACCCGCACCGGCACCTGGTAGCGAACGCGCCGCTTGCCCGGGACGCGCGCGATGGCTTCCGCGACGTGCAGCACCGTCACCGCACCGGGCGGCGCGCCCAGCATCAGGATGCGGCCGCCGCCGACGGCGAAGCGCCCCAGCGGCGAGGCGGGCCCGTAGCCATCCAGCAGCGAGTGGTGCGCCGCCAGGTCCGCGGCGCGCCGGCCGATCGCCACGATGCTCGCGTCCGGGTGCGCGCTGCGCTGCGCGCCCGGGTGGGCACAGACAAAGCGGTTGAACTTGCCGAAGCCGTCGTAAGGCGGCGCCGTGGCGGGCTCGAACACCGGCCACGCATCGCGTTCCTCGCGCGTGAGCTCGCGGCCATCCAGCGTCGCGTCGTAGCTGGAGTGCTGCCAGGACGCATACGCGAGCAGCGTGCCTTCCGGCCCCAGCGCTTCCAGCAAGGCTGCGAGCAGACCGGGCGGCCCACCGGCCACCGGCCCCACGGCGCGCAGCGAGGCGTGCACCATCAGCCGGTCGCCCGCGCGGACGCCCAGCGCGCGCAGCTGCGCGTTCAGCTCACGCGTGTCCCACACTTTGCTGTCCCGTCCGCAATTCACCCTGCCGCAGCGTGAACCATCCCAGCAAGGCCGTGCCGGCGGCAAACAGCGCGCCGACCAGGAAGGCCAGCCGGTAGCCGGCGTTCAGCGCGATCGCTTCCACGGCGCCGTCTGCCTGGACCTGCGCGGTGCGCGCGGCAGCCACACTCGCCAGCACGGCCAGCCCCAGCGCTCCGCCCATCATGAAAGAGGTGTTGACCACGCCGGACGCCAGCCCCGCGTCCTGCGGCGCCACGTCGTTCATCGCCGCCAGCAGCATCGGGTTGAAGGCGATGCCCGCGCCGATGCCGAGCAGCACCATGGCGGGGAGCACGTCGACAAGGAACGCGCCATCCGCCGGCGCCCGCGCGAACAGCGCCAGGCCCGAGGCGGCAATCAACAAGCCCACGGCGAAGGGCCCGCGGATGCCCCAGCGCACGACGATGCGCGCCGATGCGCCCAGCGACATGACGGCCATGATCAGGTTGCCGGGCAGGAAGGACAGGCCCACCTGCATCGGCGTGTAGCCCAGCACCAGCTGCATGTACAGCGCCGACATGAAGAACCAGGCGAACATGGCCGCGGCCCACAGCACGCCGGAGATGTTGGCCACCGCCAGGTTGCGGTGCCGAAACATGCCCAGCGGCATCAGCGGCTGTGCCACGCGCTGCTCCACCGCGATGAACAGGGCGGCCAGCACCACGGCGAGGCCAAGCAGGCCCAGCGTGTTCGCCGAGGTCCAGCCCGCCTCGTTCGCGTTCACCACGGCATAGACAGCGACCAGCAAGGAGGACGTCACCAGCAGCGCACCCGCGCCATCGAGGCGCCGCGTCGCATCACGCTGCCCCGGCGCGATCAGGCCGCGCACCAGCAGCGCCACGACGATGCCGATCGGCAGGTTCACCAGGAAGATCCAGCGCCAGTTCAACAAGGTGGTCAGCACGCCACCCAGCAGCACGCCCACGCTGCCGCCGCCGGCACAGACAAAACCGTAGACACCCATGGCGCGGGCCCGTTCGCCGGCGTCGGTGAACATCGTCATGATCAGCGACAGCCCCACAGCCGACACCACCGCGCCACCGACGCCTTGCACGGCCCGTGCCGCGATCAGCGCGAACTGCGTCGGCGCCATGCCGCAGGCCAGCGAGGCCAGCGTGAACAGCGCGAGGCCCGCCAGGAAGACCCGCCGGTGCCCGAACAGGTCGCCCAGCCGGCCCCCCAGCAGCAGGAAGCCGCCGAAGGTGAGCATGTAGGCGTTGACCACCCACACCAGCGAGGTCTCGGTGAACTTCAGGTCCGTGCGGATCGAGGGCAAGGCGACGTTCACGATGGTCGTGTCCAGCACGATCATCAGCACGCCCAGGCACAGCACGTAGAGGGCCCACCAGCGCCTGTGCGGGCCGGCCGTTTCGGGGGAGGCCACCATGCCTCAGCCCTTGCGCGCGGCTTCGATCCTGGCGATGTCGATCTTGCCCATCTTCATCATCGCGTCGAAAGAGCGCCTGGCCGCCGCGCGGTCGGGGTCGCTGATGGCCGCCAGCAGCGCGCGGGGCGTGATCTGCCACGACAGGCCCCACTTGTCCTTGCACCAGCCGCAGGCGCTCTCCTGGCCGCCGTTGGAGACGATCGCCTGCCACAGCCGGTCGGTCTCGGCCTGGTCGTCGGTCGCCACCTGGAACGAGAAGGCCTCGTTGTGCTGGAACACCGGCCCGCCGTTCAGGCCCACGCAGGGAACGCCCATGACGGTGAATTCGACCGTCAGCACGTCGCCTTCCTTGCCGGACGGATAGTCGCCCGGGGCGCGGTGGACGGCGCCCACCTTGCTGTCCGGGAAGGTCTTCGCGTAGAACTGCGCGGCTTCCAGCGCGTCGCGTTCGTACCAGAGGCAGATCGTGTTCTTGCTCACCATTTGCTTTCTCCAGGAGTTGCGGGACCTACCCGCCTTGCACTGACGACGAAGCAGCTCCCGCGAAATCGACAAGGATTTTCCTAGGGTTTTCACTAGCGGTGGCTCAGGCGTAACAGGCGGCGACGGCCGCCGGGTCGCTGAAGGGATCGCTCGGTGCCTGCATGGCACCGAGTCTATGCTTCAGCCTTCGCCCTTGAGGGCCGCCGCCAGCGGCGCGCGCTGCATGCGCCAGGCCGGCAAGGCCGCCAGCACCAGGCCGACGCCGAAGATGGCCAAGGCCACCAGCAGTTCCGCTGCGCCCAGGCTGGGCTGCAGCGAGACACCCGTGGAATGCGCCAGCCAGCCGCTGATGGCAAACGACAGTCCCCAGCCGCCGGCGAGTCCCGCCAGCACGCCGACGCCCACCAGCAAGGCCGTGAAGCCCCAGGCGATCGCGAACACGTAGCGTCGCGGCGCACCCAGCGCTCGCAAGGTCGCGAACTGCGGCGCCAGCAGCCGGAACAGGATGAACACGCTGGAAACGATGGCCAGCAGCACCAGCGCCTGCGTCACCACGGCCAGCAGGCTCATCAGCTGCCGCATGTCGCCCAGGATGGCATACAACTGCAGCAGCGCTTCCGCCGGGAAGAAGGCCATCGACTCCTTGCCCGTGTAGGCGCTGCGCAGCTGGTAGGCCGCGGCGATCTTCGGCGTGTGCACCACCGCGGCGGGGATGCCGGGCGTGAAAGCCGGATCGAAGGGCGCACCGAGCTGCGCCGATCCGGGCGCGTGCCCCGTGGGCAGATGGTGCAGCGACCAGACCAGTTCGATCGGCACGACGATGGCACGGTCCCAGGGCGAGCCGGTCGGCTTCATGCGGCCGACCACCGTGATGAGCACGTCGTGCGCATCGAGCTCGTCGTCGCCGCCATGCTCCATGCCACCGTGGTGCACGCCATGCGCGGGCTTGAAGCTGTCGCCCAGTTGCAGCGGCGAGGTCGCGCCCACGACAGCTTCGCGCGGCGATGCGAACACACGCCCTTCGGCGAGGCCTTCGGACAGGTGCTCCACCAGCGGCGCGATCGCGCCCACCACCGGCGCGCCGCGATGGCTGTCGCCGAAAGCGAGCGGCGACACGAAGGCCGCGCGCTTGTCATTGAGCAGATTGGCCGTCAGCGTGGGACTGAGCAACTGGCTGGATCCGGGCCGCAGGAACACGCCCGTGAACAGCGCATCGGTGCGGCTGCCCGGCGGCGCGACAATCAACGTGAAGCGGTCGGCAGCGCGCGTGCTGCCGTTGCGCAGCGCCCGCTCCTGCGACAGGATGGCGACCGCCAGCGTCACGCCCGCCGCCACCAGCAGCACGAAAGCCATCGCGCTGTAGCGATAGCGCGCCAGCGCGGCGCGAATGAGCGGCCAGGGATTCATCGCCCGGCGTCCCCGACGATGCAGCCGGCGCGCAAGGTCAACACGTGGTCGGCCGCAGCCATCAGCTTGTCGTCGTGCGTCACGGCTATGACGGTCTTGCCGGCGCGCGCGAGGTCCAGCAGCGACTGCGCGATGCGTTGCCCGTTCCCGGCATCCAGGCTCGCGGTCGGCTCGTCGGCCAGGATCAGCGGCGGGTCCAGCAGCAGGGCCCGCGCCAGCGCCACGCGCTGCTGCTCGCCACGCGAGAAGCGCGCCACCGGCCCGGCGCGCTGCGGCACTTCGAAGCGTGTCAGCAGTTCGTCCGCCCTGGCCTTCAATTCAGGCGACACGCGCACGCGGCGAAATTGCGCCGGCAGCAGCGTGTTGCCCAGCGCATCCAGTTCGTCGATCAGGCGGAAGTCCTGGAACACCATGCCGCAATTCGCGAGCCGCCAGGCATCGCGGCGGCGCTCGTCGAGGCGGTTGACCACCGTCTCGCCGCAGCACACCTCGCCCTGCTCCGGCACCACGATGCCGGCCATGGCGTGCAGCAGGGTCGACTTGCCGGAACCGGACGGACCGACGATGGCGGTGAGCCGGCCCGGCGCGAACTGCGCACTGACGCCGGCCAGCGCGCGGATGACGCCCGCGCCATGGTCCGCGAAGCTCACCGTCAGCGACCGGATCGCCAGCCCGCCGGCGGGCTGCGCGAGCGCCGTCATAGCACGCGGAAGGTGGCGTCGACCAGGCGCACGCGGCTGGTGAAGCCGGTCAGCGCGTCGGTCTGCGGGCCGATCTCCAGCTTGCCTTCCACCAGGATCAGGTCGCCGGGGTTGGCGGCCTGCTGCCGCTTCTTCATGCGCACGAAGATGATGGTGTCGATCCACTGGTCCTCGGACGCGCAGAACGGGCAGGTCTCCACCGGCTGGTTCGACAGCACGAAGAAATCGGAGTCGACCTTCAGGTGCGGGGCCATGAAGCCCTGCACCGTCACCGCCTTGCCGGCGAGCTTGCGCGCGGCGGGCGAGAAGGTGCGGTCCTTGTCCTCGTTGTACAGCTCGAACATGCGGATGCGCGGCGGCTCCGCGGCGAAGGCGGCACCGGCCAGCGGAAGCAGGCCCAGGGCCGTGGCGAACTGGCGGCGCTGCATCGCGCTTACTCCATGCCGGTGACGGCCATGACGATGCTCAGGCTGGTCGTCACGGCCTTGACCATCGGTTCCTTGGTCACGTCCATCCACTCGTCCAGCGAGTGGCCGCGGCCACCGGCGTCGGGTGCGCCGCGGCCGATGGTGATGGCGGGAATGCCCAGGTTCATCGGCATGTTGGAGTCGGTGGAACTCCAGCCGTAGGTGGGCTTGTAGCCGCCGGCTTCGATGGCGGCCTTGGCGTACTGCACGATGTCGCTGTTGGCGTCGGTGCTGCCGGCCGGGCGGTCGCCGATCAGCTTGGCTTCGACGGTGATCTTGCCTTCCTTGGTGGAGCGGGCGAAGTTCTCGCCCTCCGCCGCTTCCTGGACGATCTTCAGCAGGCGGTCCTCGACGCGCTTCAGGTCCGGCACGGACTCGGAGCGCATGTCCACTTCCATCCAGCCGCTCACGGGAATGGAGTTGACGGAGGTGCCGCCGCCGATCACGCCGATGCCGTAGGTGGTCTTCGGGTGCGCCGCCACCTGGATGCGCGAGAACTCGGTGGCCGCCTGGCCCAGCGCGAACATCGGGTTCACCAGGCCGAAGGCGCCGAAGCTGTGGCCGCCGGGGCCACTGAAGGTGACGCGATAGCGCTTGGAGCCGACGCCGCCGTTGGTAATGCCGGCCACGCTGCCCGCCTCGATGGAGAAGAAGGCCTTGATCTTGTCCTTGTACGCGCCCTTGGTGAACAGGTAGCGCACGCCGCGCAGGTCGCCGGGGCCTTCCTCGCCCACGGTGCCGACGAACAGGATGTCGTCGCGGGTCTTGATGTTGGCGGCCTGCATGGCGCGCACGTAGGCCAGCAGCACCGACAGGCTCATGGTGTCGTCACCGATGCCGGGCGCATACAGCTTGTTGCCCTGGCGCTTGACCTTGACGTCGGTGGCGGCAGGGAAAACGGTGTCCAGGTGCGCGGACACCACGACGACCTTGCCGTCGCCGTGCGTGCCCTTGCGCAGCGCGAACACGTTGCCTTCGGGGTCGATCTGCGCGTCCTTCAGGCCGGCGGCCTGCAGCATCTTCTGGAATTCCTTGGCGCGCACTTCTTCCTTGAAGGGCGGCGCCGGGATCTCGGTCAGCTTGATGCCTTCGTCCACGATGCGGCCATGTTCGCGATCGATCTCGGCTGCCGCGGCCTTGAAGGCGGGGCTGGCGAGGATGCGGCCCACGTCGCCGGCGTAGTTGGCGGACTGGGCGAAGGCGCCGGAGGCACCGAAGGCGAGAGCGAGGGACAGGGAAACGGAAGACAGGCGCAGCGCGGAAAGCATGGGATGTGTTCGGTCCTGAAAATAGAACTTTCATTATGGCCGAGCATCGCGGCCGGTCCGCCGCGGATCGTATGCATGCTAACCCTGCATGGCCGCTGCTCTTTTCCCTAGCGGGCGGGCGTGCAGCGGAAGGCGCGCGCCGGCCCGAGCTTGCACTGCGCGGACACGCTGCCGTCGGTGCCGAAGGCACTGAGCGTCCATGTGTCAGGGCCCGTGTTCTCCAGCAGCACGAAGCCGAAGCGCTGCGCATGCAAGGCTTCGCGCACCTGCACGCCGGGCGCGGGCGACGCCCCTTGCAGCGCAGCCTGCGGCAGGTCCGTATCGAGCTTGGTGCCGGCGTGGCCGGCCACCAGCGTGGGCGGTTCGTCCTGCGCGAACGAGAGCGCTTCGAACAGGTGCACGTGGCCATGCAGCGCGAGTTGCACGCCAGCCGGGAACAGGACCGGTCCATTGACGCCCCGCAAAGCTTGCTGCAGCGCCGGGTTGCCGGGGAACAGGCCCGTGCCGTTGGCGGCGAAGCCAAGCACCGGGTGGTGGCTGATGAACCAGCTGCGCACGCCGGGAGGCGCGGCGAGCCGGGTGAGGTCTCGCATGTCCTGCGCGTACTGCTTTTGCGTCAAGGCGTCTTGCGGATTCTGTGGATTCAAGGGCGTATTGCCGGCAACCGCGGAATCGACGATCAGCAGTTGCACGCCGGCGCCGATGGGTACCGCATAAGGGCTGGCGTAATCCGCGACGCCGTCGTTGCGCGGGTCGTCGCAGGAGCGCTGCGCATCGAACGGCCCCGGCGCCAGCAGGCGGGCCCAGCCCTGGCCGGCGCGCGCGCATTCCTCGTGGTTGCCGCGCACGAAGACCCAGGGCGCCGCGGCCAGCAGCGGCGCGGCCGGCACGAAGAAGTCCGCGCGCCAGGGCTCCCAGGCGAAGCCGTAGGGGCTGCCTGCGCAGCCACTCGTGCCCGGCGGGCAAGGCGCCTCGCGATAGTGATAGTCGCCGAGGTGGACGACCAGGTCCGGCCTGGTGGCCGCAGCCGCTGCGGCAACGCGCGCGAACGGCCAGGCCTCCGCGTCGTCGCAAGCCTGGGCGACGCCGGGTGCGATGCGGCAACCGCTGTCGCCCAGCAGCACGATGCGGCGCGCTTGCGGCGCGGGCACGGGAAGGCGCTGCGAGCCGACGCGCAGCTCGCTCGCGCCGGGCGGCACCGCGGCTTCGCAGACGCTCGCGTCCCATGCGGGGCGCGTCGGCGAAGAAGGCGCGCCGGCTGCGGCGCGCATGTGCATGGTCACCAGTTGCCCGTCGACTTCCAGCGGCGGACACTGCGCGCCGGCGGGCACCAGCCGCACCTGCGGCTGCGCGGCACCGGTCCACTGCACCCAGGCGAACTGCGGGTCGGGCTCGCCGACCGAGGCACAGCCGCCGAGGAGCGCAGCGGCGGAAACCAGGGCGGCGAACAGCGCGGCGAACAACTTCACTCGTAGCAACATGGTGGCTCCTTGCGATGGCGTTCGCGCGCCGGTTCTCCTTCAGGCGGCGGCCGGACTTTCCATTTTGCGGTGCAAAGCCACCGTGCCCAGGCAAGCCCGCGCGACCTCGATGCCCTTCTTGACGAAGTGCTCCGAGAAGAAGCGCAGGTGCTCCTCGTGCTCGTGGAAGTCACGCGGCGTCAGCACGGCGGACAGCACCGGGACGTCGGTATCGAGCTGGATGCGCATCAGCCCGTCGATGACGGCCGTGCTCACGAACTCGTGGCGGTAGATGCCGCCGTTGACGATGAGCCCGATGGCGATGATGGCGTCGTAGCGCCGCGTGCGCGCCAGCATCTTGGCGCACAGCGGGATCTCGAAGGCGCCCGGCACGTCGAACAGGTCGACGCGGTCGCGCGCGATGCCGTTGCGCTCCAGTTCGGCGAGCGCGGCGTCGCGCCCGCGGTGGACGATGTCCGAATGCCAGGCGGCGCTGATGATGCCGAAACGCATTCGGCCGCTGTTGGGAAGGGAAAAGTCAGGCTGATTCATGAAAGTTCCTGTGAAGGTTTCAGAACCAGGGCGCTTGCGAGCAAGGGCGCCGCTTGCCCGAACTGGCATGCGGCGGCCCTTGCGCGTCTCTTTCATCCGGACTGTGACCGTCGGCCCTGGCATCGCACCAGGTCTGCTGACCCCGGCACGGGCAATAGCCTGTGCCGGGCGCTCGCGGGCTCCTGCATCGCTGCAGATACCGCCGGTGGGGAATTTCGCCCCGCCCTGAGAACGCTGCCGACCCGTGAAGGCCGGCACCGCCATTTTATGCCGGCCGGGCCGGCAGCCATTCGCGCAGCACGCGATGGAAGCCGATGGGGTCGGACACCATCACCCAATGGCCGGTCTCGAACGCTTCGACGCGGCTGCCGGGGCGCTGCGCCAGTTCGTCCGTCCAGCGCTTCGAATGGAACATCAGCGGCTTGCGCTTGCCGTAGATGAACAGCATCGGGCAGGCGGGCCGCAGCGGACGCGATTGCCGCGGCAGGGACTGCGCGCCGCCGAACCAGGTGCGGTGGTAGGGCCAGTTCATCCGCACCGAGATGCGGGCGGGGTCCGCGGGCGCGCGCAGGAAGCGCGCCATGTGGCGCGTCATCCGGTCGCCGAGGCCGCCACCGATCTTCCAGGCCAGCGCCAACCAGAGCTGGTAGCCGGCCACCATCAGCAGCTGCTTCTTGCTCAGCGTGCGCGACAGCGACTCCGCATCGCCGACGTCGACGCCGACGATGCGCGCCACCCGCTGCGGATGCCGCATCGCAAACTGGTAGCCGAAGATGCAGCCCCAGTCGTGCAGGACCAAGGTCACCGGTTGCTCCGGCGACACCTGGTCGACGATGTGCAGCAGGAGGCCGCTGATCTCCTCCAGCGTCGGCTGCACGCGCGGGCTGCCCGGTGCGTACCCGGGCAAGGTGAAGCGGACGCAGCGGAAGCGATCGCGCAGCACCTCCACGGTGGGATCCCACAGCTGCAGCGTGTCGGGCCAGCCGTGCAGCAGCAGCAGGGTTTCGGGGCCCGTGCCTTCCACTTGCACTTCGACGCCGTCGACAACGAGCGTTTGCATCTTCACCTTTCTTCGATCGCGACCTGGGCGGCCTGCGCGCGTTGCAGCAATTTCGGCTCACCGATGCGCTCGGCAAACGCGGCGAAGGACTTCTTCGGGCCGCGCCAGCGCAGGGAGTCCACATCCTTGAACAGCTTCGCGTCGGTGCGAAGCGTGGCCAGCCGCTTGAACAGCAAGGCGTCGGGCAGCCGCTCGCCCAGCACCTGCGGCGGGAAGGACTCGATGGGCCCGTGCTGCTGCAGCAAGCGAGCAGCGCCGACGGCGCCTATGCCGGGGATGCCGGGGTAGCCGTCGGCGGCGTCGCCCACCAGGGCCAGGTAGTCCGGGATCAGCTCCGGATCCACGCCGAACTTCGCGCGCACGTCTGGCGCGGCACGGACCTTGTTGGCGCGGCGGTCGACCTGTACGACGCGCTCGCCGCGCACGCACTGGGCGAGGTCCTTGTCAGGGGTCCAGAGCAGGACCTTGTCGACGCGCGGGTCCTTATCCGCCAGATGCGCTGCGCTTGCCAAGGCGTCATCGGCTTCCAGTTCGGTCATCGGCCAGACGACAACGCCCATCGCGGCCAGGCCTTCTTCCAGCGGCTGGAACTGGGCACGCAGCGCACGTTCGATGCCTTCGCCGGTCTTGTACCCAGGCCACAGCTCGTTGCGGAAGGACTCGACGACGTGGTCGGTGGCCACGCCGACGTGCGTCGCCTGCTTCTCCAGCAGTTGCAACGTCCCGTTCAACACGCCCGCCACCGCGCCGAAAGGGCGATCCTCGCCCTGGGTGAAGCGGCGCAGCCCGTAGAAGTGCCGGAACAGCTCGTAGGTGCCGTCGATGAGGTCGATGATCACCCGGCGAGTATGGCCGGATTCCCGGCGGGGCCCGCATAGAATGACCGGCCCATGCTCGCGAAGCGCCCTGCCCCCACCAGCCCTCCCGCCGCCCCCGGCGTGCGTGTGCGCCCCGTGCCGGCGGTCAGCCGCGCCATCGCCATCCTGCGGCTGCTCGGGAAGACGGACCAGGCCCTGGGCGTGAAGGCCGTCGCGGACGAACTGGAGCTGGTGCCCAGCACCGCTCTGCACATCCTGCGCGTGCTGGTGAGCGAGGACCTGGTGAAGGTCGACCCCGCCACCAAGCGCTACTCGCTCGGCACCGGGATGATCAGCCTGGCGCGCAGCGTGCTGCGCGAAGGCGGCTTCGCGCAGCTGGTGCAGCCCGCGCTGGACCGCGTGGCGCAATCGCATGGCGTGACGGCGATGGGCGTGGAGCTGACCACGCGCAACACGATCATGGTGCTGGCGCTCTCGCGCTCGAACCAGCCTTTCCGCTTCCACACCGACGTGGGGAGCCAGTTCAGCTCCTTCGTCAGCGCCACGGGCCGCCTCGCTGCGGCCTACGGCGGCGAGACCTGGACCCAGCTGCGCAAGCGCTTCGGCGCCATCGAGTGGGACCGTGCGCCCAGCTTCGACACCTGGAAGAAGGAAGTGGAACTCGCGCGCGAGCGCGGCTGGGCGGTGGACCGCGACAACTTCCTGTCCGGCCTGACGGCCGTGGCCGTGCCGGTGTTCAGCGCCGGCGGCCGCTTCAAGTACGGCCTGGCGGCCATCGGCTTGACCGGCCAGCTCGATGAGACCACCACTTCCGCGCTGGCCACCACGATGCGCGCGGAAGCCCAGGCGCTCAGCGAACGCCTGGTCGAAGTGGACTGAAGCCTATTCGGCCCTCATGCCGGTCGCCTTGATGATCGGCTCCCACTTCTTGCGTTCGGCGCGCGCGAAGTCCGCCAGTTGTGCCGGCGTGCCGCCCGCCGGGTCGAAGCCCAGGTCCAGCAGCTTCTGCCGCGTCTCGGGCCGCGCCAGCGCCTTGTTGATCGCGGCGTTCAAGGTCGCGATCACGTTGGCCGGCGTGCCCTTGGGCGCATAGAGCGCGTTCCAGGCGATCACCTCGTAGCCGGCGAAACCCTGCTCCGCCACCGGCTTCACGCCGGGCACCAGGCCACTGGGCTTGCCGGAAGTCACGGCCACCGCGCGCACCTTGCCCGCCGCCAGGTGCGGCCGCAAGGCCGTCGGCGTGTCGACGATCACCGGCAGCTGCCCGCCGATCACGTCGGTCATCGCGCCGCTCGAACCCTTGTACGGCACGCCGAACAAGGGCGCCGAAGCGCGTTCCTTCAGCAGTTCCACGACCAGGCGCGCCGTGGTGCTGGGCATGGCGATGTCGGCAGAGCGCTGGTCACGCTGCGCGACGCTCACCAGGTCCGCCGCGGAATGAAACGGCGATTGCGCATTGACCGCCACCACCATCGGGAAGGTGCCCACCAGCGCGATCGGCTCGAAGTCCGTTTCCGGGTCGAAGCCCAGCTTGGGATAGAGGAACTGGTTGAGCACGTGCGTGGCATTGGTGCCCATGGTCAGCGTGTAGCCGTCCGGCGCGGCCTTGGCTGCGAGCTCGGTGCCGACGTTGCCGCCGGCGCCACCGCGGTTGTCGATGACGATCGGCTGGCCGAGGTCCTTGGACAGTTGCTCCGCGAGATAGCGGGTCGCCACGTCGGTCCCCTGGCCGGCGGTGTAGGCAACGATGATCTTGATCGGCTTGGACGGCCAGGTCTCGGCCGGGGCAGCCACGGACGCCAGCAGCGCACAGGCCGCGGCAAGGACTTTCACGATTCGCATGCTTGTCTCCTTTGTGTGTGTATAGGCAATGCTTCGTTGCGGGGCGGATGCTAGTGACCGGGCACGGCGCCGCTTTCGCGCAGGCGCTCGCGCGCCGTTGCGTCGAAACCCAGTCGTTCCAGCACTTCGTCGGCGTGCTGCGCAAAGGCGGGCGGCGCTTCACCCGGCGTGCCGGGCGTGCCATGCAACCGCATCGGCGAGCGCACGCCGGTGTAGCTGCCGCGGCGCACGACGATGTCGCGGTGCGCGCTGTGGGGGTGCTCCAGCGCCTGCGGCACCGAGCTCACGCGGCCGGCCGGCACGCCGGCGCGCATCAGCGCCTCGCACAGGGGCGCACTCGCGCGGCCGCCAATCGCCGCTTCGATCTCGCGCTTCAGCGCGGCGCGATTCGTCACGCGCGCCCGGTTGTTGGCGAAGCGCTCATCGGCCGGCAGCTGTTCCGCGCCCAGGTGCGCGCAGAAGCGGCGGAACTGGCCGTCGTTGAGGATGCCGATGAACACCTCGCCGTCCTGCGCGCGGAACTTGTCGTAGGGCGCGATGTTGGGGTGCGCGCTCCCCAGCAGCTTCGGCGCGGCCTCCGACGCGAACCAGTTCGCCGCGTGCGGCAGCAGCAGGCTCAGCGCCGTGTCGTAGAGCGTGGCTTCCACGCGCTGGCCGCGCCCGCTGGCATGCCGCGCATTCAAGGCCATCAGGATGCCGGTGAGCGCCACGTAGCCGGTGAGGTGGTCGACGATCGGGATGCCCAGGCGCGTGGCGCCGCTCTCCTCGTCGCCGTTGATGCTCATGAGGCCGCACAGTGCCTGCAGCACGGCGTCATAGCCTGGCAGGCCGCCCAGGGGGCCGTCACCGCCGAAGCCCGAGATGGCGCAGTACACCAGGCGCGGATAGCGCCCGGCCAGCGCCTGCTCGTAGCCCAGGCCCCAGCGCTCCATGGTGCCGGGCAGGAAGTTCTCCACCAGCACGTCGGCATCGGCCAGCAGGCGATGCAGCACCTCCTGCGCCTCGGGCCGCGACAGGTCCAGGCTCATGGACTGCTTGCCGCGGTTCAGCGCGGTGAAGTAGGCCGCCTGCCCCGCCTCGTCGAAAGGCGGGCCGAGCGTGCGGGTCTCGTCGCCCGAGGGCGGCTCGATCTTGACGACGCTCGCGCCCTGGTCCGACAGGATCTGCGTGCACAACGGGCCGGCCAGCACGCGGGTGAGGTCCACCACCCGCAGGCCGGCCAGCGCGCCGCCACGCCCCGTGGCGGTCATGGCGTTCAGGCCCGTGAAGGCAGGATCACCACGCCGCTGCCCACCACCGACAGTTCGTCGTCCTGGTTGCGCGCTTCCTGTTCGATCTCCACCATGTGCTGGCCGTTCTCGACGAACTTGCGCTTGACCGAGCCCTTGATGAACAGCATGTCGCCTTCCGGGTTGTGGCGGCGGATCTTGCAGCTGGCCTTGTGCAGGAAGCCGCGGTCGCCGGCCCAGTTGGTCAGGTGGTGCGTCAGCCAGGAGGTGCGCTCCGGGCCGTAGTCGTAGGCTCCCGGCGCGCCCACTTCCAGCGCGAAGTCCTCTTCCCAGTGCACGCGCTCGGGCACGTCCGGAATGCCGAAGCGGTTCTTGATGCCGACACCCGGGTGCTGGTCGATCAGCTTCCAGGCCAGCTTGTTGGCACGGATGTAGAGGCCGCCCCATCCTTGCGCGTAGGCAATGAAGCCGGTCACCGTCATCGGGCCCTTGAACATCACGGGCAGTTCGTCGCCGACGGCCACGTCTTCCCAGTAGCGCGGGGTGGCGCCGCGCACCTGCTCGCCGCGGTACAGCTTGTAGGCTTCGCCCAGTTCCTCGTCGGTGTAGCGGCGCGGCTCGCGGGCGCGCACTTCGCTGTACTTGGTGCCCTGCTCGCGGGCGTGGTCGCGCTCGGTGCGGAAGCACCAGCTGTCGGCCTCGGCCACCTTGTCGCCGCCCTGGTTGAAGAAGTCCACGTGGTAGATCTGCTGCACGGCGCGGCCGGCAAAGCGCGTCTGGTGCTCCACCAGGTCTTTCAGGTAGGCCTCGGTGCGGATCTCGTCGTTGCGGTGCACCGGCTTGTGCCAGGTCCAGTCGGAACCGGACCACATGGCGTGCACGCCCGGCAGGCCGCCGACGTAGCCCGACACGATGCGGCTGGTGGCGAACAGGAAGCTGGGCAGGGCGATGATGCCGCCGTACTGCGTCTTGGCGGCGTACTCGGGGTCGCACCACAGCGGGTTGTCGTCGCCGATGCCGTGCGCGTAGTGGCGGATGTTGTCGCGCGTGGCTTCATGGCACCAGGGTTCGGCGGTCTGGCCGATCTTCACGCCGATGCGCTGGCGGAGCTCGTCGAGGCCACTCTCGGTGATCTTGGGGAAGGTGCGTTGCTGGGGGGCGGACATCGTTGTCTCCTCTGGTTGAATCGGTTCGGGGGTCAGTGGGCGGCGGCAGCGGCTTCGCGTTCGCGCAGCACCTTGCGGTGCACCTTGCCGGCGGGGGTCTTGGGCAGTTCGGCCACGAAGGCCACGTGGCGCGGGTACTCGTGCTGGCTCAGCTTGTTGCGCACCAGGTCCTGCACCTCCTGCACGAAGGCGTCGGAGGCGCGGCGGTCGCTGACGATGAAGGCCTTGACGACCAGCCCGCGCAGTTCGTCGGGCACGCCGATGACGGCGGCTTCCAGCACGTCCGCGTGCATCAGCAGCACGTTCTCGATCTCCACCGCGCTCATGGTCCAGCCGGCGGAGATGATCACGTCGTCGGCGCGGCCGCCGTGGTAGTAGTAGCCGTCCTCGTCGGTGCGGCCCAGGTCCTTGGTCGGGATCCATGCGCCCTTGCGCAGCACCATCAGCTGGCCAGTGACGCCGGGCGGGCAGACGCGGCCTTCGGCGTCGTGCACTTCGACGCGCGTGCCGGGCACCGCCTTGCCGAGCGAGCCGCGCTTGACCGGGAAGTCCGGCGCGCCGGGGTAGCTGGCCAGCACCACGCCGATCTCGGTGGTGCCGTACATGCTGCAGACGTCCAGGCC